>JBCCOI010000440.1:0-6593 GCA_039025515.1 Planctomycetota bacterium
AGCCCTGCCCCCAGACCCGATCACGTGCCCCGGCGATCGGCTTGTCGCCTATTCCTGATCATCCGATGACGCATCTACTGATTGCTCGATCTGCCTTTCAACACGATCATCCGTCAGCATCTGAGCTTGTCTGGTCAACCATTCACGTTCCGCTTCGCGCCGAAGCGTTCGACTCATGGCGTAAAGATACGCTGCTTTTGGAGACCGAACGGCTGTCCCCAAAACAGTCGCCCAACGAGACAGATGACTGCGGCCGCTGACCCGTTGGGCGAGTGCCTGGTAGGTTCCCATCACATCAATGATGTACTGCAACTTCGAGCGATATCCCTGATCATCGATGCGCCGCAGATGCTCGCCAAAAGCGAGATCGAGCATCAACTCAAGATTTCGCCGTTTGACGTTTTGATCCGAATTGTTTTGGGATGCCTGATGCGGATGAATTCGCCATCCACCCCACGTCGAATCCACGTGAACAATGTCGTGCCTCAGCGCGAGCGTCAGATGAAACAGAATATCCGCCGTCGACCCAAGGTCAGTGCGAAATCGAATCTTCTCGATCGCTTGGGCACGGAACAAGATCTGCGTCAGCGAGACGTAGGGATTCTCTCGAAGCAGCCCCGTCATCGCATCAAAAGGCCATCGATGGACCGGAGCACTCGAGGGCCAACACAAACCGAAGTGTGGTGACGCCTCCTGTTGCCCCTGCTCGTCAAAGACCCGCAGCCGACTGATGGCAGCCGCAGCACCGGGATGCGTATCGAGCGTTTGCGACATCTGCTTCAAGAATTCTGGTGACACGATATCATCAGCCGGATGGATGCAGACGTAACGCGTCTTCGACGCAGATAGAATCGTGTTGAAGGCTTGGTACAGGCCGACGACCGGTCGAGGATGAATGTCGACGCGTTCATCTCTTGCCCGCCAGCGTTCAAGACGTTCAGGCGTTGAATCCGTCGAGCCTCCGTCGACAACTAACACTTGAAAGTCGTCGTAGGTTTGTGCGGCAATCGACTCGACGCAAGCGTCGAGATACGACTCCGAATTGAACGTCGGTAATCCGATTGTCACGCTTGCCAAAAGAGAACACGCTCGAGTCGGGGCGAAAAGCCAAATGAGAACGGGACCATGGGAGCGAAACCGCTGATTTCGATCGTAACTCCAACGTTTAATCAGGTCCACACGTTGGACGAATGCATGCTGAGTGTGCTGCAACAAGACGGTCTGGGTGATCGTTTCGACCTGCAATACATCGTCGTCGACGGCGGCAGCACGGATGGAAGCGTCAAGCTGATCGAATCACGGCGTGACTCACTCCATTGGTTTCGCAGCGGAGAAGACGGCGGACCGTATGATGCGGTCAATCGAGGCTTCGACCATGCCGACGGCGAAATCCTTAGCTGGCTCAACGGTGACGACAAGCTCTGCCCCTGGGCACTGGCAACCGTCGCGAGCATTTTTTCTTCGTTGCCTGAATGCCAATGGCTAACCTCGCGGCGTCCGATCGCGATGGATTCGAAAGGCCAAATTGCAAGCGTGCATTGCCGTCCCGGATTTTCCAATGCTGCAATCCTGCGGGGAGCGCACCACCCGCGTTCGCTGGAAGCACTCCCGTACATTCAACAGGAGTCCACTTTCTTCTCGGCCAAGCTCTGGGACAAAATCGGAAAGAACATCGATACGGAATTTAAGCTCGCCGGGGACTTCGATCTTTGGGTCCGCATGGCCGAGTTCGCCGAACTTGACTCGGTTCCGGTTCCGCTTGGGATGTTTCGTTGCGTCGCGGGTCAGCGGTCCTCGCAGGTCGAACGCTACGAAATCGAGGCCTCAAAATCGTTGCAATCGCGCCGTGGAATCAGCTTGCCGCCGGCACCAAGAGAGCCTGGACTCAATCGACGGCTCGCACGCAGGCTCTTCGGAACGCCACTTTGGGCCGACGACTGCCCCTTGATCGAACGCGACGCGATCGCGGCGGACGAACCGCAATGGACGCGCACTCGAAGAACAATTTCGAATTTGGATTGGTCATCCGGCTAGCGGACTTAAGCGGGCAACTTCCAGCGAGTGCGTCATCAACGGAGACTTTAGGATTGAGACGGACCGCGACAGCCGCCGTTGTTCCGCAGAAAAACGGGGCTATCGCCCATCGGCTCGGATAGCACGGACCCTAAATACAAGGCTTGATGAAGCACCAAGGCGGCTATTCGAGAGGCTAAGTCGAACAGAAGTCGTCGTTGCGGTGTATTGACAACATCTCCAGTGAAATCAATCTCTTGCCATGTCCGACGCCCAGCAATCGCCGACGCTTCCCGTCGCCGTCAACTCGCCCGAGGCGGCGATCCGGCGGCCTGCGAAGTTGGTGGTGGAGGTCTTTCGTGATCTCTACGCGTTTCGCGGTTTGATTTGGGTCATCTTTCTTCGCGACCTGAAAGCCCAGTTCCGTCAAAGTTACTTGGGTTATGTGTGGCTGTTTTTGCCGCCCCTGATGACCACGGCCATTTGGTTTTTTCTCAGCCGTCAAAACGTCATCAACGTCACGGAAACGGAGCTGCCTTACCCACTGTTTGTCCTCACCGGGAGCGTCTTTTGGCAAACGCTGGTGAGGCTACTTCAAAACCCGCTGACCTCCTTTCGTTCCGGCAAGTCTGTCTTCACGAAACTGAAGGTTCCACCGGAGGCTTTCGTGGCGGCGGGAACGCTTCGAGCTGTTTTCGAGATGCTGATTTACCTGGTCGTGCTGGTCCCGGCGCTGATCTACTTTGGCGTCAATCCAGGTTCAGCCGTCCTCCTTTTGCCCATAGTCCTACTGTCACTGATGCTATTTGGCACGGCGATTGGCTTGATGCTCGTGCCGATTGGTAGCCTTTACAGTGACGTCGAACAAGGCATTCCATTAGTGATGGGATTCCTGATGTATTTGTCGCCGGTCGTTTACCCGCCGCCGGAGAGCGGTATTGCCGCGACGATCATCGCTTGGAATCCGACCACACCGATCTTAATGGCGGGAAGGGACCTGCTGACCACGGGCAACATGGATTATTTGCTGAGTTCGATCGCGCTGATGCCGATCTCCGCCTTGGTGATTTTCGCTTGCCTCTTTGGACTGCGTGCGGTGATGCCACACGTCGTTGCGAGAATCGGGAGTTGACGCTGGTGCCGAACTCTGAAGTATTGATCTCCGCCGAAGGTATCTCAAAGAAGTTTTGCCGGGACTTTCGCAAGAGCCTCTGGTACGGACTCAGAGACTCGATCGGTGAGCTACTGCCCATGACGCAGGCTCGCGGTTCCATCAGTGAATTGCGTTCTGGAGAGTTTTGGGCCAACGATGAAATTTCATTCGAGATCAAACGCGGCGAGTGCGTGGGTCTCGTGGGTGGAAATGGTGCGGGCAAGACAACGCTCTTGCGCATCTTGAATCAGTTGATCAAGCCCGATCGCGGATGCGTGACAGTGCGGGGCCAACGGGGCGGATTGATCGCACTCGAGGCTGGCTTCAATCCTGTCTTGACGGGACGCGAGAACATATTCATCAACGGTTCCATTCTTGGTCTTTCGCAGAAACAGATACGCGATCGGTTGGAACGCATCGTTGACTTCGCCGACGTACCCACGGCCATCGATGCGCCCGTGCAGACATACAGTTCGGGGATGCGAGTTCGTTTGGGTTTTGCTATCGCCGCGTGCTTGATTGAACCGGATGTCCTGTTTCTCGACGAAGTCTTGGCGGTTGGCGACGCCGCATTCCGATCGAAGTGCTACAACGAAATTGCACGCATAAAATCGAGAACGGCCACAATCTTTGTTTCCCACAACATGGGATTGGTCGCAGCCACAACCACCCGCGGCATCGTTCTCGACAAGGGGCGTGTTTTGTTTGATGGTGAAACTCATCGCGCCATCGAGCAATACAACGTTCTGAACCAATCGACTCGTGAGCGCGGTCAGTTGCTGTTGCACGAAGAAATTCGCAGCGCCGAGTTGACACTTTCAAGCGAGAGCGTCGGCTACGCCGAATCTCTTGAAATCAAACTCAAGGTCGACGCTCTACGCACCTTTGATGACGTCTACTTCGATGTGGTCTGGTACAACGCGGCCGGCGAGTCGATCGGACAATGGAATGGCTTCGCGAATCAACACAGGATAAATCTTGAGTCAGGCATCCAGCACTTGAGTTGCACCGTCAAGCAAGTCTGTTTGGCAGCGGGAGCGTATGATCTCGGAATCAACTTGCGATGCAACCGCACTGCGGCCGTGCTGGTCTGGTCGTACAAACAGTACCGACTTCAAATCGAGAACGCGCCCTCTGGCCACTGTGCCTATCAAATGCAATAAGTCTCCTGAACTTCGATTCTTTGAATGAGCTGATCATGTCCAACTCTTTGCGAACGGTTGCCCTCTTGCCGATGAAGGCTCACAGCGAGCGGATTCCGGGAAAGAACTTCAAGGAGTTCGCCGGACGCCCGCTCTTCCAATGGGTCTTGGAAACACTGCTTGGCATCCCCGAGATTGAGAGGATCATCATTAACACGGACGGCCGCGAAGTGTTGGCGTCTCACGGGCTGGAACCGAACGACCGAGTATTGGTCCGCGACCGGCCGACCGAAATCTGCGGCGATGAAGTAAGCATGAATCGCATCATCGAAAACGACATGAGCGCGGTTCCGGCGGATACTTATGTGATGACGCACACGACGAATCCGTTGATCTCCGAGAAGACAATTCGGGATGCCATACAATTCTTCCGCGAAGGCGTTCAGAACGGTGCGAATGACAGTGTTTTCACGGTCAGCAGACTGCAGTCGCGTTTCTACGATTCGGATGGTAAGGCACTGAATCACGATCCCGACCGATTGCTTCGAACACAAGACTTGCCCCCAATCTTCGAAGAGAATTCGAATCTCTACGTCTTTTCAAAGGAGAGCTTCCAGTCAACCAACGCTCGGATCGGCAAGACACCGAAGATGCTCGAAACTCCGTTTTTGGAATCATTCGACATCGATGACGCAGATGGCTGGCACCTCGCCGAGTTGGTTGCCAGTTCGAAGCAGTCCGGCTTCACGGCTTGAACGCTGTCGTCAAACATCAAAAGGAATCGTTTTATGCCCGGCCCGAGACGCGTTCTTGTGACCTGTCCTCCGATGCGTCACTCGATCCATCGCTATGGCGAGCTGTTTGAGAAGCACAACTTTCAGGTGGATGCCCCCGACATTGTCCAAACGATGTCGGAGCAAGAACTGATCGAAGTGCTCCCCGCATACGACGGCTGGGTTATCGGAGACGATCCGGCGACCGCGAATGTCTTTCGCCATGGCGTCGAGGGCCGGCTGCGTGGAGCCGTCAAATGGGGCGTCGGTGTCGACAACGTCGACTTTCACGGCGCCGAGGCCGCCGGTCTTCAAGTCACCAACACGCCGGGTATGTTCGGTCGCGAAGTCGCCGACGTCGCCTACAGCTATCTTGTTGGACTCGCGCGAGGACTGTTCGAAATCGATGCCGGTGTGAAAGACAACCGTTGGCCGAAGCCAGTCGGAATCTCGCTTTGCGACAAGACTTGTGCCTTGGTGGGGATGGGTGACATCGGATTCGAGATCGCAAAACGACTGCTCGTTTGCGACATGAAGGTCAACGTCTACGACCCGGCCAAACCCGATCTATCAAGCTTGGCCGGAACGATCCGCCATCTGGATTGGCCCGAAGCAATCGATGAATCGGATTTCGTGGTTCTCTGTTGCAGTCTGAACGAGAACACGCGAAATCTGATCGGCGGCGAGTTCTTCCGGCAGTGCAAGAATGGTTTGCGGTTGGTCAACGTTTCTCGAGGACCACTCGTCGATGAAATGGCCCTCGCCGATGCCATTGAGTCGGGTGTGGTTCACTCGGCCGCACTCGAGGTGTTTGATACGGAGCCTTTACCGGCTGATAGTCCGCTGCGTCGTTTTCCGCAACTGATTTTTGGAAGCCACAACGGTTCCAATACGCAGGAAGCGGTTGACCGAACGAGCCACACGGCGGTCGAAAAACTTGCGAACCAGCTCGACCGGAAGTCTGCGACATGACCGGGCATCTGAATCGTTGGAAACTCTCGCTCGCGACTCGGGTGATCGACTATCTCCAACGCCATCAAAATCCCGGGATTCGGTTATGGACGAAGCGACACCATGATCGCCTGAAGGCGTTTCACAACCGGCACGAGGGCGAGGACTGTTTCATCATCGGCAACGGCCCCTCGTTGAACCGAATGGATCTAGCTCGGTTGAACGACTTTTCTCTGTTCGGGATGAACAAGATTCACCTGATCTTCGACCGTCAACCGCTCGAGCTGTCGTATCACGTGTGTGTAAACGAGTTGGTGATTCAGCAAAGTCTGCAGGATTTTCGCCGCCTCGGATGCCCCTCGTTCCTCGCGTTTCAAAACTGTCCTGCTGAAGTCCAGCAGAGCGAAGATTTTCAGCTGGTCTATTCGGCCGGTGCACCGGTCTGCTTCCGTGAGTCGATCTTAGAACCAATCAACGAAGGCTGGACGGTCACATTCGTTGCGTTGCAGATCGCCTACTTCATGGGCTTCCGGAGGGTGTTCTTGGTAGGCGTCGACCACA
>JBCCOI010000441.1:0-6538 GCA_039025515.1 Planctomycetota bacterium
ACGGTACTTAGGGGAGTTACCGGTTGCCAGCGGCGAATGCGATCGCGACGTGAACACGTCTCGCCTACCGATCCAGAGCCTGTGACGAAACGCGAAACTGTGACCGAGGGATCGAAGGGTAATCCTGCGAAGTCCAATGATTCGGTACATTGGAGTGGGTGTGCTGCACGCCGTAGAATCGGCAGAGGATAAAGCACCTCTGGATTGAGCCAGTCCCGAACCAAACTAAGAGTCGCAAGGGTTACCGATGAGTCCGCTTCGAAATCGACGTTTCCACTTCATTGTGCTTCTCGCGATCTTCCTACCAGGAGTTCACTCCACGAGGCCTGCCGGTGCGGTTGAAGTTGAGAAATGGCTCGCGGCGTTCGGGCAACTCGATGGATCGGCGGCATCCGACCGAGCTGCCGCCGAAGCCGCGACTGAGCTTCAGTCACTGCCAAGTTCCGATGTCACGCAGGTGTTGGAAGGCTTTACCGCAGCTGATGTGCGTGGAAAAAACTGGCTTCGCTCCGTTGCAGCCGATGTTGCCGACAACGGCGACTTCCCGATGGAATCGTTGATGGCGTATTTTCAAGATCGGAGCAAAGACAAAGACGCGCGTTACACCGCGTTTCAACTCCTCAGCCAGCACGATCCCGACAGCTATGAATCGCTTCTGACCGACGCGGCGAATGACCCGTCGCTCCCCGTCCGGTTTCTAAAGATCAAGTCGATGATCCGTGAGGCGACAAAAGCGAAGTCGGATGATCCGGAATTGGCCGTGAAGATCCTGAAGGATGTCGTTTCGAATGGACGGAGTCCGGCACAGTTGGAGACGGCTGCCAAGCTGCTGAGCGAGTTGGGTGAAGAAGTCGATCTGGCAAACGAACTGGGGATGATGGTGTCGTGGTGGATGATCGGGCCATTCGACAATACGGACAGCAAGAACTTCGACACGGTTTACCTTCCCGAGACGGCGTACTTGCAGTCCGGATCACCGATCGTTCGCGATGCGAGTGGTAGCAGAGAAACGGCAACCGGAAAGAGCGACTCGGTTGTCGAATGGCAGCGGATTAAATCGGACGATAAACTAGGAATGGTGGATTTGAATGGACCCCTCTCCAACGAGAAGGACGCGGCGGCTTATGTCTTTCGCCGGTTCCAAATCGAAGGTCCGTTTACTGCTGCGGCACAAGTTCGGCTCGGTTGCATCACGGCAAACAAAATCTGGATCAACGGAAAGTTGGTAACCGAAAACGAAGTCTACCACTCGGGCAGTCGCATCGATCAGTACGTTGCGGACTGTAAACTGGTCAATGGAACCAATACCGTTTTGATCAAGGTCATGCAGAACGCCCAGACGCAGCCCTGGGCTCAAGACTGGCAGTTTCAATTCCGATTGACACGCGAAGACGGCTCGGCAATCAAGACGACCGAGCCGAGCCAATCCTAGCAGCGTTGGATTTGATGTTCGGCGGCGCCCCTGACGCCGCAAGTGATTCAATGGAGTGCATGATGAGCTCGACAGCACCGAGCCTCGAGTCCTTTTTGCCGCGTTTCGGGTTGGAGCATTTTCGGCCAGGTCAAGAGGCAGTTGTCGAAGCGGTGGCGTCGGGTCAGGACGTCATGTGCGTAATGCCGACCGGCGGTGGAAAAAGCCTCTGCTACCAGTTGCCTTCGCTCGCACGCAAGGGAACCACGATTGTGGTTTCACCGCTGATTGCATTGATGAAGGATCAAGTTGACTCTCTTCGTCAGCTAAAGATCAATGCCAGGCTGATCAATTCGACGTTGCATCCCCGTGAGCAGGAGGATGTGATGGAGGAGATGGTCCAGGGAAATCTCGACCTCATCTACGTCGCGCCTGAACGACTCCGCAACGGTCGTTTTCTCGAGATGGTTGCGAAGAGCGAAATCAGTCTTCTGGCGGTGGACGAAGCCCACTGCGTCAGCGAATGGGGGCATGATTTTCGTCCAGACTACTCGCGGCTGGGAATGGTGCGAAAGCGTTACCTCGGCAATCTTCAGACCATTGCATTGACGGCGACTGCCACGCGTGCCGTCCGTGAGGACATCGTTTCTCTGCTGGAACTCGAGTCGCCGAAGGTCTTTGTGACGGGCTTCGCCAGGACCAACCTCCGCTTCGGTGTCACACAGTGTTCGTCCGATGCGGAGAAGGATGAGCAGCTCGCGCAATTCATTAAACAGCAAGACGGCGCGGGGATTGTGTACGCCGCAACGCGAAAGACGTGCGAGTCTTTGGGCACACAGCTCGCGGAGAGCACGCGTCAGCGGATCGGAGTTTATCACGGAGGCATGGACGGCGAGCAGCGTCGTCAGGTTCAAGAGAAGTTTATGTCGGGAGATCTTGCTGCGATCGTTGCCACCAACGCCTTCGGAATGGGTATCGATAAGTCCGACATTCGATACGTTGCCCACTACAACATCCCCGGGACACTGGAGGCCTACTATCAGGAAGCCGGTCGTGCGGGGCGTGATGGATTGGATAGCCGCTGTCGACTCTTTTTCTCGTACCAAGATCGGTACATCCAAGAGTTCTTCATCGAAAATCGTTATCCATCGAAGGAGACAGTGCAGGAAGTCTATCAATTCTTGCTGGCTCGAAAGGAAGACCCGATCGAGTTGACTCTTGATCAGGTTCGTGAAGCGATCAAAGCGGATTCGTCAGAGGCCGTGGGAACGAGCGAGTCGTTGTTGGCGAAAGCAGGCGTCCTGCGGCGACTCGACAGCAGTCAAAATCAACTTCTCGTACGAATCGACAGCGATTCGCCAAGCCTGCTCGACTTTCTTCCCAAAGAGTCAAAGCTTCGGCGGCGCGTGATGTCGGCGGTGGAGAGTTTTGTCGGTGGGAGACGATTTGACGATGTCTTCGTGCGTCCCGATCGCTTGATGGATGCTGCCAAAGTTGAGCGAAATCAATTGATGCGGACGCTCCGTGAGCTTTCAAAGCTGAAATCATTCGACTACGTACCTCCATTTCGTGGCCGAGCGATTCATTTCTTGCGACGAGATCTGTCCTTTGAGGAGTTGGAGATCGATTTCGATGAACTCGCGCGACGTAAAGCATCCGAGTATGAAAAGCTGGAGGCTGTCATCGGGTTTGCGAGAACGGGAGGTTGCCGTCAGCGCGTGATTCTCGATTACTTTGGTGATCCCGAGAGCAAAAACTGTATGAAGTGTGACCGTTGTGATGTCGCCGGAGAGTCATCGGGTGCGCCGACGGCCTTCAACAGCCTGAGTGAAAGTGAGTCGAAAGCATTCCTCTGCGGTTTGAGGGTTGTTCTGAGTGGTATCACGCGAATGCACGGCCGGTTCGGCAAGACACTGGTGGCCCAGATGCTTTGTGGTTCAACCAATAAAAAAATCACGCAGTGGCGACTGCAGCGTTTGAGCACATACGGCATGCTTTCAAATCTGAAGCAGAGCCAGCTAAGCAAGATCATCGATCAGTTGATCGACTTCGGGCTCGTGCAGCAGCGTGAGGTCGACCAACGAAGACCGACGATTGAAATCACTTCGTTCGGACGCGAAGTCATGCATCTCAAAGCACCCATTCCTTCGTCGTTCGAACTCTCGAAACCACTGGCGAGGGCGCTTGCGGCGGCCGCGAGCGAGATCGAATCGACCGATGTGGCATCGGATGAAGATGGAAAAGCATCGACGGAGTCTTCATCGAAAGCAGCGAGTGAGTCGCCAGGTGATGGTGACGGCGAATCGGTTGCCAACGTGTCGCTGGAAGATCTGACCTCGAAAGAGGATCAAGCAAGAAGCGAGCTGGTCGATTCGCTCAAACGCTGGCGACGTCGCACATCAGCCGCACTCGGCATTCCTGCGTTCCGAGTTCTGTCCAATTCGACCATCGATCGACTGAGTGAAGTTCGACCGACGACCAGCAGTGAGCTCGAGGAAGTTCCGGGGATTGGTCCGGCGACAATGGAGCAGCACGGATATGACATCCTCGAACTCATACGCGAGGAAACTTCCGAGCAAACTAAGCCAGAGAATTCGACGTTGGACGACGAAGTGCCCGGAGCGGATTCCCCGGATAAGGATGGTCTACCACCGCATGACCTTGATTCTGACGACATGGTCGCCACGTTTTCCCCCGCGAATCCTGAAAACGCTGTATATGCATGCGCAGTGCCCCACGCAAACGTCACCCGCCAACCTGACAGTCTGGGATCGCAGGAGGATGAGGCTTACTGGACTTGGCGACTGTTTAGTGAGGGTTTCTCGTTTGACGAGGTCTGCCGAATTCGGCGCCTCAGTACGCAGCATGTTCGACTGCACCTCGCCGAGGCACAGCGCGCCGGGCGTTCGGTTTCTCCGACGTGGACGCAGGGAAACTGAATGTGACTGATTGCTGTCCAGCTGACAGGTTGTCACGGAAGTGCAGTCGATTAAGTCGGGAGAACCCTTCGTTTGGATGGGAGATTTGCGTGTTTGGGCGCGGTGAGACCGTTTCGACGCCCGTTCTCCTCGGGCGTGGAAATGCTACACTTTGCGAAGGGTTACGGGCACAAAATCAGTGTGTCCGCTCCAATCCCCCGGTTGGGAGCCCTGGGGGAGTAGGACTCGGGCCGTCGACCGTCCCTCGACGTCACTCTGGGACATGCTTTGACACGGATTTAAGATGCTACGACGGGCTCGGCCTGTTGAAATTCCTCATCGGCATCGGTTTTGCATCAACCGCTCGAGCGCATGCCGGGTGACAAACCAAGATTGAAGTTCGCCTGCCGAACTGAGTCACCAACAAGAACAGCAAGAATCGAATATGGAAAATCGTCGCGAAGATACGGATCAAAAGCCTGTTGCGCCGAAACGCGGAAACGGACTGCTCATCCTGCTGGTCCTGGTCGTGGCCATGGCACTTCTGTTCTGGAGATCAGAAGATCCGGGTATTCCGATTACAAAGCACTTCTTCAACGGGCAGCTCGCCGATGGCAACATCGAACGGGTGAGCATCGGAGAGGAAATCGTCACCGGAACATTCAAGACGGAACCAAAGGCTCCGCCCGAATACAAGGACGGGCGAAAGGTTGAACAAAAGGATGACGACGGCAAGCCCGTTCGCTTGGAGAAGAAGTTTTACTTCAACTACTCGCTCGACCCGCAGTCATCGGCGCGGCTTGAGACCGATCTTCGTGATGCCGGGGTGACGTACGCGTTCGCACCAAAGAACCGGACCGGCGAGCTGATCAATTTGCTCGTCTTCATCGGCCTCCCGCTGCTCGTGTTTTTCTTCGTCTTCATGATGATCCGTCGAACGCGGAACGACATCATGGGCGGCGGTTTCCTCTCGGGCTTCGGCAAAAGTCCGGCGAAGAGATTCGAGGCGAACGAGCGAACCGTGACCTTCAAGGACGTCGCTGGACTGGAGGGAGTGAAGGCGGACTTACAAGAAATCGTCGACTACTTGAAAACACCGGACAAGTTTCAAAAGCTGGGCGGCCGCGTTCCAAAAGGTGTTCTGCTCAACGGGCCTCCGGGTACCGGTAAAACGCTCCTCGCTCGCGCGGTTGCCGGTGAAGCCGACGTGCCGTTTTACTCGGTCAACGGCAGTGAGTTCATCCAGATGTTTGTCGGCGTTGGAGCGAGTCGGGTTCGCGATCTCTTCCAGACTGCAAAGCAAAATAGTCCGGGGATCATCTTCATTGATGAGATCGATGCCGTCGGTCGCCAGCGCGGTGCCGGGCTGGGCGGCGGACATGACGAACGAGAGCAAACACTCAACCAGATACTCGGTGAGATGGACGGGTTCACGCCCAGCCAAGCCGTGATCGTGATTGCGGCAACAAACCGCCCAGACGTACTCGATCCCGCATTGCTTCGTCCCGGACGTTTCGATCGGCACATCACGGTCAATCGCCCGACGATGAAGGGCCGCGAAGAGATCTTCAAGGTCCACGTTCGTGATGTTCCGCTGGCGGATGATGTGAAGCTTGATCGTCTGGCGGCGGGTTCAATTGGTTTGACTGGTGCGGATATCCAAAACATGGTGAATGAGGCTGCTCTCTGGGCTGCACGGCAAGACAAGAAAGAAGTTGACATGGACGACTTTGACTACGCCCGTGATAAGATCCTGATGGGTGCCAAACGCGAGGAAGTGCTTCGCGGCATCGAGAAAGAAAAGACCGCTTACCACGAAGCCGGCCACACTTTGACGGCGTGGCACCTAGATGGCGCCCATACGGTTCACAAGGTGACGATCGTACCCCGCGGCCGTGCTCTCGGTGTGACCCAGTACGTGCCCAACGAAGACAGACTGAACATCAGCAAGAAAGAACTGGAGCATCAACTGATCGTGCTGATGGGTGGCCGGGCCGCCGAAAAGATCATCTACGATGAACCAACGGTCGGGGCCGAAAACGACCTCGAGCGAGCGACGGGCCTCGCCAGGAAGATGGTCACCCATTGGGGAATGAGTGCAAAGCTCGGCCCGGTCTGTTACAAGACAAGCGACGAAGACCCGTTCCTGGGCCGGGAGATGCACCAATCACGTCAATTCAGCGAACACACGCAAGAGCTGATTGATGAA
>JBCCOI010000442.1:0-6535 GCA_039025515.1 Planctomycetota bacterium
GAGAAGAAGTTGCGTTTCTGGGGTACGATGGTGTTTGGCGAAAGCCGAAAGACGGCCTAACCAATCGGTTTCGAGCCACCCTTGTTTTGTCCGAAAAGTTTATCTTTGTGACCGACTTGGAATCCGGCCTAATGTCTCGTGCCATTCGACCGCGCGTCATAAAGCTGTAGCGCTTTTCGTCTCAAGAAGTTGCATAGACGCGATGATCTGAGGTTGATTGTGTTTTTTATTTGAAGACTGTCGGTGGTCTGGGCCGGTGAAATCGATCTCAACGAAATGCGAGGCGTGCAACGCCACCCTGCGAGTCCCAGCCTCAAAGATCGGCAAAAGCGGACCGTGTCCCAGATGCGGCGAGACAATCACACTTCAGCCTGAACTGTCGCCGGTCCAAACCACTAAAGTCGAGGCGGAAGAACTTGTCGAAGCCGAACAGCTCGAACTGGAAGTGATTAAAGCGGAATTGGTCGAACCATCAGAAATAATGAGAGCCGATACTATGGACATCAAAGCCGCTGACGCGTTATCAACAACGTTATGTCGGCACCAATCACGGAAACAGAAATTCGCGAAGCGACTCGCAGGCGGCTTAAGAAGACGTTTGCAAGTTCGCCCACGTTGATCGTTGATGAGCTGGGTGTCGACCATCACACCGCGAGAGTTGATCTTGCCGTAGTCAACTGTGCCCTTCACGCGTACGAAATCAAAAGTGACTTCGATAAACTTGACCGTCTTGCAGAAAGCCTTTAGAGATGGGATCCACACAGCGACTGTCGTGACGACGGAGAAGTACGCAGACGCCATTCTCTCGACAACGGAAACCGATGTTGGCTTGATAGTTGCTCGAAGAAGCCGAACGAATTCGATCAAGCTTGTTTCCAAGCGGAAAGCTGGGCGAAGGAGACTCGACAAAAAGGCAATTGCCGCCCACTTCTGGCACAATGAAGCGGCCGCTGTCATGCGACGCAACGGATTGATGCAGGGAAACAGTAGATTGAATGCACGTGAGCGGAGGGATCTGATCAGACGACACCTGACAGTACCTCAACTGCTGGCGGAATTGAGGATGGAGCTTTCCCAGAGACGAGCGAAGTAACTCCTCGAGCAGCAATTGCAAGGTGATGATTCCATTCAAACTTCCTCGCAGTGGCACGCTCTTTGGTCAGTGAACCCGGTGACGGCGAGTCATTGATCTTCTTGAAACTCGAGTCTCCCCAGCTGTATCTCTCGCCAGCGAAGTCTCTTGAACGAACCAAGTCCATGATCATGGCATGGAGTTGATCTTGCAGATGGTCAAGCGATGATCGCTTACCTTTTCGGATGATATATGAGTCATTGTCGCTGTAACGAAGTGCCGGCGTAAACATCATGCTGCCGCCACCACCGCCCTCTTCACCACAGACAATCCCGTAGTCAGAGAACTGATAGCTGTGAGTCTTATTTAGGCTTTTGAACGCGGACCACTCCAGGCGATCAACGCGATTCACAGACAGCTCCTCGAACTCTGAATGCTGCTTCGGGTAGCTGCCAGCCGAAATAGCAACACGATCCAGACCTTGTGCATTGAGCAGCGGAAGAAAGTGGCTGACCTGAGCTTCAAGTTCACCCAGCGACCGGTTCCAGTGACCGAAATCCACAGAGACTTGGCAGGGCATCTCATCGCACAGCTGCTTAACAGCCTTCATCGTGCTGTGGTTGCCAACGTCATCTGGCGTGAGGACGCAAAGACAACCCCGACCGAAATGTCTATTGATCTCGATTAGCAGGGGCTTGGCAGATCGCGCGTACCGCCCATACGTGCCAGCTACCACTTGAAGCTTGCTGTCAAGACCAAGAAGTCTCGACTTCGCGTTTGCGAGGTGGCCGAGTTCCATCGCCAACGCGATCGGGAAGTGCTTGGCTGTTTCAGCCCAGCTTTCAATCCTCGACTAAGACTGTCCCTACGGCACCTCTTTTACCGAGTCTGGCTTAATCGAGATCACCGGACAGATTAGATCGTGAACATCCGGCGGAGGTCCTGAATCGAATTCAGCTCTTCCCGCTTTTGACGAAGCGCAGGATAGTAGATTTGAGTTCTCGCGTTTGACACAACGTATTTCCGTAATGGAGAAACGGCGTCCGTGCCAATTGATTAATTCATCCTCCGAAGGGATTAGCTCTGCGCTAACTTACGAACCCGATCCGAGCAACTAACCTGCAAAGGAGCAACTGGCCATCGGCGCCCTCAGTGATGGTTCGACAGCCAAGCTACCCCGCTAGGACTTGAACCTAGAATGACTGAACCAAAATCAGTAGTGTTGCCAATTACACCACGGGGTATCGGTGGAGCGAAGTGTAGCAAACGGGATTTGCTACCTGAATAGGACTCTGCTGATTCTCACTCGGTTCGCGGTAGAAAATTTGTCGCAGAACATCCGCGCCGAGGACGCTCAAAAACGTCCCTCGGCATTGAGAGTACCGCCTGCGGCGAGCTCGGGTAACTGGATTCTAGAGTGCCGGGGCAAAGGCGGCGGCCGGTTCGGCTGCCTGGAATGTGAATTCGGCTCCGTTGTGGTCGACCAGGATCGTGCTGCCCTCCGGGAAACTGCTCTTCAGCAGGGCCGTTGCCAGCTCGTTCTGCACCGACCGCTGGATCACTCGTTTGAGGGGGCGAGCTCCATAGGTCGGGTCGTAACCGACGCTTGAAATCGCATCCACCGCCGATTCCGTCACTTCCAGGTCGTGACCGTTTTCACGAACACGACGAGCCAGCTCGTCGAGCTGCAATCGGACGATCCGGCGAATCTCATCCTGCTCCAGCGGCTTGAAGACAACCGTTTCGTCGATCCGATTCAGGAACTCCGGTAGAAACTTCGCTTTCAACGCTTCGTGAACGGCCTCCTGGAAATCCTCATCGGTGCCACCTTCTGCCGCGATCCGCTGAATCGCTTGCGATCCCGCGTTGCTGGTCATGACGATGACGGCGTTCGTGAAATTCACGGTACGGCCTTGACCGTCGGTCAAACGTCCGTCGTCCAGCACCTGCAACAAAATGTTGAACACATCCGGGTGTGCTTTCTCGATTTCGTCAAGCAAGATCACCGCATAGGGACGTCGACGAACGGCCTCGGTGAGCTTCCCACCTTCTTCGTAACCCACGTACCCGGGAGGCGCACCGATCATCCGCGCCACGCTGTGCCGCTCCATGAATTCTGACATGTCGATGCGGACCATTGCGTCTTCGTCGTCGAACATGATTTCGGCGAGCGCTTTGCAAAGCTCGGTCTTGCCGACACCCGTGGGACCGAGGAACAAGAATGATCCGATCGGTCGATTGGGATCCGAAAGCCCACTGCGGCTGCGGCGAACGGCATCGGATACCGCACGGACAGCTTCGTCTTGTCCAATGACACGCCTGTGAAGTCTTTCCTCCATCACCAACAGTTTCGCGCGTTCGGTTTCCATCATTCGACTCACCGGCACACCCGTCCACAGAGAAACCACTTCGGCGATTTCATCGGCGGTGACTTCGCGACGAAGCAGCCTTCGCTCGCGAGCGTCTTTCGAGTCTTCTTCGGAGTTCGTTGCGGCATCTCGCTTCTCGAGCTCTTGCAGTTTCGCTTCCAATGACTTCTGGCGCGATTGAATCTCCAGCATCTCTCGGTAGAGCGCTTCCGGATTCTCACCGCGCAATTGCGTTTGTTTTGCTTCGGCATCCAAAGTCGTAAAGCGATGTGCGAGTTCATCGGCCTCTTGGCGAATCGATTGCACGCCTTCGAGTCCTATCTTTTCGCTTTCCCATTGCTCTCGCAGATCGACCAGCTCTTTCGAAAGCGAGTCCATCTCGGATTCGACTTCATCTCGGCTCGAAGCGATCGAAGCATCGCTGTCGTCTTCTTCGGCGAGTTGTCGCTGGGCAAGTTCCAATTGCCGGAGTCTTCGTTGCAGCCGATCGATCGGCTCCGGAACGCTCTCTTTTTCCATCGCCAATCGGCTGGTCGCTTCGTCGACCAAGTCGATCGCTTTGTCGGGAAGGAATCGATCCGTGATGTATCGGTTGGCCAGTGTTGCCGCAGCGACCAACGCACTGTCGGTAATCTTGACGCCGTGATGGGATTCGTAGCGAGACTTCAATCCACGCAAGATCGCAATCGAATCGTCGACGTTCGGTTCTTCCACGTAGACGGGTTGGAATCGTCGTTCAAGCGCGGCATCCTTTTCGATGTGTTGGCGGTATTCATCGAGGGTCGTCGCTCCGACGCATCGGAGTGCGCCGCGCGCGAGTTCGGGCTTTAGCAAGTTGGCGGCGTCGGCGGATCCTTCGGCTTTCCCGGCACCGACGACCAAGTGAAGTTCGTCGATAAACAAGATGACTCGTCCGTCGGAATCCTTGACTTCACGAAGCACGCCTTTGAGACGTTCTTCGAAGTCGCCACGGAATTTCGCGCCGGCAACCAACGCACCCATATCCAAGGCAACGACACGTTTGTTCTTCAAACTGTTCGGGACGTCGGCTTCGAAGATGCGGAGTGCCAGGCCTTCGGCGATCGCGGTTTTTCCGACGCCGGGTTGCCCGATCAGCACGGGGTTGTTTTTGGTTCTTCGCGAAAGCACCTGGATGACACGGCGAATTTCGTTGTCGCGTCCGATCACCGGGTCCAACTTTCCGGCGGCCGCCAATTTGGTGAGGTCGACGCCAAACTTTTCGAGTGCTTGATAGCTCTCTTCCGCGTTCTGATCCGTCACCCGAGCGCTCCCCCTTACTTCGCTTGCAGCCTGCAAAACATCATCGGAATCGATTCCGCATAACGACAATAACCTGCGAGCATTCGAATCCGCCTTGGCAACGCCCAGCAACAGGTGCTCCGTGCTGACAAATTCATCCTTCATCGATTCCGCCATCGATGCGGCTTCGTTAAACGATGACTGAAGCTCTGCACTCACACTCGGTTGCCTGCCGCCGCTGACTCGTGGAAGCTTTTTCAACTCGCTCTCGGCGAGTTGCTCGAGTTGATCCGAGTCGGCGTTCATCTTTGTGAGAAGCGCGCCGGTGATGCCTTCACTTTCATCGAGCATGGCCGACAGGAGATGCAACGAGGTGATTTCCGGGTGGCCCGATGCGGCTGCACGTCCCTGCGCTTCGGCGATCAAGCCCTGTGCTTTTGTGGTCAGTTTGTCGAATCGAAAAGTCATCGTTGAGTCTCCTGCCTTGGCAAAGGTGAGTCTTTGTTTCCTTCTGTGATTGCGTAAAAAAAGACGGGCGAGCGATCACCCGTCTGCTCGTGGCCCACGACGACGCCGTGGGCGGGTTTCCATTGGACGCCGAACGTCAGCTCTTCACCTCGAAATCGGCATCGATCGCGTCATCGTCTTCGCCGCCCTCTTTCGCGCCTGACGCGGTGCCCTGGGAATGCTCAGCGTCCGGTGACGGTCCACCTTCCGCAGCAGTCTTCTCGTAAAGCACTTTGCTGAACGCTTTTGCGGCTGCATCGAGTTCTTCGGTGGCTTGCTTGATCGCGTCGACGTCGTCGGTCGCGGAGGCGGTTTTCACCTTCTCGATCGCTTTGTTTAACGGATCTTTATCGTCATCGGAAAGCTTGTCCGCGTGTTCAGACATCTCTTTCTCGAGTTGATGGACCTGCTGGTTCGCCTTATTGCGTGCCTCGGCCAATTCGAACTGCTTACGATCGTCTTCTGCATTTTGCTCCGCATCGCGACGCATCTTTTCGATGTCGTCTTCGCTGAGAGCACCCGCTTCTTTGATTTCGACGGAAGCTTCTTTGCCGGTTTTCAGTTCCTTCGCCGAAACGCTAAGAATACCGTTCTGGTCGATGTCGAACTTCACTTCGATCTGGGGAACACCACGCGGTTGAGGCGGGATGCCTTCGAGGTTGAATTCTCCGAGCAGGCGGTTGCTGGATGCCATCTTGCGTTCACCTTGGAACACGCGAACCGTCACAGCCGTCTGATTGTCGGCGGCCGTACTGAAGACGTTTTTCTTTTCAACAGGTACGGTCGTGTTCCGTTCAACCAACGCGGTCATCACACCGCCTTCGGTTTCGATGCCCAATGTCAGCGGCGTCACATCCAACAGCAACACGTCGGTTCGATCGCCCGCGAGCACGCTACCTTGAATCGCCGCACCCACGGCAACGACTTCGTCGGGGTTAACGCCCTGGTGGGGTTCTTTGCCGAAGATGTTCTTGACGACTTCGCGGACCTTTGGAACACGCGTACTACCGCCGACCAGGACGACCTCATCGATGTCGCTAGGCGAAAAGCCGGCGTCCTTAAGTGCCTGCATGACGGGGGTTCGGCAACGCTCGACGAGACCATCGATCAACTCTTCGAACTTGCTACGTGTGACCTTCATTGTCAGGTGCTTCGGTCCTGACTGGTCCATCGTAATGAACGGCAAGTTGATGTCGGTTTCGGGCAGTGTCGAAAGTTCCTTCTTGGCTTTTTCGCAAGCTTCTTGAAGCCGCTGCAGCGCCATCGGGTCGTTACGCAGGTCGATCGCGTTCTCTTTCTTGAATTCGTCGGCAACGAAGTTGATCAA
>JBCCOI010000443.1:0-6526 GCA_039025515.1 Planctomycetota bacterium
CGACAAACGTACGCTTTGCCGACGCAAGAGTTGATCCGCCGCTTGCAAGAGTTCGTCGCGGGTGAAGCTGCATCGAACCAAAGCGAGGCGAAAGCAGTTCGTGCCATCATTCGGGAACTTCCCAAACGTTGCGATCATGCTGGCACTTTCGACATCGCTATGGCCATAGCGTTTGCGGCGCAGGCTACCACGAAGCTGATCATTGATCGCATCTGCGAAGACGGCAATCAGCGGCTGTTTCAAATCAATGGCATGGAGGATAAGAACGGAGTCAATCGCACGCTTCGTACGGACGTTCGTTGTTTTGGCGAAGATGCAAAACGGCTCGCATTGATTTTGGAGGCGTTTTCGGATGAGATCGATTCGAACCGGCGTTTGCGTCGACTTGTTTTCTCCGATCAAGAACTCGCCATCAACCTTCTAAACGACTACCTCGCCTCGATCGAGGCTCATTGGTCGGTCACCAATGGGACTCGATCTGTGTTCGAGCGCGCACTAGAGTCGAGGGAGTTCGCCGTACTCGATGATGTTTCAAACATCGAAACGGACTGAGCATCAAGCGAATCATTCCTTGGCATGATTCAGCAACGCGACTTGGAGCTCCAAACGCTTGACTTCGCGTGTCACCGAGTTCCTCAACAGCTCAAGCCAGAACCAGATCTTCATCATCACGATCCAAAGGAATAGCGTGAGAAAACCGGTGGCCCAGCCGACGAGCTCGCGTGTTGACTCGGCACCAAAAAACTTAAACCCGCACCAGATTTGGACGCCGAAAATCACGAAAGTCACAACCGTCGCGCTTAAGTTGATCAGCCATCGACGACCTTGATACAGCTGGACAAGCATCGACGTCAGCGACGCATCGCTTTCGAATTTGGAAAGCACTTCAGCGTCTTCGGCATCCAAAGCGGCCCGGATTTGGTCTTCTAAGTCATTCATGATTCTCTCCCGATAGAGTTTGCTTCAGTTTCTTTCTCGCGTGGAACAACCTTGACTTCACGGTCCCAACAGGAATCGAGAGTCGCTTTGCGATCGCATCCACGGATTGACCTTCGGAGTAATGCAGTCGGAGAATTTCACGATGCGTCGGATCGAGAAGCCGCAGGCCTTGCCTGACTTCTCTCATCTGATCGACCTTCTCCTCTTCCATTCGCCGTTTCTCGGTGCTCGGATCGGCGACCTGATCGGCGGCATCTTCCGATTCCTTTCGGCGACGTTTCGTTCGCTTGCGAATGATGTCGGCGCACTTGTTGGCGACGATGCGAAACATCCACGCACGAATCAAACCCGGATCTTTCACCGAACGGATCCGCCGAACGATCTCCACCCACGACGACTGGACCGCGTCTTCGGCGGCATCACGATCGCTCAACAAGCGAATCGCAAAGCCGAGAAGTCGCGGTTGCCAGCGTTGCACCAACTTCGTCAGCGCCGAAGCACTGCCGCCCTGGCATTGCAACACCAACCATTCGTCGAAGATTTCGTCTGCTTTTCTCATTGGAACACCGAGGGTAAGTCGTCGTTCGACGCTCGGGGTTCAAAGAAAATGCTCGGAAATCAAACTTCCCACTTTGGTCGTCCGATCAATTTCCGGCCGAATCAGAGCGAAACACCGTTCTCCAAACCCCTCCGTTACGTTGCTCGATGACTCGAATCACCTCAAACGTGTGAGAGAATGGTCGCGAGAGTCGCATGATTTCATCGAACACGTCGTCGGTACAGTTTCCATTCCGGGGATGAATGAGCGTGATGTGGGGATCGTGGTCGCGTGGACTCGCCCCAAGCAAGGTCTCCCGCAACATCCGAAACGCATCCAATCCCTCGACGACGGGAAGATAAACTAGGTTCTGCTCTCGGACGGGTCTCCCGAAAGTCAATTTGAGTTGTAGCGGATCGAGCCCCAATGCACGTGCTTTTAGCTCCCGCCAGTCGTCCACTTCGTCTTCGCGGCAAAGCGTGACATGTGCGGGAATGAGTTCGGCTTGGCGAGGATTGAATCTCCGCCGAAGATCTTCCAATGAGGGCACCTGCTGCAGATAGAGGCTCGCCTGAACTCGCAGCGGTGGCATCCCGCTTTGTTGCTTGGCACGCTCGTGATTGTGTGTGACCATATCCATCGTTCCGAACGGAAATGCGCTTCAGGAGACAACGATGTCGATTCAAACTCGAACGGCGACGCGGAATGATCTTCCGACCCTACTCGGATTCGAGCAAGGAATCATTGTGGCCGAGCGACCTTATGACTCAACGCTCAAGCCTGACCCGATCAGCTACTACGATTTAGCGGAGTTGATCGCCGGCGCGGACTCCGAAGTCGCCGTTGCGGTGTTGGACGGCGTCATTGTCGGCTCCGGGTCGGCTCAGAAAAAGCCGTCTCGGCATTACACGCAGCCCGAGTTTCATGCTCACTTGGGGTTCATGTTCGTGCTTCCCGAATATCGAGGGAAGGGCGTCAACCATTTGATATTGGACCATCTATTCTCTTGGGCTCGGAGGCAGGGGTTGCCAGAAATTCGACTCACCGTTTATCCAGACAACGAACCGGCCGTCAAAGCCTACACCAAAGCCGGGTTTGCCCCCCACATTTTGGAGATGCGGAAACGAATCACCTGATCGATGTGGCGTACACGATTGCACAAGCATCGATGCAACGGCATGCCCGAGATTCAAAAGCCACGCAAGGAGGAATCCAACGATCAACGTCAGCGAGAGACAGGTTTGTATTTCTCCCCACAGAAAGCTAAGTTACCGAAGCCAAGTCCCAAAAGTTACATGAGTTCAACTGAAACGCATGTGTCGCACAGAATCAATGTTGGCTCGACCTCCATGTCGAGGCAACGTATGTTGCTTCGTCACGTTTACCGAATCAGCCTCGAAGACCCGAATTATTGGTCGATGTGGTTTGGGCTCCCAGTTGGCGAAGCTAGAATGGATGCCTTTCGCATAGACTCGGCGCGGACCTAGTTTGCCGGGCTCACGTCGGCTGCCGAAGACATCGACCCAGCAACTGATGATCTTACGCCGTTCTTTATTTGGCTTCGCGACGTACGCGGAGCCTTCCCACCTCGCGGTTGGTGCGCTGAATACCTCGATCGATCAGATGGCGACCATTTCGGCGCAATGCAAATCCTGTTTGGGTACTTGAACGACTACATCGCGGAGGCACCGCCCGATTGGTTCATGCAACTAAACGCTTCGCCGCTGCCCAGCCAGATACGAAATGGGCACGGTACGCCACAGCGTGACGACATTCGCAATCCGCAACATGTGGTCTTAGCCAATCGGTAGTCCAACGGTCGCACAACATAGATGGGTATGGCAACCAGCTGGTCTTTGAAAGTAGCCCATCGGCTCCGCCCGATGAAAACGTGTCAAAGTCGATTCGACGGAGCCGATCGGCGACAATCATTGATCGCCCATTCCTAACGCGGTTGCGAAAGCCACGCTTCAGACCGTACGCGAAACTCGACTTTGGACCGATAGAAACCCTGCCCGAAAAACCGGCCAGGATGATAAACTTAGTTCGCGAGCCCCCTTCCAATTGACTCTCTTACATCGTCGCTCGCCCCTCCAATGCAACGGTGTAGACATGCAAACTAGACTCCGTTGCAATCACGTGATGATTCCGACAAACACGACGCTGCCAGCAAGCAAAACATCACAGTTCAGAACAATCCGAGACGGACAACGGGCGGTTGTGGTCGAAATGTCGGAGGGGGGCGATCGCCGGGGTCGCGACGGAACGCATATCGGCCGTTGCATTTTGAGGGGATTGCCGGAAGGGCTACCGGCCGGATCACCCATCAATGTGACGTTTCGCTACGACCGCGATGGCCTGATCTATGTCGGGGCAGAGTTCGCTGAGACGGGACAAAAACGCTTGGAAGCCGCTCGCACGTTTCGCCTTCGATGAATCACGCCGATTTTCCATTCCTGAAAGCGGCGAGTCGAGAAGGCGAAATCGGCACCGTCGGACGCTTCGGCGTGCGGCGGTTAATCGGCCAGGGCGGAATGGGATTCGTCTTCGAAGCGTTCGATACAAGCCTCGAGCGTCTCGTTGCGGTGAAGGTGATCAAACCGGAACTGGCGTCGAGTAGCGAAAACCTTCAGCGGTTTACTCGCGAAGCCAAGACGCTCGCCGCCATTCGACATCGAAACGTCGTCACCATCTTCGAAGTCGGTTTCGAGGGCCGCTATCCGTTTCTTGCGATGGAGCTTTTGTCCGGCGAAACACTCGCCCAACGACTGTGGCGGGCTCCGGTGGAGCCCATCGAGGCGCTACGGATTATGGAAGAGGTTTGCCAAGGTCTTGATGCCGCCCACAGAGAGGGCGTGATTCATCGGGACATCAAACCGACCAACCTCTGGATTGACCCGACCGACGGAAGTGTCCGCCTCTTGGACTTCGGATTAGCCTTCGATCGTCACTTAAAGTCCATCAAGGAGGATGTCATCGCGGGGACGTTGCATTACCTCGCACCGGAACAAGCATCTGGAGACTCTGTGACTTCTCGCACAGACCTGTACGCCGTTGGTGTCACGCTGTACCAATTGCTCGCGCGAAGACTACCGCATGACGAAGCGACGTCCGCCCAACAGCTTGCGGCGATCGTGACACGAACACCAAAACCGCTTCACACGATCACCGCAGCATTACCGCAAGGTCTTTATCAACTTCTCGACAGGTTATTGGAGAAGTCTCCTGCGAAACGCCCAAACTCAGCAGCCGAGGTCGCAACCGAACTGTCAAGTCTGCGCGACGGAATGCTCTCCGGACGGAAACCTCGTCCGGATGCAACCGTGCAAGTTCCCGAGATCGATACCGTCAACGCACATCGTCTTTCACCGAAGAAACGGCGTTTCGCAATCACGTTATGCATGGGGATCGCGGTTAGCCTGATCGCGGTCTTTGCGTTCCGTTTGAACAATCGTGGGTCGGACGCCTCAAAGTCTTCCGTTTCCCGCGTGAGCAGTGAACCACGACGGTTGAGCCCGGCGGCGGGGGCAGTTACCGTCGACCGAATTCAAGACTCTGGTGATGCCGAAATCGAGCTTTCTTCCATCGTCGTGCAGCCAATGCTGGAGCCATTACCTCATGCAAACGCGATCGACAATTTCCAGCTTGATCCGAAAGGTCGCCGCCGCGAGATCAATATTCGAAACCGCCCCGGCCGTTCACGAGAACAAAGCGTTCCGATCCTTCGTTTCGAAATCGATTCGGCTCTCATTCATGGCAACTCTTGTCGTGCAGCTGAGTTATCAATCGCGCCGCGTTTTAAGTCAGATGCGTTTCGTTTCCCTGAGCTCCGAGTGCTGACGGCCAGTCGTGGAATGCGGTTCGAACAATTCGCGTCGATGTCTTGGCCCGACTGGTTAAAACTTCGGCAGACGCTTCAAATCGATGTCCTTGGCGTCATCGAGGAATCGACGATTTCGGAGGACAATTCCCGAATCACGTTTTCGTCGCCTGCGATGCTTCGAGCGATCCGAGAGATCGGAAGAGATCCGGACCGACGACAATTAATCATCCTGCTCGAACAGGTGGAACGACGTAACGAAAAGTTCGCCATCCATGCCGATCCCGGCCATCCAGAGAGCTTGCCTGTCCTCACTTTAGTGGTTGATGATCCGGCGTCTATCTCAGAACCGAATGGACGTCCACGTGATTGAGCCAGAACCACGATCGGATTCGCGGATGGTCGTTGATCTACGTACGCTTTCGACGCGATGGTCAGAAGTTCGCAATCCACAATCTTTTGTGTTGCGTTACGTCCACCCGATTCGTAGCTACTTGAGTCGACTGTTCCAAGACGAAGACGACGTGGAGGAGGTCTTGCAACGGTTTATGGTCAAAATTCTCGAGAGAAAATTCGACTCCGAATCGGTTCGTGAAGGACGCTTTCGAAACTATCTGATTCGAGCCATCCGCAATGAGGCCGTATCGTGGCAGCGAGAACGAACGCGCAAAGCAGGTCGGACATTCACCGATGTTGATTTGACCGAATTGGCACCGAGCGAGAAAGAGCTTTGGGATCGGGATTGGTATGATTCGCTTCTCGAGCGTGGTTGGCTGACGCTTCTGTCGCACGAAGAAACGAACCCACAAAATTGGTGCCATACGGTTTTGAGTCTCGCAACAGACAACCCCGAGCTTTCTTCAGAGGAACTATCACTGATCGCCGGATCACGTATCGGTCACGCCATTACGCCCACGGCGTTTAGAAAGCAACTCAGCCGTGCGAGATCATTGCTCGCAAAGGAACTGGTGAACTTGGTCGCCGAAACGATTGAAGCCGCGGGTCGAGAAGAGCTGCTTGATGAACTGCGACTTCTCGGCTTGGCGCCGCTCGTGGAACCCTACATCGATCTCGAGTTCCGTTCTTCACTGATAGGGGTAGGGAAGTCCGGTTTTGCCGGACTCCCCTCCCTCCGAACCGTGCGTGCGGTTCTCCCGCACACGGCTCTCCGGTTAGCAGGTCCCCGAGAGGGAGTTGCCGAAACGGGCGTGGGCCTGTTGCAGACTGTA
>JBCCOI010000444.1:0-6523 GCA_039025515.1 Planctomycetota bacterium
CGCCGCGCGACTGGGTGCGCAAGAGGGACTCGCCACAAATGCGTAGTCGAACGTCATGCCGTCGGCGGCGAGCGTTTCCAAGCCCGGCGTTGAGACTCCTCGCTGCGAATAAACGGACACATCGCGAAATGAAAGGTCGTCGGCAAGGTAGACAACAATGTTCGGCGGATCTGAACTCAAGTTCTCTGCAAACAAGAGCACTTGCATTTGCAGCAGCACAGCGAGAGGAAGCATCGTGTAACGATTCATTTTTTCTTTCCCGGGTACTGGGACACTCGTCGCGGATCGTTCGACTAACGATGGGCTTCAATCGCTTTTCGAATAAGCGAATCTGAAACGTCGCCCACTAATTCGACTCGTCCGATGGATTTGGGCAGGATAAACCGGAGTTTGCCATGGGCAACTTTTTTATCACGCATCATGACGGGTAGCATCGCATCCGGATTCGCGTCGGCGTACCGAACGGGAAGTTGGCAATCTTGCAGCACGTGTGTTTGCAATTCGAGCAGGTCTGCGCCGCACAAGCCAAGTTCGATTGCGAGCGTCGCGGCCATTTGCATCCCAATCGAAACCGCTTCTCCATGCAAGAGCGTTCCGTAGCCGGCCGTCGCTTCAATCGCATGCGCGAAGGTGTGCCCGTAATTCAAGATGGCACGTCGTCCACTTGTTTCGCGTTCATCCGCACCCACGACCCGAGCCTTGCTATCGCAACTCCGCTTGATGGCGTGCGCGAGTGCCGAAGGTTCACGCTGAACGAGTGCCTTCGCATTGTGGGTCAGCCATTCGAAGAACTCTGGATCATCAATCACGCCATACTTCACGACTTCTGCTAGTCCGCTTCGGAAGCTGCGGTCATCGAGGGTTTTCATCGCGTCGATGTCGACCCAAACGATTTTGGGCTGCCAAAACGCACCCACCATATTTTTGCCACCGGGCAGATTGATCCCCGTTTTGCCCCCCACGCTGCTGTCGACCATCGCCAATAAAGTGGTGGGTACTTGAATGAAGCGGATTCCGCGTGCGAACGAGGCGGCCACGAAACCCGCCAAGTCACCGATGACCCCGCCTCCGACGGCAACGACGACGCTGCGCCGATCCGCGTTCGTTTCGAGTAACCAGTTAAGGAGCCGTTCAAACTCGGTTACTGATTTACTTGGTTCCCCTGACGCGACGTTGACCGAGTCGATGCGAACGGAATCATCGTCAAATGTAGACGCCAGACGAGCGGCATAGTCCGAGACGGCTTGATCGGCGACGATGATGAGGTGTGTCAAGTCGCCGATCGCTTGATGGACCGCATCGGCAAATCGTCGGGTTGCCGAGTCACCAATGTGAATCGGATAGCTGCGGTCATGCAAGTCAACGGTGAGCGTTGTGTACAGCGGGGAATCGACGCTCATCTCAATGACTCAGCGATGCAAACGACTAAGCAAATAATAAACATCAAACTAGTTTAACGATGACCGAGCCAATCGCCCATTCCGACAAATACAACGATCCTCGTGCAACGACTACCCGACGGGGCATCCTCATCGGTTTCGCCGTTGTCGTCTTCGGTGTTTCAGGTGCCGCGCTGAGCATCTGGTCGCGTCGAACTCGGCTGGAAAAAACCACCGAATTTTGGGGCCCGAACACAATTACCGCCCTGCAACTGGCCGAGGAAGTGGAGCTGATCCCCGATCCAATGCAGGCACCGGAAAAACTGGTCCGGATTAGCGGTCTCCCGGGATTGGGGCATCTCCGGCACGTGCTCTTGGATGAGCGGAGTTATGACTGGGAATCCGGCAAGAAGAAGTCCTTGCCGATCGGGGAAACAACCATGGTGTTGCGGCTCACCGATCCATCTGAAAAACGATTTCCGGAGCAGCGTTTGGTCATCGATCTCGAAACGGGGAAAGTGGGGCATGAGGGCGGCGGCGAGATGGTTCAACTGAATGAACGATTCCAATCGGCGATGCCAAACTTCTTAAAGCAGATTGCCGACTTCGAGCCACTACGAGTCGAGAACCAAAAAGAAAAGGATTGATCACGACAAGCTTGCGATGCAAGCTTGTCGTGATGCGAGGTTTGCACTCGACGGTAGCCTCGTGTGCCCGAGCGGCTTAGCCGACGTTGCTGAAGTCTCGTGACTTTCGGCTGAGCAGGCGGTTCGCGTCCTCGTCATCAACAAAGACTTCGCGTTTGGGGTCCCACTTGAGTTCCCGTCCGGTCATCAAGGCAATGTTGCACAGGTGACAAGAAGTCATCGTTCGGTGGTGAGACCATACATCGGAGATCGGCTTGCTGCGGTCGGCAACACAATCGAAGAAGTTCTTCATGTGGTTGCCCGGTTGTTTGCCTTTGCAAAGTTCGACGGCGATCTCGGAGAGTTCCTTTTTATCGGCGTCCGTCAAGTCATTGACCGGTCGGCCTTCCAGCTTTCCGCGGTTGACGAAAATTCGTCCCTTGGAACCCTCGAACAGAATCCCGTTTCCGAAGTCGACGTTATCACCTTCACGCTTGTAGTGGTTGTTGACGCTGATTAATGAACCGTTGTCGTAGCGAAGATCGATATTGAACTTCGTTGCGGTGTTGTATCCGTTGGGAAGCGAAACGTCGCCGTCAAGAAATGCAGCCCAGTCGAGGTCACTCGGGACAGTCGATGGAAATTCTCCGGTTCCGTTGATTCGGGTCGGCCCGTCTTCACCCGGCGCGAGTGCCCATTGTGCGATGTCGATGTGGTGCGCACCCCAATCGGTCATCTTGCCGCCGGAGTACTCGAAGTACCAGCGGAACATGCGACGGCGCTCTTCGCAGTATCCCGCGTCGGGCGCCGGGCCGAGCCAAAGATCCCAATCAAGATCGCCTGGCGTTTCGGTGGTTTCAAAAGGACCGCCCGATGGTGCTCCGCCGATTGCGACGTACGCGTTGACGTTGTCGCCGAGTCGACCCGACCGAACCATCGCGATGGCGTATAGGAAGTTCTTTTCGCTGCTACGTTGCTGCGTTCCGACTTGGAAAACCTTTCCGGTTTCCTCAACGACCGAACGAATTTGTTTTCCTTCGTCGATCGTCAACGTCAGCGGTTTCTCGCAATACACGTCCGCACCGGATCGGAGTGCCGCAATTGCGATCGGTACGTGCCAGTGGTCGGGCGTGCCGATCGTGACGACGTCCGGTTTTTCCTTCGCCAGCATGTCTCGGTAGTCGCGGTACTTATTGAGCTCGCCTCCGAATTTCTGACTGAACTCTTCGGTGTGCAAGTCATCGACGTCACAAACCGCAATCATCTGAGCGTGCTTCGACGCACCCATCGCGATGCTTCCGCCACGGTTGTACCGTCCCCTCGACCCGCCAACCCCGATCGCGGCGAGTCGAAGCTTTCCGGAGTCGTCTTGTGCGGCGGCAGACTGGGAAAGTGATCCGCCAGCGGCGATGGCGGAAGCCGCGGCGGTCGTTTTCAAAAATTGACGACGTGTGGATGACATTGCGTGATACCTGGGAAAGTAAGGGGAGAACTCGTAGTGAAGAATATAGTCGATCTTCCCAAAGTCGTGAAATTAAGAACGAGGGAGATCGCGGGAGCCATTTGGGAAAGTCTATGAGTGCATTTGGCCGGGCTTCGCACTTGTCTGTACGAACCCGCTCGTTGCACTTGCGCGTCTTTATTGGAGTCTGGCTTCGAGTGAGCTAGTTTTTTCTGCGCGGTACAGCTCGCTGCAACTGAGAGTGATGATGAGTCCAGGTCTTACTCGTCACCGGCTGCGACGGCGTCGCCGGCACGCCAACGCAGAAACGCGTCTAAGAAACCCTGCAACTCGCCGCCATCCATCACGCTGTGAAAGTTGCCGACGTAGTGCCCCGTGCGCGTGTCTTTGACGCGTTGATCGGGGTGGAGAAAATAGTTTCGTATCTGGCTGCCGAATCCCGTACGTGCTTGCGTCTCGTACTTCTTCGCTTCCTCGGCTTCGCGTTTTTCTTCTTCCAGTCGTGCAAGTTTGGCACGCAACATCTTCCAGGCTGTGTCACGGTTCTGGTGTTGGCTGCGTTGATTTTGGCACTGCACGACGGTGTTGGTCGGGACGTGCGTGAGACGAATCGCGCTGTCTGTCTTGTTGACGTGTTGGCCGCCCGCTCCCGACGCGCGATAGGTGTCTTCGCGGACGTCTTTCTTTTGAATGTCGACTTCGATCGAATCGTCGATTTCAGGACTCACGTTGACCGCGGCGAAGCTGGTCTGGCGTTTTCCCTCGCTGTTGAACGGACTGATGCGAACCAACCGGTGCATCCCTTCCTCTCCTTTGAGGTAGCCGTAAGCCATCGGCCCGCGGATGGCGATCGAAGCGTTGTTGATTCCCGCTTCTTCGTTGTCCTGGCGGTCGAGGAGTTCGATTTTGTAGTCATTCGTCGAGGCCCAGGCGGAATACATCCGCAGCATCATGTCCGCCCAGTCGTTCGCGTCCGTCCCACCGTCTCGGGCGTTGATGGTCAGGATCGCTCCGGCGGCATCGTTCGGGCCGCTCAGGAGGGCTTTTAGCTCCAAATCGTCGAGTACCTTTTCGAGTCGGGCGACTTCATCGTTGACTTCGCCCGCGATCGATTCGTCCTCTTCGGCCATTTCCATCAGTGCGTCTAAATCCTCGACGCTGCTGGACAATTCATCCAGCGGACCGACAATAACCTTTAGTGCCTTGAGTTGCCCGACCGTTTTTTGGGCGGCTTCATTATCATCCCAAAAAGTCGGCTCCCCCATTTTGACCTCGATCTTCTTGATCTCGGCAGACCTGCCTTGATGGTCGAGCGAGGTGGAGAGCTGTTTGAGTCGTTTCGCAATTTCGTCACTGCGTTGAACCAGTTCCGCGTCCATCAGTGATTACACCCTTGCAAAGCCCGTCGAGCAGATTCATTCGTCCCAATAAGACCTTGAGTTATACATGGCACGCGTAGTTCTGGCGATGAGTGGCGGCGTCGATTCGAGCGTCGCCGCGCACCTGTTGCTCGAAGCGGGGCACGACGTCATCGGCGTTTTTATGCGTCACGGTGAGGAGTCGAGTTCCGTGTGCAAAGTCGACTCCGATGTGGCGACGCTTCCCGTTTTGGGTGGCCTGACGCAAGGCCGAGCGGACCACAAACAGGGATGCTGTACCGCCAGCGATGCGGCGGACGCGAAACGTGTGGCGGCCAAGTTTTCGATCCCTTTCTATGCCCTCGATTTACAAGCGGACTTTCGGCGGATTGTCGATTACTTCGTTGACGACTACCTAAACGGCCGCACGCCCAATCCCTGCGTGAAGTGCAACCACTGGATCAAGTTCGGTCGTCTCTTTGATTACGCGGCCGGCGTCGAAGCTGACTTTGTCGCGACGGGGCACTATGCTCAAATGATTGACGGTCGACTTCATCGCGGTTTAGATGGCCACAAGGATCAGTCCTACGCGCTGTTCGGAATTCGTCGAGATCGATTGCACCAGATGTTGCTGCCGGTCGGCCAGTACACCAAGCCTGAGATCCGTCGGATCGCAGAGTCGCTCGATTTGGGCGTTGCCGGTAAGCGAGACAGCCAAGAGATCTGTTTCGTGACTCAGGGTCACCATAGCGATTTTGTAAAAGCTCATCGTCCGGAGTTGGTCGGCTCGACGGCGGGCGAGTTTGTGACGACGGATGGACGCGTCGTTGGCGAGCATCAGGGTTACGAAGCATTCACGATCGGACAACGCAAAGGCCTCGGCATCGCACTCGGAACGCCACACTTTGTCGTTCGCATCGAAACCGAAACGAATCGAGTGGTGCTAGGACAGAAGAATGACCTCGCCGCCGAGATGCTGACCGGCGAGAATGCGAACTGGCTTGTCGATCACGAAACCATCGCGTCTAGGAATGAACTCGCTGTTCAGATTCGCTACAACGGCTCGCCCGTCCCGGCAGACGTAGTTATTGATCCCGATGACCCCAAACGTTTCGTTGTCAAGTTCCATCAATCCGTCGATGCGATTGCACCGGGGCAAGCAGCCGTCGTTTATCGTGGCACTCAGGTTCTCGGCGGCGGCTGGATTGTTTGATGCCCAAGGAGCGGCCAGCCGAGATTCCTGCACGCGAAACGCGTCTTGCCTGTAATATGCGGGGCGGACCTCATCCTTGTGTCTTAGAAGCTGGTTTGTTGCTGGAGATGTGTGAACTGCGGACACAGCGTCGTAGCGGCCCCGGTGGCCAACATCGCAATAAAACCAGCTCCGGTGCTTTCATTACTCATCGATCCTCCGGAATCGTTGGAGAAGCGACCGAGCGTCGGAGCCAAGCTCAAAATCGCGCAGTAGCCCTGCTGAGGTTGAGGTTCTCTTTGGCGGTCGAACTTCGCACGTCAAGTCCGCTCGATCCCGAGGAGTTTACGCCGGATTCTAACGAAATCGCTTATCGTGATCGGTACCGTGGCCACTCGATGAAGCTGAGTGAAGCGAATGCTGACAAGCCCGCCGTTCTTGCTTTGGTGCTAAACGATGTTTTGGTTGCGGGAGGACAGCCGAGTCTGGTCGGCGATTGCTGGCAG
>JBCCOI010000445.1:0-6499 GCA_039025515.1 Planctomycetota bacterium
CGTCAGGACTACCCCTCCGAACTCGATGTTTATTACTCCCAAGAGAACTTGTGGATCTTGCGTCAACTCTTGCAGGTCATCGCAGAAGTCAACGGTGACGCGAAGCAACGATTCGAGGCTAAGATCCGCGAAATCAAGATGATTTCGATGGGACGGAGCGTCAAATTTGACCAAGGCAATATCTCCGTTCCCGGCTCGCGCGCAAGCGGTGGCTTCGGCGGCATGGGCGGAATGATGGGAGGCATGGGCGACTATGGCGACATGATGGGAGGCATGGGCGACATGGGTGGCATGAGCGACTACGGCGACATGATGGGCGACATGGGTGGCATGGGCGGCGAAGAAGAGGTCGGCCCAGACCCCGGAGACAATCGCTACGTCAACACCGCATTCGAACCGATCGAAGCGTCCACGCTGAGGAGCGCGTTTGTCAGTAATGACCCGGGCCAAGTCGCAATCGCGGTCGCGAAACGCCTTCCGATCATGATGCGTTTTCAGATGGATCAACGCAGCATTCCAAAGTTGCTTGCCGCATGTGGCAATGCTCCTTTGACCGTCGATGTCCACCAAGTCCGGATCATGCCAAAGGGAGGCGGCTCCGCCGTTGGGGGCATGGGCGGAATGATGGGTGACATGGGCGGCATGGGAGGAATGATGGGCGACATGGGTGGCATGGGCGACATGATGGGTGACATGGGAGGCATAATGGGCGGAGGGATGACCGGCGGAGCAGCGAGTCGGGACGAAGAATTCCCGATGGATATGGAGGTCGAAATCTACGGACTCATTTACTTCTACAACCCGCCAAGCGAAGAATCCCTCGGGCTCGAGAAAGTCGTCGATGATGTATCCATCGATGACACGGTCGAGACGTTGCCTGGACCTTCGGACACGCCTCCAAGCGATCCTCCGACCAGTACAACGACGACGCCACCAGCGGCCAATGACCCCGCGACTGCGGACGGTCCGGCAGGCGATGATCCTGCTGGGGATGCCGGTGCGGCGACGCCACCCGAAAGCGATGGCGGTCAAGACGGCGAGGCCACCGCAACGGGCACCGAAGAAGCTGGTGGCGACACCACTTCCGAACCGGATGCGACACAACCTGCCGGCAGCTAAGCTTGCCGCTCAACGAACTTTTGACTCCAATCCTTTTCACGCTGAACACTTCCCAATCACACGGGGATCCGACTCATGGACGCAGATAAAATTAAGGACTTCATCGTCCACAATTTCGAAAAAGCGATCGTCTTGGGCGTCGTGGCGCTCTCCGGATTTCTCATTTGGAGTGGGCTGGGGAAGCCAGTCGTCACCAACCAATACGACCCTGAGGACCAGGAGTCACAGGCGAGGCTGGTGAAGGGTGAGATCGACAATGATCACAACGCTCAGGTGGTTGATCCCCGCGAGCCGACGTTCGATATCGCCCAGGAGCTCCGCAAAGCCAGGAAAGCAATTCCTTCGAATATCTATGTGCCCGAGTCGCCATGGGACATCAGCACGATGTCTGCCGAGAAGGTCGCACGCAAAGACCCCAAGTTGAGCAAGCCGGCTGGACTTGAGGTCAACGGCGTGATCGCTTCCATGGCCTATCGGTCGACCGATGGTCTTTACCCGCTGCAAGACCTTGAGCCTGCCGGTGAGTTGGAAGTCGTTGAGAAGAAGCCAACGAGAAGTCGTCGCAACCGCCGTGGCGGAGGCATGGACGAGTACGGAGACATGATGGGTGGGATGATGGGCGATATGAGTGGCGGTGGCTACGGCGACGATGACTATGGCGACATGATGGGGATGGGTGACTACGGCAACATGATGGGCGGCGGTCGTGGCGGGACCGGAACGACCGGCACCGAAACGGTGCGAAAGCTCGATCCGGCGGACAACCTCGGATACAAACCGAGCACCACGAAAGATCTAAAGACAAAGGCCGATCAGGAACCCGTTCCGGGGATCGGTTGGTTCATCGCCGGGACTGCAGCGATCCCCCACAAGGAGATGATCGACGCTTATCAGGAAGCTTTATCGAACGCCGCAGGCTATATGCCCGACCGTCGTGACCGTCCCATCTACATGGCCTACCAAGTCGAGCGCGCCGATGTCACTGACAAGAGCATCGCCGACTTGAAAGAGGATGATTGGATTCTGCGAGACGATAACGAACGCACGCTCCGAAACGCCGTCCTCTACTGGTCGGGAGTAGCGGACGAAATCGTCCCGCGTGACTACTGGGTTAACGGTGTCACAATGTGGATTCCACCGGTCATGTTGGATCCCGCCACTGACTTCGCGACAAATGCTCTAGTTCCGCTGAAAACAAAGAAGGAACTAGATCTTGAGAAGATGAAGCGTGAGAAGGAGGAGGAAGACAAGAACGCAACTCCCATGACCGATGACGACATCGAAGTCAACATTACCGGTGATGCCAACAATGGCTTCATGGGCGGCCAGGGTGACTATGGCGGAATGGGCGGCATGGGTGACTATGGCGACATGATGGGCGGCATGGGTGACTATGGCGACATGATGGGTGGCATGGGTGACTATGGCGACATGATGGGCGGTGGTCGCGGCGGAATGGGTGGCTACGGCGGCTCAACGGGCATGGCTGGGAAGCCGGCCGAAGCCAACCCGGTCGACTACAAGCTGCTTCGTTTCTACGACTTTGCGTACATCCCTGGTGCTGCTCGCGACGCAAACGCTCCGCGGCCAAATCGCAAGTACGTCTATCGCATTCGCTTTGCAGTCAACGATCCCAACTTCCCGGAAGACGCCAAGCTGCAGCCGAAGGGACGGGAACTGGACAGCGAAGCCTACGAGCAGTTCATTGCCAAGACGGCCAAGTCGCGGGAAACGAAGATTCGTGACTTCAAACGATGGAGCGAATGGAGTGAGATCTCTGCACCTGTTTCGTTGCCTTCACTCGACCGCGCCGTCGTCGGTCCCGTCAAGGCAAACAAGGCCAAGCGGATTTCGTCGGGCAATCGATCGATCGTTGTGGAAGCAGGCTCGCCGGAGGCGGAGGTTGTCGCGGAGAGTTTTGATTTCAGGTTGAAAGTCTTTGTTCCGACGCGGATGACGGTGAAGGAGGGCACGATTTTGAGCGAGCCCGTTGAGAAGGCTGATGTCGTTGACCCGATCACGTTGGAGATCAAAGAAGCCATCGACAAAATCGTGACGTCATCCGCCACGATTATCGATATCGAAGGCGGTTTGCCTCTGGAGATTGTCGAAGAGGACGAAATGACCGAACCGGGCATGTTCCTGATGATCGACAGCCAGGGGCGACTCCGTGTCAAGGACTCGGTGGAAGAACAGCAAGTCTACCGAATCCGTTCCTACGCGGATGAGCGCGGACTTGACTGATTCGCCGAACGATCATCGTTCGATAACGTCTTCCGGGTAGCATCCAGATGTTCGAGTTTTCACGCGGTCCCTATCCGGGGACGCGCTTGCGTCGGCTGAGACGATTTGAATGGTCTCGCCGACTCGTCGCCGAGTCATCCCTTTCGGTTGATGACCTCATCTGGCCGCTTTTCGTTCATCCGGGGAATGGTCTGCAACCGATCGATTCGCTACCGGGCGTCAACCGCCTCGGAACGGATCAGATCGTCGGAGCAGCCAAGCGCGCGGTTGAATTGGGCATTCCGGCCATCGCCGTTTTTCCCGTGACACCGGCATCGCTAAAGACCGACGATGCCGCCGAAGCAGTCAACCCTGACAACCTTGTTTGTCAGTCCGTGCGGACGATCAAGGATGCCGTCGGCGATTCGTTGGGCGTCATTTGTGACGTCGCTCTCGATCCCTACAGCAGCCACGGACACGACGGTCTGATTCGCGATGAAGACGTCGTCAATGATGAGACCGTTGCAGTGCTTTGTCGTCAGGCGGTCGTTCAAGCGGACGTCGGCTGCGATGTGATTGCGCCGAGTGACATGATGGACGGACGCATCGGTGCCATCCGAGATGCCTTGGAGTCCGCGGGGCACACGAATGTCCAAATCATGTCGTACGCGGCTAAGTATGCGAGTGCGTTCTACGGACCATTCCGAGATGCGGTTGGCTCGAAATCAAACCTCGGTGGTGCTTCAAAGAAAACGTATCAACAGTCGCCGGCACAGTCGGATGAAGCATTGCACGAAGTCGCGCTCGATTTGCAGGAAGGGGCAGATTCGGTGATGGTGAAGCCGGGGATGCCTTACCTGGATATCATCGCTCTTGTGAAACAGTCATTCGGCGTTCCGACGTTTGCGTACCAAGTCAGTGGGGAGTACGCGATGCTTTCTGCCGCCGGTCGCCTCGGCTGGCTCGACCGCCAAGCCGTCGCCATGGAATCGTTGCTTGCGTTCAAACGAGCCGGCGCGGATGGAATCTTGACGTACTTCGCACCGGAGGTTGCGGAGTGGCTGGGCGGCTAGAACACGCCTGCTCCGAAACTGTCGTCATCATTTTTATCGTCGCCAGCGGGCGTGTTCGTCTTCGATGACGGCTTGTGTGCGAATTGTTTCTGATTTGGAGACCGATTTCCCGGTTGCTTCGGGCCCGATTTTGTGGGACCCGATAAAGATTGCGGAGGATCAATCAGGGCCGTCTCCACTTCTTCACCGGCATCCGAGAATTCGTCGTCGTATCTCGAGCGATACCCCGGCTGCTTGCACCGCTGCAGTTCCGCTTCAAATTCGTCGATCACGGCTTGCTGAATCAACTCGCGGCAGCCGCTATTGATCGGGTGCGCAACGTCGGCATAGAGCTTTTGAGGCGAATCGAGATAGCTGTTGGCGTCGAACGAGAGTTTCTTACCGCAGTGATTGCAGTAGTTCGCTCGTAGATGATTCTTGTGATGACATCGTTCGCAGTGCCGCGTGAGCTTGCGACTGGGCATCGCGACAAAGGGTCCGTTAGCACCGTCGATGATCTTCAAGTCGCGAACGACGAATGACCCGTCAATCGTGATCGAACAAAAGGCACGGAGCCGATCTTCGGAAGACTCCATTAGCTTGATTCGGATCTCCGTGATTTCCACGATCTGAACTCCCTCGCTGTTGTGTCACGGAACATATGTTACCCGAACGGCGACGCCCAAACGGATACCATTCAAACGTCCATCATCCCCGGCGTGCCGCGTTCGCATTCACTGCCGACAGTTAGCAGTCTGCGCTGATTTCCACATCCGCAGAGGCTGGAACGGAGCGGACAGCACGAATCAAGACACCTGGTGAGAACTCCCGCCGTAGTTGTTCGATGACAACATTCGGATCCGTGTTCTCACTGCGGATACCAAAACACGCCGAGCCGCTACCGGTTAGTTGACACGTTTGAAGCCCCGATTTCCACAGCGAATCGATCAATTCGGAAATCCGGGGCAGAATTTGCTGTGCCGGTTCCTGGAGACGATTCCGCATCTCGCCTTGAGCTCCTTCAAAGTCATCTTCCACCAGACAGTTGCGGAAGTTATCGGAAAAATGCGGTGTTTGGGGGACACACAACTCTTGGTAGACCCTTGCGGTTGAAAGTCCGATCGCCGGATAAATCACGATAAATTCCGGCACCAAACTACTCTCAAGGGGTGTCAAACGTTCACCTCGTCCGCCCGCATGACAAAAACGGTTTTTGTAGAGGAAGAATGGCACATCACTGCCGACCTCCGCCGCGACGGCGTGTAAACGCGCAAAGTCATTGATTTCGTGCAGCATGGCCGCGCAAGAAATCGCGTGCGCCGCATCACTGCTTGCGCCTCCCATGCCGGCACCGGGCGGAATCCTCTTGCCCAGTCGGACGTCGAACCCTGATTCGATCCTAAACTCGCTTCGAAAGCACTCGAGCGCGCGAGTGACAAGATTCTCTTCCGGCTTTGGAAGGTCCAACAACGATGGTCGGCCCGGATCGATTCCAAGTTCGCTTTCAAGCGAGGCACGTGAGGGCAACCAATCCGCATCAAGCCGAACGACCGGTTTCTCGATCGAGCGAACGAGCAACTCATCGCGCCAATCGATCGCCGTCATCACGGTATCGATTTCGTGATAACCGTCAGCCCGCTTGGCTGGAATCTCCAGAAAGAGATTCAGCTTGGCGGGCGGGGAGGTCCTGGCCGAATGCCCAATCACTTTGACTTTGGTTTCGCCGTATTGCGACGGGTTGGTCGTCGTGGCGATCCCAAGTCGGTGTCTTCGGGCACGCCGAATTCCTCTTGGGCGGCCGTCAACTGCTGCTGCAGTTTCGACTGAATCGATTGGTAATCCGTGCTGCCGTAGACGCTGCGAAGTTCGTTCGGATCTTTTTTCAGGTCGAACAATTCCCAGTCGTCTAATGGTTGACCCTCTAAAGCATAAAACCGAATCAATTTGTATCGACCGTCCGTGACACCGTAGTGGCGTGCGACGTTGTGGGCACCCGGATTCTCATAGTAGTGATAGTAAAACACCTTTCGCCAATCGTCGGGGGTCTGCCCCTTAAACAAGCTCACGAGCGAACGCCCTTGCATATCTGCTGGGACGTCGACGCC
>JBCCOI010000446.1:0-6495 GCA_039025515.1 Planctomycetota bacterium
CAAACCAGCGATCGCGAACGTCTGACCTGCCTGAAGCTCAACAGCCGTCTCGACATAGCGTTGGCTGAACCCGGGGACGTTGGTATCTCCAACGATGAGTGATCGGGTCTCATCCACTTCACTGACTTCGGGGCGAACTTCTAATCGCACGCGGCCGGGCCCAACCACGAAGGGAAGGAAGTCGACCGCGGTACCGAACTCTTCATAGGCGATCGTTACCTGACCATTACCCGAAGGAACGATGTAGGGAACCCGTCCGCCAACGATGAATCGTGCCGGACGCCCGTGGGTGGCAACAACGGTCGGCTCCGCCAAGTACTTGATTAAGTCCTGACCGCGGAGGGCATCAACGAGGTTCAAGAACTCTTCTCCTTCGAAAACGTTCGTGACGCTTGCTCTGGCGAGCTGTCCCGGAGTATTCGTGATCGTATCAATGCCATCGGACCAGGAAATGTCGATGCCAAGACGACGAAGCTTCGTCCGCGACACTTCCATGATGCGGGTGTGAAGCAGGACCTGCTGCACGCCGACCACTCGGATGTTGTTCACCACGGTTGGATAGTACTGCTCAACGATCGAGATCGCACGGTCCACATCATCAACGCTGGTGACGTATCCACTTACGATTGCTGATGCATTCACCGGCATCACTTTAAGTGTCGCAAGAGGCAGCTGGGCGGCAAGAACGCCTTCAATCTCCCGGGCGTCCGCAATGACGGTGATGTCGACCGCGTATTGCTTGTCGTTGGTATCCCAGAGATTGATCTGGGTCGTACCCGGCGTCTTTGCGAAAACCTGCAACTGGTTGACCGAGATCGGAGTCGCACCCAAGACTTCCTCGTTCTGAACTTGGAAGCGAGGGATCTGACCTTCGAGAGTCAGAATCGTGTTGGACTTGACCAGCATCTCGAGCCGCTCGACCGGCTGTTTGATGACATGGTTGACCGCGTTGGCGGCGGGTGCTGACGTTAGTGTCTCGCCCGTGCCTTGGGCACCGACGTGTGTCGAGAGGCACGCCACCGAGAGAAGGGCGGTCAGCTTGATCGCGGCGGAACTAACCGCATTTCGGAACATTTCCATCGCAGGTGCATCCTTGCTGAACCAACATCCCAGGAGTTTGGAATGACGTGCCGGGAGGCGCGAAAAGGTTCGTTGCGAGTAACGTCGGGTAAAAAGGTTTGGTAAAGCTCGCCAAATCCGTCGACGAGCGTTTCGGTTGATTCTTACTTCAGGCCCCTAGATCACTGGCCTTCTTCAGGGGCGAAGAAGGGACTATCGGCCCCGCGGAGATAGTCATCTCCACCGGTGGTCGCAGTGTCTTGTGTGGCGGTGTCGCTGTCTGATGTCGACTCGGTGGTCAGACCGAGATCGAGTGCACCTGTGTCGGCAATGATTCGCGGCACGGGATCACCCTCCGTGAACTCAAACACGATGATTCGTCCATCGACGATCTTTTTGACTCGGAATTTTTCTTTTGCAGGCCCGCTATTGGTCGTCGGCTGCGGATCCGGCCCATTATTCCGGGAGGCTCGCAGCAAACGTTCTTGTTCGTCGCGGCGATCCTGAAGATCCTTCATGAACTTCTGAGCCTTCTCGCTCATCTCACCGTCCGAAATGTTTTCATCCGACGGAGCTGGGCTGCCCAAGACGAGCGAGATCTCGCCAAGCTTTTTGGCGAAGTCGAAGGCGTCGACATCGGCTTTGCGGATCAGTAGTTGAATGTTTCGTGCGTTACGTGAGCGGGGCTCGTCTTCGTCGAACTTCGTCACTCCGTCGATCGCCCAGACCTTGACGCCGGTGAGAACGTCGAGTGCCGTGTTGCGAGCAAACATCTCGCCCTTCGGGAAGAAGCCGCGGAGGTCGACGCGATCGCCAGGCTTGAGCAGGCTTGCGGTGCCGTCGCGCCCGGCGTCGATTGCGACGACCGTGTAGCCGCGCGGAACGACGTTGTCTTCGACTTCGTTCATGAGCTTCTGGTCGAGCATCGGTTCACCGGCGAAGAGCGGAACCTTAGCGAATCGACCGGCGAACTGTGACAGATCCGCGGACGCACCTTGCGGCACCTTGTCGGCGGGCCATTGCTCAAGTCGAAGCTTGTCAGCGGTGATTTCCTCGTCCGGATTGACCGAAACGGTCGTGACGAGGATCTCGGCCATCTCGACCGTTGAGCCGCTTTTCGCCTGCATCCACTGCCCGACCCCTACGGCCGCAATGGAACCGGCGATACCGGCGAGTAACAAGAATAGTGATTTGTTTCGCATAGCTAGGGCTGGTACCGAACCAGGTGTTGGCGTTGAGGGTGCGAAGGGTGGAGCCGGAAGGAGGCTTTCGACCCACTCCCATGACTCGGTCTTTTGAGGTGCTCGCCTTCAAAGCCGAAGCCGGTGCAAGCATGTCTCTTGCAATGATTTCTCATTACCTGTTCGTAAAACCTGCCCCAGTCAAAACAGCTTTTCAACCATAGCTTGCGTTTCGTCGGAAAACCCGAAAACTGATTGCGGGAAAGCCGTCCCATTTGCCGAGCGATGAAACGGCTGTCCATCGGCAACGCAATCGATCAGAGAAGCATTCCGGCGTAGGCAAAATAGATAATGCTCCCGATCGCCATCGGGATTCCATAAGGAAGCAAATACATGTTGGGCTTTCGCTCGCGGGCGATCTTCGAAAGTTCGGACGGTTTGCGAACGGTTTTCCACTCTTCAAGGATCTGCATCCCCATCGCGTAGTGTTTGGTCCAGTTCCCACTTTTCCAAATCATGAACACGGCCATTACCCCACCCACGATCGCTGTTGCGGCGAACGCGTAGAGCGTGACGACGGTTCCTAGCCAAGCGCCAACGCCAGCAAGCAATTTCACATCCCCGCCTCCCATTCCGCCCACATTCCGAAGCACGAGCAAGAGCATCATGCCGACGAACGTGCCAAGGAGGCTGTAGAGAAACCCGCTGAAACCGCCCTGAATGGAGCAGTGGATCCAGCCGCAAACGATGAATGGAAAGGTCAGCCAGTTCGGGACCTTTAAAATGGCACCATCAATCACTGCGGCGACAATCAGGACGACAGTGACGAACCATACGGCCCAGTGTTCAACGATTCCCTGGAGCAAGAAATCCATGGCGGGGTCCCCGTAGCGATATTTTGGGAGGAGGTTGGCGGTGGTGGAGTCGCTCACGCGACAGGTTGGTCAGTTGCGAGTCGCTCTCAGCGAGGACCCAACATCCAGCTGAACATTGCGAACAGCAACGTGATGAAGCAACAACTCAGTTGCCAAACGTGTTCGGTCGCATCAGCAGGGAGCAATGGATAGTTCATAGCTCGCGTCTTGTACGCGGAGGATTCGTTTTGGGGCAAAATGGAGAAACTCGACGCCGTCGGCCGCAAAGTGCAGCCGACGAACGGTCGAGACTCTCTCAATCAGCAGCGCAGGCCTAGACCTGCGATGCGACGTGTCCGAATCAGTTAGCGGCGATTGCGGCACCAACCTCTTCGAACTTCTTGTTCGACTCAGTACCGATCGTTCCGACGGCTGCGAGGCAGACCACGACGATCAAAGCCAACATCACGGCGTACTCAACCGCGGTGGGGCCATCTTCTTCCTTCAAGAACTCGACGACGCTATTTGCAAACTTCTTCATATCAAAACTCCTCGGTTCGAATCCCTCGGCATTCACCAAAGATTCGTCGATGACTTTACAGTGCCGGCTCAACGTGAGCCGGTCGCTAAAAGCAGCTAGATCCGCGAAGTCGCACCTCGGTCTCCCTCGGCAGCTCGACTTTCCCAATTACTGGGACTCGTGGCTTTGCGTTACCGTTTTCGCAAACGGCTTGCCCTGATCCCGGGATCAGCCGACCGAACTGGTCAAGACTTCCTAAGTCGGTAGCTCGGCAGCAGACGTCCTGTCATGCCCTCAGTGGAAACGTATGTCAGGAAACCCAAGTGTCAAAAAACACTGATCTTCCTGGTTGCACAACGCTCAGATGCGCGCTTGTTCGACTTGATGTGCCGATCGTTTGGGTTGGAGCGTATTGAATGCGTCGCAAGGCTCGCAGCGGCTTCCATCTCCCGGCCGTTAGGAACGGCCCATCATTAACTGGCGTGTTTTTGAAAGTCGCCATCGGCTAGACAACTCAGGCTCCGCCCAATGGAAACGTGTCAAAATCGATCGGACGGAGCCGATCGGCGACAATCATTGATCCCCCGTTCCTTAGCGTCGCAGCAAGGACGTGTTCCAGACTGAACAAGAGCGTGCTACGAAAGCGCAAACAAAAAACCCGGCACCCACGAATCGCGAGTGCCGGGCAGTGGATGGGAGGCAAATCCCAATGGCTGTGCCGGGAACGTGTGTTCCCTGAGAAATTAGTTAGCAGCGATTGCCGCACCAACTTCTTCAAACTTCTTGTTCGACTCGGTTCCGATCGTTCCGACGGCCGCAAGACAAACGACGACGATCAATGCCAGCATCACGGCGTACTCAACCGCGGTGGGGCCATCTTCTTCCTTCAAGAACTCGATCACGCTGTTAGCAAACTTTTTCATATCTGAGACTCCTCGCGGGATGACTGCACGGGGTACCGCAGGCCATCCTCTAATTGCATGTTTAGTGAAAGACGCTTCGGTTAATGAAGCGACTCAAGAATAGGAACTTGCGACCCAAAAAGCCCTCGTGGCCCGGCAACAAGCAAGAAGCGTTCATTCGCTTCAACAGAAACCTATGTCAGAAACCGAGAGGGTCAAAAAAGTCGGTTTCTGCTCAAGCAATCCGACGCGAATTGCAACGGTCTGTAACGATTAAGACAATCGCGCAGCAGATCGATGCTTCGTTGACGCTGAATGAAGACGTCAAGCCCTAGAAAACGCGACTCATCCCCGTCATGAACGCATCCACGTTGGGCTGAGAGAGGGACGAAGATTCGTCATCATCATCGGCGGGAACACCTTCAAATCCACGCGAAGACGCCAGCGGTGATGAGGTGGACCCCGCACCCATTCCGTCCCAGTTTCCGGCAAGCGGGGCCCATCCACCGCCACCGGGTCCAAAGCCGACGTAGATGTCAGAGGCACCGGGAGTGAAGGTGTTCTTTAAGTGGAACAGCGAGATGTCCGGCTGGTAGAGTCCGATTGTATCGGAACCGTCGGCATCCCAATCACCCGTAACGGGCAACCAACCCGCGCCACCCGGACCGAAGCTGAAATACTGGTCCGAGACGCCAGGGGTAAACGTGTTCTTGAGGTGAAACAGCGAGATGTCGGGCTGATAAAGTCCAATGGTGTCATCGCCGTCACCGTCCCAATCTCCCGCCAATGGAATCCAGCCCGCGCTGCCGCCGGGACCAAAATTGAAATAGATGTCCGATGGCCCAGGCGTGAATGAGTTCTTGAGGTGGAACAATGAGATGTCCGGCTGATAAAGCCCAATCGTATCGACGCCGTCGTTGTCCCAGTCACCAGTGACCGGTAACCAGCCGGCAGCTGCCGGACCAAAGGTCACGAATGTATCCGCCGGCCCCGGCGCGAATGAATTCTTCAAGTGAAAGACGGACGTATCCGGTTGATAAAGCCCAATCGTATCAACGCCATCTCCGTCCCAGTCGCCGGTGATCGGTATCCACCCCGCACTTCCACCGGGCCCATACTGGGCAAAGATGTCGGCAGCACCTGGCGTGAAGTCCGTCTTGAGGTGAAAGTTCGACGCATCCGGTTGATAGAGACCAATTTTGTCCTGTCCGAAATCTCCCAGGATGGTTCCGATCGCCTGTGACTCGACACCAATCGTGTACACCACACCCGTCAGTTCCATCTCCCGCGACGTGTCTCGATTGAATGCGTTGACTGAAAGAAGCGTGTGTCCGGAGAACGCGTAGCTGTCGTTGCCGTCAAACGCCAGCCCAAAGACGTTGTCAAAGTCTTCGCTCGGGTCCCTCGTGTCGACGGGCTCGTTGCGAACGCGAACAATCGATCCCGGTGTTTCAATCTCGATTAAGGAGTCGTATGGGAACGGGCCATCGTTATCAAAACCGTTCGCGGAAAGGACCAGTTCGTTGTTTCCCAAATAATCGAGGTCACCACTTGATACGTAATTACTGGAGAATCCTGCCCCCAACAGCGCACTGGAAATGTTGAAACGCGTTTCGGTGGTCACGTAGGTCCAGATGTCATCTTCTAGCTCAAGATCAATAAACTGAATGTTGAGTGCAGTATCGCCAACGACCAACAGGTCACCCAGTGAGCTGTTGAAGTCTCCGTCTCGAGCATCCACCATTGCATTCGCGTTGATGATGTTGTGAAAGGCGATGAAGCGGGCGGGAATCAAGCCGGCACTGATGCTATCGGGCGAAAGTTCGTAGAGGTTGTTAGAAGAGATCGCGAAGAACGTCCCGTCTTCCAGAATCGCGATGTCGGTGATCGTATCGAAAGAATCGATTGTGCCGATCACGTCCATGCGGCCGATTTCCAAGTCAACGATCGCCAAACGATTGGCATCATCCACCGCGTAG
>JBCCOI010000447.1:0-6471 GCA_039025515.1 Planctomycetota bacterium
AATTAAGGCGGACGCCGGGCTTCCGGATCCCGCGAATCGTTCACGACGTTTTTTGGAGAACCGCAAAACGCAAGGGCTGGTTTCGCGGCAGCTTCGCGACAAAGGCACGGAACGCGTGATGCGTCGCGTCGATCGCAATGATTTACGGGCCGATGCGGTCGATCATGTTTTTCTTTATGGCGAAGACGTGGACACACCGATCGCCGGCGATTGGAACGGCGACGGCATCGACCAGATCGGCGTATTCCGCGCCGGGGTTTGGGTCTTGGACGAAGAGGGTGACGGGCGGCGGAAACAGTCCGAGTCTCAGTTCGAATTCGGCCGTCCCGGAGACCAACCCATCGTTGGCGACTTCGATGGTGATGGCATCGACGACGTCGGAGTTCGTCGAGGTGACGTGTGGATCATTGATTCCGACGGCGACCGTAAGATCACCGCAGCGGATGAAAGAATCGAAATTCCGGAAGGTTCGCAAAGCGATCAAGCTGTCGTCGGCGATTGGAACGGCGACGGAAAAGATGACATCGGCTATTACCGTAAAGCCGAATAGCCCGGCTATAGGTTGTGAAGTCGCACTTTAATCGTAACCCGACGCGTAACTTTTTAAGTTCCGCCTTCATCGTAACCCGACGCGTAAGCGAGTCAAAATCGATATTGACTCGCGCCTCGCTGACGCGTCGTGTTGTGAAAACCAATGCCTGAAGCAAAAGCGCAAATTCAAAAGCTACAGGGCAGGCTTTCGTCGCCCGATGGCCAGCAAAGAACTGCCGACCGGAAGGGGAAGACTACCCAGCATCGCTCGTTCGATCTTGCTGATTCCAAGAAGCAAACGATTGACCCATGCGGGTGATAGCTCCGCGGGTGAAGGCTCACCAGCGATGACTGCCTCCTTGAATCGAACGGCCAGCTTGGCCGCAACCAGCCAGTGAAAGAAATACTCCGTTCGCTTCAACTGTACGCCCGATTCTGCGGCTAGACTGTTGATGGTTGTTTTCGTGTATCGACGGTAGTGGTGATTGATCTCGTCATGCCGCGTCCAGAGAAACTGAAATGCGGGGACGGTGATCAACAGTATTCCGTCATCTGCCAACAGCGAAGTGGCTTGCCGGAGTGTCTCAGATGGATGTTCGATGTGCTCCAAGACGTCCAGCATCAAAATGATTGAGAATGGACCTTGATGCGGACAGTCTTCATCAAGCTTTCCAACATGGATGGATGCCCGATCCGGGTTCGAATCGGAAACAATCAACTGATCGGTTTCCACACCCAATACTTCGCCGAACGCCTTTAATTTCGGAAAGAAGAGTCCATCGCCGCAGCCAACATCGAGCAGCCGCAGGTCCCGTCGACCACGGGCGTATCTTTCGATCTCACGCAGCAGAACGGACTCCCTAGCTCGCCACCACCAGTGCTTTTCGTAGAGGGTGCGATAGTGTTGTGCGTAGTCGTGACGCATCAAGACGCCTCGCCTTCTTCCTTGTTTTGCTCGGCCGCATCTGACCCCGAAGGTTTTACGTGTTCCTTCGAAAACGTTTCGCCAATGATGAAACTGGGACGACCCTTCACTTCTTCAAAAATTCGCCCGACGTATTCGCCAATGACGCCCAAGAACAACAACTGAACGCCGGCAAAGAAGACCATCGTTACGACCAGCGCCGTGTATCCCGGTGGCGATGTTCCCAAGATGAGCTTGCCATAGATCGCGTGAATTCCGATCAAGAAACTCACAAAGACGGCCAGTCCTCCAAACGCCAATGCCGCCCGCATGGGGATGACGGAGTGTGAGAAAATTCCGTTGATGGCGAGTGCGAACAACTTTCGCCAACTGTACTTGGATTCCCCCGATTGTCTTCGCTCACGGTCGACGTCGATTCCAATCTGACGAAAACCGACCCAAGCTCTCAGACCACGAAGATAAACGCTGCGTTCCTTGGCCGCATTGATCAGGCAATACACCTTCCGAGACATGAGACAGAAGTCTCCCGAGTCTAGCGGCATCGGACGATCCGACAGCATCGCCATCAAGCGATAGAACGCGTAGTAACAGAACCTCAGTGGCCATGACTCCTGACGTGATTTGCGAACCGCGTAGACAACATCGAATCCTTCGCGGTATCGCTGAATCATTCGTGGAATGGTTTCCGGAGGGTCTTGCAGGTCACCGTCCATCACCACACAGACATCGTTCTTCGCTAAGGTGAGCCCCGCGGCACAAGCTGATTGGTGGCCGAAGTTGCGTGACAATCGCGTGCCAAGAACCATCTTGTGCTGGCGTGCCGCAACGCAAATGGCATCCCACGTTTCGTCCGAGCTGCCGTCGTCGACCAGGATCACCTGAGGATCGTCGCCAGGAATTCCGGCGACAGTTGTCGTGACGCGACGAATCAGTGCATCGATTCCCGTCGATTCATTGAACAGCGGGATAACGATCGAAACCGATGGCGACGCCCTCACGCTGTTTGACTTCTCACAAAGAGCGCGGCTGCCGTCCCGCCCAAGATCAACATTACCAGTAGTGCGCCAATGCGCCCTTTCGGCTTCTTAAAAGTGAACACGAGCAAGTAGAGGATCGTTAAACACAAGAAACCTTCTTTCTGAGACTCCTTGAACCCCTGGACAATGAGTCGGACGCACGCGCCGACGGAAACCAGCGTGCAAGCTGTGCCGGAGAGAAGTAGGAACGTGCGCAACGCGTTGAACGTATCATCGCCGGTCGTGCGGTTATAAGACATCACAGCCATCACGGCCAACACGGTCGCGCTGCCGAGGATGAAGACGATTAACGCGAGCATCCACCAGGGCATGCCGGCTCCCGAAGTCATGTCGCGCTGCAGCTTGTCCGCAGCGTGCATGTCGGTTTCGGCTTTCTGTAGGGCCAAGGTCCCCATATCGATGTCGACCCCGGGTGTGAGGTGACCCTGAACTTTCTCACCGGTCGTTTTGTTGTAGCCACACTTCGTGCACAAGACCGCTTCGGCAGCCATTTGTTCCCCGCAGGCGGGGCAGACTGCAGCGATATTCCTTCCAAATCCCTCCTCATCGAACAGATCGTCCATCGGGTTCGCGACCGGATTCGCAGATGCGGGCATCGGAACCTGAATCGCTGATCCGCAGGAGGGACACTTCAAAGTCTTGCCGGCGTATTGCTCCTTAACGGAAAGGCTTTTTCCACACTGACACTGGACGGGGATCGGCATTGATGATCACACGGCGGGGCGAGATTGAAGAGATTTCAACCACCATTATCGCACGGAATCCGGCGGTTGCTAGCCGCTTTTAAAGAACACATGTTCGCGATCTTCTCGCCGAATCTCTTCGCGCGTCTGTCCGGATTCTACCATTGCATCTGTTCAGGTTGCATCGTGCAGACGCTCGACAAAATCCGGGAAAGCGGCGCGGACACGGGTCCAGTTCGGAATCGCTTCGGCTCCGTTGGGATCGGCGCGGAAGATCTCTGCCGCCGTCGTAATGCAGCTCCCGAACGCATCGATCATCGTTTCTTCGTCATGTCGGTCGTAGTGAAGCCCGTTCACTCGTGCGTCGGCGGCGTATTGGCGGATGCAGTCCTGGGCCGTCCGCAAAAAGAGGCTTCGAAGCGTGATGAAGGTGTCTTCGCCAAGAATCACCCCTTGGCTGGCCAACGTCCGGTAGACCGTCGTCAGAATGTCGATCGCCATCTTCATCAGGCCGGCTTGTTTGTTGTCTAACGACGCCGACTGATGCTTGTGCTCGTAAAGCCTACAGAGGTCAACCTGACAGATGCGTTTGAGCGACGTGTTGCGGAAGACTTCCGCGAGCGTACCCACCTCCAGGCCCCAGTCACTGGGAATCCGATTCGATCGAGCCAAGTTCCGCGTCAGCGAAAACTCCCCGGCCAAGGGATATCTAAAGTTGGCGAGGAAGTGAATGAAGCGGCTGCTCGGAAAGATCTGCAACAGGGCACGGACAAGCGGAACGACCAATAATCGAACGACGCGGCCGTGCATCCGATCCGTCACGCGGGCGTAGTAGGCTTTACAGAACTCGAAGTCCAACGCGGGGTGCACCATCGGAAGACACAAACGCGTGAGCAACAGTCGGTCATAATCCACGATGTCACAGTCATGAAGCACAAACGTGTCGACCGCAGGATCACCCAGTAGGTATCCGAAGGCTGTCCAGACACTGCGGCCCTTGCCCGGCGTGGCGATCGGAAGCCCGGCGTCAATCAACTCGTTGTAAAGACTCTGGACTTTTTCTCCGTCCGTCCAAAGCACGCGACAGCGATCACCCAAGGGCGCGACCTTGCGAACGGTTTCGTCGTAGTCGCTCCGTTCCGGCGCGACTCCCAAGGTCACCACGATGGTGTGGATGTAGTCAGCGTGTTGGAGCTCATCGACGATGCGGCCGAAGGGCTCCGCCCGCATGTCCGACGCCGTCACCGGAAGCACGAGGCCAATCTTGGATTGCTTCGTTGCCGACCGGAGCATCTCCTCCAGCTTTTCCAGTTTGCCGGTTCGAAGGTCGTGGATCGTTGTGATCAGTTCGTGCTGATGAAAATCCGGCATGTTCGTCCTGCGGCGATTCGATTTTGATTTCAATCAGGTCGCCAGTGTCAGCCGAAGCCAAAACCCAATCAACCCCGGGCCGGAGAGAACTTTCAGCAACCTGTCTCCGCGTGAATTACACTTCGTAGAGAGGTTTCGTTGTCGACTCCAATCCCCAAATCGTCATGTTGTTCTACTTCTGGGTCGCCGTGATGCTGGCCGCAATTATCGCCGTTCCCGTCGCCATCAAACTCTCACCGGAAGTGCAGCAAATGGGCGGCGGTGAGGATGAAATACTGGACGATGCGGGCGCCGAAGGGTTTGTCGATGAGTCAGCCCCGGCCGATGCCTTTGGCGGCGCCGATTCATTCGGTACGGCGGAACCGCTAGCGGATGACGCCTTCGAAGAATTTCAGTGAGGGTGCCGCGGAAACGCGGCCAATGCACCAGCTAGTCGAGTTCTCGGCGATTGAGTTCATCGCGTAGCTTCGCTGCCAGTTCATACTGCTCTTGCTCCACGGCGGCTGACAGCTTTTCTCGCAGCGTCTGACCGACTTCGTACTCGCTGCGAAGGGTTTCGCGAAGTTCGACCAGGCGGACGACAAGCTCGTCCTCGTCGAAATGGTCTTCGGCCTCATGCTTGACGAAGAAGCTTCGGATTGTCTCCAGGCCGATGTTGATCGCCTGAACAGCCTCCTCACCCGACTCCTCTTCTTCGAGCGCCCCGAGAGCCGCGGCCTGCGTCCGGTGGAAAAGCACGAACGGGCGGTATTGCTCGTGCGACCGCGTCCACTCTTCATCGGGACTGAGGCGTTCACTGACGTCCATCAAACGCAGGGTATGGTCGGCATCCATGACGGCCCGGTTGTAGTACTGCAGTCGCAGCCAGCAGATCCGGCGGTGGTAAAACTGCATGAATTCGCGATCCACCTCCATGCACTGGTCTTCATCCAGTTGCATTTCGGGGTCCTTCAAGACGGCCTCTTGCAGGTACTCGAGATAGGAGGGATGCCCTTCGTTGACCGATCCGTCGGGTCGCCCAACCGTCTCGAGCTGCAGGATGCCCATGTCGACTCGCATCTGAATCACATCGCGACCGTCGTCGCCCTTAACCATGCGTACGTTCAGCGTGTGGGGATCAAATTCCCAGTCCTTTAGCAGTTCGTCGAGGTGCATCGTTCGTTTCATCGGAACCTTCACATCGGTCGGCGAAAATCTCGCCACCACGATTGGAGTATAGCATCGCCTTGATCACGGTCGACGATCCGCGTCGCTCGCTGGCCTTTCTGCGCTGCGGACCAGCCGTGTCACGACGAAGTCAGATAACTCTCTCAGACAACGATGACTCGAACAGGACTCAATATCAGCAAACCAGAACTCTCGTCCGTGCGGAAGCCGTCTCAAAATGTGACAGTGATAGCAGGATGAAATCTCAGAACCGGAAAAGGACGTTGGCTCGCACAATGAGAAAGCTCTTCGGCCCATGAAAAACGCTGTAGAGCCTTGGAATTTCTCAAGTTTTGAAGTCTTCAAAAAAAATGGATCGAACTGAGATGTTTTGGCACGAATTTTGTTCTTCGGTTGTCGCAAACTGAATTATTCGAAAACTCGAACATCAAGGAAGTGATGTCATGCTAGTTCTCAGTCGAAAAGTTGGTGAAAAGTTGATGATCGGTGACGACGTGGTGCTCACCATCAACCGCATTTCAGGGAATCGAGTCGCGATTGGGATTGAAGCCCCTCGAGATGTACGAGTGGTTCGTGGTGAACTTCCCATCAACCAAGTGGCACCATCCCCTCAGGCTCCCAACACGGCGTCGATGGGTGATGCCCGCGTTGCGATTGCTAGCAAGGCCGACGCGTAGGGCAATGTGAAAGCTGAGCGATCACAGTCGCTGATCGCTCTGTGACCAAGTCGCTCGATCTGGAAGCGGCTTTGGGTTTC
>JBCCOI010000448.1:0-6470 GCA_039025515.1 Planctomycetota bacterium
ACGATCGATGGCTCGACCGGCACGGACGTGGTGATCACCGCCGATGCCAGCAGCAACGACACGCTGGTGGCCGGCACGTTCATCACCGACGTCGCCGCCAGCCTCGCGGCTGACGCCACGTCGCTTAACGACAACTCACGCGTCATCAACTTCACCGCCGTCAGCGGCGACCTGACCCTCAACAGCCTCACGGTCACCGGCGGACGCACCACGGGATTCCATGAACGAGGGGGTGGCATCCAATTTCTTAGCGCGGGCGTGGTCACTGTCGCACAGGGGGCAATCAGCGGGAACAGCAGCAGCGACGATGGCGGAGGCATCTCTACCGGTACAGGCAGCGTGGCGCTCACGGGCAGCACCGTTAGCGGGAACCAGAGCGGTAAATACGGCGGCGGCATCTTTAGCATCAGCGGCGGCGTGACGCTCACCAGCAGCACCGTTAGCGGGAACCAGAGCGGTAGCGAGGGCGGTGGCATCTTTACCTTTGAAGGCGGTGTGACGCTCACGGGCAGCACCGTTAGCGGGAACAGCAGCAGCAGCCACGGCGGCGGCATCTCTAATTTCAAAGGCAGCGTAACGCTTGCGAGCAGCACCGTTAGCGGGAACAGCAGCAACCGCAATGGCGGCGGCATCTACTCCGACGATTCGACGGTGTTGATCACCAGCAGCACGATCACCGGCAACACGGCAGGCGGCGTGGGGGGCGGAGTAGGACTCCTCGCCGATAACTACAACGACAACGAACGGTGGTGGGATCTACTCGACCGGTCCACTGAATGTTTCCGGCTCGCTCATCCACAACAACTTCGTAACGGGAAGTAGCGCTCAAAGTGGACGTGGTATTTTTTCGATCGGAGGAACAATCATTCGTCACTCGACGATTGCCGGGAACTCGGCTACCAGTGATGACTCCGGATCGCCCGGGGATGGCGGCGGAATCTACTTTATCAACGGAGGGACGCTGGACCATGTCGCCGGCGTTGAAGTGAGCGACTTTAACGTCACTTCGTTCAGCAGCATTACGCCGACCACGGCGTCCGTCACCAACTTGGTTGCGGTAAACGGACGCACGTACGACATCACCGTTTCAGGTGGCGATCTGAGTTCATACGTGGGTATCGTTCTCCTGGCGGTTAGTTTTTCAGCTGATGGTGATCCAACGTTCTCGGACCTCGCAGGCAATCAAATTGGTAGCGTTCCGACCAGCGAGATGTACTTCGTCAACGGGACGCTCGGCCAAATACAACTTCAGAACCCGACCAACATCGTTACGAACGCAGATTCACTCGTTTTCCGCGCAACGTTTTCGCAAGACCTGACAAATGTTGATACAAGCGATTTTGTGGTCACCGGTGGAACGACGGCAACCGTGACCGCCGTTCTGAGTGTTGACGCCCGCACCTACGACCTCACTGTCTCTGGCGGTGACCTGGCAGATTTCAATGGTTTCGTCGGATTGCAGGCCGCGGACCCACACTCGGTCACCGATAGCGATGGAAATCCAACGAGTTTGATTGTCTCTGCGAGTCGCCTTTACCTGGTCGACAACTTGCCGCCATCGGTAGCTAGTATCAATCGTAAAACCCCAAGTTTCGAAACAACAAACGCTGACAGTTTGGTCTTCGAAGCGGTTATTCAGGGTAACTTGATTGAGGGCCGGGTTGATGCCAGCGACTTCGTCGTCAGCGGCGGAACAACGGCAACGATCACTGACTTGACCGTTGATGACACCAATGACGATCTTGTTGCTACGATTACGGTTTCGGGTGGAGATCTGGTGACTTTTAACGGTGTCGTCGGAATTGACATCTCTGCCGCGACTGACATCGTCGACGACGCGGGTAATCCACTTGCTTTGAACGAGCCCCCTATCGACGAAACCTACACGGTCGACAATATCGCCCCGCAGGTGGCGTCGATTGCCTATCAAGATGGCTCGGCGCAACGAAGTATCATTCGATCGGTTACCGTCAACTTTGACTCCGATGTAATCGTCGACTCGGGCGCCTTTGTGTTGACCACCAAGTCCGGAACCAACATCCCGCTCAACGCGCCCGTGATTTCAATGGTCAATGGCAAGACACAGGCGTTGCTGACCTTTGCGGCAGGAGCGAGTGTCGACACCAGCGGATCGTTGATTGACGGCAACTATCGCCTGAACGTTCTCTCAGACAAGATTCGGGATCGGGCCGGTAATGCGTTCGACGGCGATCGAGACGGAGCGGCCGGTGGCGACGCGGTAGACAGCTTCTTCAGGCTCTACGGTGATAGCGATGGCGACCGAGACGTCGACGGGAGCGATTTCCTTGCCTTCCGCCGCACGTTCCGAAAGACATCCGGCCAGATCGGCTTCAACGCCGCATTCGACGTGGACAACGACGGCGACGTCGACGGATTGGACTTCCTGTCCTTCCGAGATAACTTCCGAAAACGGCTCGACGCGTAGCTTTCATCGTGACGTTCCTAGAGCTCGGGACCACTTGGCTCCGGTAAAGCAGTGGTAAGCCCCTTTGAGCCAATGACTCAATGAGCGGAAGGCCGCTCATAGATTCGAAATCCTCCCTGCGCCGTGCTGTCTCGTATTCGAATCTGCTGCAGAGGATGATGTAACCAAACTCCGTCGCTCGATCCGAAGAGTGGACAGCCATGATTGGGAAACCAACTCCATGTTCGCTAAGCTCCGTTATCGTCCGCTGCCTCGCAATGAACGGATTCAAGTAATTGACGGCAGTAAAGAGAATGCAAGCAGCGACGGGAAGTGCGATGACGGTCATGGCCAGCGTCAACTTTCCGCTGTGAAGACATAGCCATGTCAAAACGTAACCGACAACCGCCCCGAAACCAGCAAGTGCGAAGGCGAAGAAGGGTTGGGCGCTGACGTAAATCGTCGCCAAGTAGCAGATGGCGAGCAGAACAACCGAACCCACATAGGGATAGAAACGTTTCGAGCCTCTTTCAATTTTCATCGCATCTCTTGTGTGTCTACGGCTCTCTGATTCGGTCATCTGTGGATGGAGCTTATTGACTCCTCGCGTAACGGACACGAAGCCGACCTGCAACATGCTTTCTCAGTTGCCAAGCGATCTTCTTCATCTGTGTTGTTGTTCCGTAATCGTTTCTTCATCCTACCGTTATTCGTGGATACTCATACGACCTTCATCGCTCTGGAAGAATCAAGTTCACATTTCTCAATAGACGGGTGAATGACTGATCGTTCGATACCGTATTGCCCCTCGTCCACCTATCACAACTGCCGCCGAATCACCGACTTGGTAGATCCTCGCGGTTCCGTTGTGAACCTCAGCGACCGTCAACGTTGTTGCCGAACTCGTTTGACAATCCAGGATTTCCGCATTGGCTTGTTCAATCGCGTCCATAGTCACCGGTCGCAGATCGTTCGAAGGATCGGTATCGTTTAGATGCTGGTGCAAGCACTGCGTTGCTGCTTAGCAAATCGGACCGCCTTATTCCGAACCGCTTGCCAGTGTTCCAGCATGACTCCCGCGTCGGCGTATCGACGTCGAGGCTGAATAGCCAACGATTTTCGCAGCACTGCGATTCCCTCTCGATGCAATCGCTGGCGAAGTTTTGATGAGCCGGAAAATGGCCACTCAAATGGGTATTCAGGCCACTGTCCAGAGAACATCCGATATGAAATTTGGCCAATCGAAAACACGTCGCTTCGCGGCGATGGTTTCCCCATCGCCTGTTCGGGTGCCATGTAACCAAGCGTGCCGGTTCCTGATCCCGACATTGTCTGAAACGCAACCTTTGCGATGCCAAAATCGGTTAAGCGAAGCCTATTCTGTTCAAAAAGCAAGATATTTTTGGGCTTGATGTCACAATGGATCACTCCACATGAATGGGCGTGGGCAACTGGACCGTTGCGGTTTGGATTGGGGCAACCCACCACGATGGTAAACTTGTCAGATTCTGATTCTCCTTTTGCCCATACTTTGCCGAATACTTTGAACGTGTTGGCATCGGCCTGCGAGGTGGTGAGCTTTATTCGGTACCAAATACCTGCTTCCCACACGTAGTCAACCTCCGCCGATACACGAGGCACAGCATCCCAGGCGGTCAGCCGTAAGATCTGTTCGTTGCCAACCATTTGAAGCCATCGGGTTCTCCATCACCACCAAGTCTGCAGCCGTCTCGTCCGCCGCATCGAGAATTCTGTTTGAAGCATCACCGCGAACAAAGTGAATCCGATCTCGCGGAATACGAACCAGGCTGGTAGCCGTCACGTGTCGAAGGTTTTTCCAGACGCGTCGTTCCGCGATCTTTGGTCCCGCGAACCAACTCTGGTAATCCACGGAACCCGTTTCGGCTCCAGACATCGGAACACCGCAAGCGGCAACTATGTGCAACTCGGCGGACTCCTGACGCGCCAATTTTGAAGACAGCCGAATCAACTCCTCATTCATTCGCATCTTCTCACGGCAAACCATCGGATCAACCGCCACCAAAATTCGTTCGAGCCGGTTTCCCGAATCAGGATCGACGATCCATACGGGTTCGGTCGACAATCGCATCAGGCGAAAGTCAAGGCTTCCCATGAACAAGTCTTCCGAATCACAACTCGCATCCTTCATCACCAAATCGAACGACGACTCGACGATCAGGTCCACTAACGCTGTGATTGGACGACCGTGCAGAATCTCGGCGGAAGACAGTTCCGAGTCTCCATTCAACTCGTCCAGCATGTCTCGGAAGATCGCACGCCTATCCGTGGCGTCGCTTTTGGACTGTCCCGATGGTTTCGGAGTATCTCTTCCTGAGCGTGACCACCAGTTGCTCATTCTCACGAAGTGACTCTCCCTCAAGCCAATATGCGAGTTCCCCGATTTTCATAGGCGGCGGTCCGGTGCACATGAACTTCAGATCCTCGGCCGGCCGCCCTTTTCGTTTCTTCACGAATCCAAACTCAAGTGCTCAATTCCAACGCATGCAGCTTGCACTACGCATCTCGACGCGAGCGTCGCACGCTCAATGAATCCGCTTTTCTCTGCCGAGAAATTTCGTCAAATGTCTGAAACGCCAGCCCCAAACTTGCGAACGCATCGAAAGCAAGCGTTTTGCGGGGTAGCGTGCGTTTCGAATCCGGACTGACCGCAGCGGTTCGAGCGTTCGTTAAACCGGAGCGGGCGAGAAGTGAAGACGGGGCTAAAAAAAAAACGACGAAAGGCCGACGGAGAAACCCTGTCGACCTTTCGTTCACCTGTGGGTTTGAAAGCGTTTGGAACCTTCAGAGAAGTTGCGGGAGCCGGATTCGAACCGACGACCTCGAGGTTATGAGCCTCGCGAGCTACCGGGCTGCTCCATCCCGCACGGAGGTTATCGTCGATGCGCTTTGCGGCGCCCAGGGGTTCTGTTTTTAAACGATGCTTTTTTGCGAGTTCATTTCTTGCGAGTTCGCTGCCAATAGATGCGGATCGCTAGATCCCGCGCGATGCTCGCAAACCGCACAGCCGGACATGTGAAAGTTCGGCTGGCCAACATTTTTGATAAATCGGTCAAGGTCCGATGCGTCTAGCCGCCGTGAGAACTAGTCTCTGGGTGTCGAGGGGACGTTGCTCATGATGATGCGACAACCGGATATTAAGCGTCCCCCCGTGCGAGGCGGGGTCGGTCCTTCGGGGCTGGCCTCGCCTTTTTCTTTTGCCACGATTCAACAGCGGCAGGTCTCAGATGTTTGCGATCGACCACTCGCCATCGATCAGACGAGCGGTCGTCCCGGTGGGATTCGCATCGCGAAGGAGCTTCGGTAGTCGGGATTCACGAACACTGTCAAATGACGTGAGTTTAGCAAATCGCAATAACGACCCAGGCACACCGACTGCCGTAAAACCAGGATGGCCGGTCGCGGGGTAGGGTCCGCCATGATTCATCGCGGGACTCACTGCAACGCCCGTCGGCATTTTATCGTTGAGCAGTCTTCCCACCTTCGGTGCGAGTTCGAAGGAAACCTTCTCGTAGGCTTCCTCATCGACTCCTTCGCTGTCGCTGTAAATGCAACCCGTCAGATTGCCTTCCAATGATGCAATGATCGAGCACAGTTCGCCGAGATCTTTTGCGACGACGATCAACGAAGCGTTCCCAAACGCTTCGGTTTGAAAACCCTCCGGGTCCGTCAAAAATTGCTCGCCGGATGCCGTCAAGAGCGTGTTCGCCATCGCGCAGCGACCGGACTCCGGTTCGCCGCCGCCGGTCATGATCTGTGCCCCAAGCTCGGTGAGCGACTTAATGCTGCTCGACAGACTCCCAGCCACCGATGGCGAGAGCAACGTTCCTGCCGGTGATGATGCGAAACGCTCCGCGACGGCTCCGATAAACGGGTCAGTTGTTTCGTCCTCCAGCAGAAGGACCAGCCCCGGGTTGGTGCAAAACTGGCCTGCACCCATTAACACGCTGGTGATGAATTCGTCGACGATCTCTTGGCCGCGGTTTGCGATCGCGCCGGGAAGAAC
>JBCCOI010000449.1:0-6447 GCA_039025515.1 Planctomycetota bacterium
CGTTCGGATGACAGCTTTGTCGAGATTGAGAACGAAAGCGAACTCGATATTCTCGACAGTGAGATTCTCGCCGGACCGCTCGGTAACGCGGATAGCCCGCTGACCCGGCGTTGGAGCAATGGTCAGTACTACGACGATGCATCGGCGAACCTCAAAGACGCTGGTCTACGAATCACTTTGCCTGGCGTCGTCGGAACGCGAAGCAGTTACTTCGTTCGCGTTCGGTCGGCATCCATTGATCCGGGTGACATCGCGGGCGGTGCGACCAGTGGCGCGTACAACTTCCAAATTCGGCTTCGAGAGGAGCAAGAGTTCCCTGGCAGCGTCGTTCGTTTTGCTGATATCCGCTACGCAAACCACGGGATCCACGTCCAAGGCTTGCCCGGTAGCTCGCCGTTGGTCGGCGAGGCGCAAGAAAATGAGTCGGTAGACCCCTATTCGGCAGATGCCCGAAGTCAGGTCTTCGCACCACTTACCGGTGGTTTCGGTATTGAAGACGAGCCTCGTTATGGGAGTGATGTCTACGCGAATAACGATGTGATCAACGGAGGAGTTTTCGCACCGTTTGACTTCTTTAATCCTTCCGTAATTAATTCGCGTCCCCAGAACCTGGGTGATCTTGTCGATTCAAAAACCGGTACGATCAGCGTTGGCGGACAGCTGGCAACCAGCGCCGACGTAGACTTCTATCAGTTTGATATCGACCGCGCGGGCGAGCTTGATGACGCGAGGCGGGCCACGATTTTTGACATTGATTACGCCGACGGATTCGATCGGCCGGATACCAACATCAGCGTGTTCTACTCGCCGAGCGGAAACCCATCGACTGCTCGACTGGTACTCTTCGGACAAAGCAGCAACGTTCTTGATGACCTGAACAGCCCGCTCAGCACGCAACTCGCTGGCGAGTTGCTCGAGCGTGGTTCAGTCAGCAGCAATGACCCGTTGATCGGTCCAGTCGCATTGCCAGCAGGCAGTTATTTTGTTGCGGTGACGGATGCCGGACGCATCCCGACACAACTGACGGACAACACACGTGTTCGACGTTCACCCGTGGAGTCGACCGTTAGGATTTTTGATGACCATGTCGAGTCGATCGGTGGTACGACGGCCGAGGCTCCCGTACTTCGGGAGTTCGTTGATACTACATCGGCCGGCTGGACTATTACCGAAGAACGAGGAAACGACCAAGGTCACGGACGAGTTTCAACGTTCGACTCCATTGCATCGAGCACCCGAGTTGCTTCGAGTACTCCGCTCGTCTCCAATCCCGGCTTTTTCCCTCAAGCTTCGCAAACAGTCGAGGGACGAACTGGGAATCCGCCGACCGAACTTCCGATCGAAATTCCCGAAAGTGCCTACGTCGCCGACCAGTTGCTGCTGGCCTTCAAAGATAACGTTCCAGATTCAGCGAGGCAGCTGCTGCTGGAACGTGAGGGTTTGGAAATCACGAAGTCCTTTCAGACCATCAGTGCCGTTGTCGTTTCGACGTTACCCGGAGTGAATATTCCCGATTTGGCTTATCGGCTCTCGGGCATGCCGGAAATTGACTACGCCGAGCCCGACTTCCTGATGCAGCCGACGTTTGTTCCCAACGACCCGCTGTACCCCCAGCAATGGCACTATGACAACGTCGGCCAAACTGGAGGCACTCCTGGCGCTGACATTAGTCTGGAAGAGGCGTGGGACATTACGACCGGTGATCCCAACGTTGTCGTCGCGGTGATCGACTCGGGTATTGATCTCACCCACCCGGACTTGGTCTCCAGCCTCTGGGTCAACCCGGGCGAGATTCCCGGCGACGGGATTGACAATGACGGCAACGGCTACATCGACGACATCAATGGCATCGACCCAGTCGAAGGTGATGTGGTTCCGCAAGATATAATCGGACACGGTACGCACGTCGCGGGTACGGTTGGGGCAACGGGAAACAACGGCATCGGCGTTAGCGGCGTTAATCAAAACGTCAGCTTGATGATCTTGCGTAACTGCGACATCTTCTGCCCGCAATCGGCTTCGATCGAGTCCGTTGAGTATGCGACGATGATGCGGCTCAATCACGGCATCAACGTCGTCGCGAGTAACAACAGTTATGGCGGTCGATTCCCGAGTATCGCTGCTCAGCAGTCGATCGAAGCGCATAACGCGGCGGGCATTCTCTTCGTCGCTTCGTCGGGTAACGATGGCCTCAACAACGATCTCTTCCCCCACTATCCGGACGGATACGACTTGGAGGGAATCCTCTCCGTTGGTGCGTCGAATGATAATGATTTCAGCGCAGGGTTCAGCAACGTCGGTGCCGCAAGTGTTGACATTCACGCGCCCGGAGACGGAATCCTCAGTACGACGCTCGGCGGGACGTACGGACTCAATAGTGGAACGTCGATGGCATCGCCGCATGTTGCCGGTGTTGCAGGGTTATTAGGGGCTGTCGCACCGAATGCCAATCTTTTTGAGATCAAGGCGGCCATTATGAACGGCTCGGATCAGCTGCCGCAGCTTGACGGGCTGACCGTTAGCGGCGGACGGTTGAATGCTTTTGGCGCCATTCAAGCATTGCCCACGACCTCGAGTCGTAACGAGTCCTACTACTTCGATCGCAGTGAAGAGACCGGCATTCTTCAATCGACCCCCTTCGATTTGGTCGGTTACACGGCGGAAGATCTTCCACGCTTCTACTTCGATTTCTTCGTTCAGGCTTCGCGGAACGACACGATCACGGTGAGTGTGACGAGCGATCAGCAGCCAAACCCGATCACGCTGCCGATTAGTTTGCACACGCTGACGAATACCGTCTGGCAACAAGCCGTGCTTGATTTGGGTGTGGTCGCTGGCGATACCAATATTCGTGTTGAGTTCGTCTATGACGTGGATACGACCGAGACCGCTGAAGGTCTTTACCTCGACAACTTCATCGTCGGTTTCGCGGAACGCGGCGAGATGGTTGCCGACGCGTCATTCGGACAAGCCCAGTTCACCAATCCTCCAACCAGTATCCCCGGTCACTATCAGTTGGAGATTCGTCCCGCAACGGAATACACGACCACACTGCCGGTCAATCTGCTGGTCGAAAGGTCGTTGGCTGCAGATCCTCTCTTGATCGATCCGCTTTATCTGCAGTTCACATCCGGTCGCGGATTGACGCCTTATGAAACGTTCTCGATCGATGTGTTTGATCGGGCGACCGGGATGGATGAAGTATTTGTCTTCCAGTTCGTTCCCAACGATATCAACTTGCAAGACGCGAGTCTGGTTGTTCCCGGCGCCGTAGCGATCGGGTACAACGTCACTGATCCTGAGATCGGTGGTACGGATTCAATCATTAACCGAGTCATCTCCGCGATTCAAACGCTGCCGGGTGAGTTGTCATTCTACGACATCGAGCCACGCACGCTTCAACTGACCAGTTCGTTCGACACCAACGACCGACATGGTGAGTTCCTGACGCTCGTCGCTCCTGCCGCTTCGCAGATCAGTGACGGCGATACGTTTGTGCTGGGCGACGGTAGCCGTAGCATCACGTTCGAATTCAGCACCGATAGTTCCGTCGCGTTTGGAAACATCCGCGTTCCATTCACCGCCGGAATGACTTCGCCCGAAGTCGCCCGAAGCATGATCACGGTGATCAACTCGGGAGTCGTCCAGGGAACACTCTCCTTGCGAGCGTCGACGGCAACTGGTGCATGGGACTTCGATAACTTCCTCGATCCGGATGCACCACCGACCGACGGTCGCGTTGCTCTTCACGGCAACGCTGCGGGGCGGTTCTTTGCGGTCGGCAACGTAAGCGAAGCACCCGCAGTGATCGAACGTGAGGCGGACGGGAGTCTCCGGCTCGCGGCGATTTTCCATAGTGGAACGGGAGATCGAAATACCGTTCGCACGCAAGGCGCGGTCGTTATTGAGAACAATCAAATCAGCGAAGCTCATGCCATCGGCATCTGGAGTGATCCAGGGAATCGCGAGGTTGATCCGGAAGACGATCGTTCCTTCACAGTCGGCGGCAGCTATCTACAACTTCCACCCGCAGGTAACTCTCAGCTCGGCGGGGTGATCAACTTCCCCGAGCTGAACGACAGCGTTGAAGGTGGAGTCGCTCCCGGCGTCGTCATTCAAAACAATATTGTTGACCAAGCGGGTTACACCGGCATTAAGGTGGACGGTGAGACGCGGCCGATGGTTCTCGAATGGAACCACATCAACTTCGTCTACGCCAGCGGCAACACCTTGTTGCAGTCTCCCGGCGACATCATGGTTGCGGACGGGTTCATTTTCGCACTCGATGCGGGTGGTACACGAGTCGTCTTCGAATTCGAAGACATCAGCGGTGCACCGACGAACTTGGGCGGCAGTGGCGTCGCGGGCGGTGACGGATTCGTCGATGGGCACGTACCGGTGTATTACCGTTTGGGTGAAGGACCGACCTACAACCCTCCGCTCCCCGATCCCGTCCGGAACGTCGGTTCCAGCGTTCATGAGATCATGCTTTCGATCTACGAATCGATCCAGGGAAGTATTTTGGTCACCAACGGTCTGGTGGAATTGGTGCGTCCATACATCGGTCCGTCGCTCACCGGATTTAGTAGTCCGCTGCAGCAATCGATTGACGAAGATCCGATTTTCCCGCGACCTCAATTCAGCGATCCGACGGCACTCGACTTCTTGACACCTGCGGTTTATCTCGAGGGCGTTACCGGCATCTACGCGTCGCAAGCTTTCCAGAAGCAAGTTGGGACGGGTCGAAGCACGATGCTGAACCTCGAACGACCCTTCGGAGGTGCGTTGGAGTTGGGTACCGATTACAACTCGGCGACCGGAGTGGCTTCGAACTCGCCGGTTCCCATGCTACCCATCGCGGAAGCACCGCAACCACTCGCGAAGGTTGTCAACAACACGGTCCGTGGCTCGGACGGTACGGAAGGCGCCGTTCTGGAAGACGGGTCGCTCTCGCCTGCGATCGAACCGGCAACCGCCGAACCTAACGAAACGTTGATCAATGCGGTTGATCCAAAATTGGAAGTCACCCACCGTGGTGCCTACTTCGCAACCGGTAGCATCGGCGACAATGTCGACTTCCTGTCGGAACTGGAAGACGTCGACTTGTTCAAAGTGGAGTTGAACACGGGTGATCGACTGATCGTCGATATCGATACCGCTGACGACGGTCCGGCGACTCATCTGCGAGTCTTTGATTCATCGGGGATTGAGGTATTTGTCGGTCAGAACGGCGCATTGCCGGAATACCTGAACCCAGGTTCCACCGTCTCCGATCCAGTGTTGGACGAGGCGAACGACCGCGATGGCTTCGTGGATTTCACCGCTTTGGCGAAAGACACTTATTTTGTGGGCGTCAGCAGTGACGGTAACGAAGCTTATGAAGCCAAGAGCCTTGCGGAACGAGTTGAGGGCACTGGGGGTACCGGTGCTTACGAGCTTGCAATCGAGGTGCTCGCCCCACGACAGTTCGTCTTCTCGCTCGATAGTCACCCGTTGGATGAGTTCGACGCAGAAGACATTTCCGGCAACATCAACGGCACGACGGCCAACGGCGGACCGGCCGGGGCCCGGTCGCTTGTCGGAACGACCTTCACCATCTCGCAGATTCCGGACTATCTGATCCCGACTCGTCCCGGTGATGCCTATGCCGGCGTCAACGCGGATGGCAACCGCGTGACCTTCGAATTCACCGGTGGAATCAACGCGGTGGTCTTGCCCAACGGCAACATCAACGTGCCGATCCTAAACGCCAACTTCCTGGGCGGTGGCGGTTATCGGGTTCCCGACGTGATGCGTGCCATCGCGAATGCAGTCAATGGCTACTTGAATAATCCGGCGATCCCGAACCACGAGGTCGGTAATGGTCCCGATGGCTTGGATGGCCCAGTTACGCGGGTAACCGCGCAAGCTCTCGGCGGACGCTATGGTGACAATGTCGGCATCGACAACCTGACGCGACTCAATGGTTGCACCTTCGAGTCGATCAATTGCCCGTTCGGCATCTTTGGAAGTGTCGACTACTTCAACGGTTTTGGTCACGACCGACTCGAATCGGGTGGGACCAACATTGTTGCCAATGGAACGCTTAGCGATTCGCAGGGCACGACCGAACTTTACACGTGGATTCATAACGCTGCGAAGATTGAGCTCAGCCCCGAAGCACGTGCGGCGGGCTTGCGTCTGGGACCGGATAACACCGGGCTGCTCGATCCTCGACTGGGGAATGCGAGCTACGCGACCGAATCCGATCAATTGCTTGCCGAGCAAGGCATCTTCGTTTCCAGCGGAGTGAGCGCGGCACTGCTGAACAACGTGGTCGTCAATGCCCATCAAAGCATCGTCCAGGAAGAATCAAGTGTCTTTGGTTTCGGTGGCCGAATCGACTCGTTCAACCCCGACATCAGCCCGAAACAGGGCAGCGTCGTTGCGGCCGGAAATACGTTCCAG
>JBCCOI010000450.1:0-6443 GCA_039025515.1 Planctomycetota bacterium
CATCTGTAAAATGCATGTCCATTTGGATCTCAGGCAATCGATCGACGCTGGGATCTTTCGCTTGAAGTGCAAGGTACGCGAGCGGCTTTTCCTGCCAGCCAGCCTTTCCTTCCACTTGAATCGGAATCGCGGGGTTCATCGGTTGAAAGAAGCCGATTCCGAGCAACTCAACCGAATCCCCGAACGATTCTTCAATACTGTTGCGCAGCCGCTGTTGGTAGTTGATTGTTGTCCACTGACCACCATTGAACTGGGAATAGTTGTCCATGAGGTATCTCGCAAAGCCGCCAGAGGAGCGGTCGATGGAAGCGGTGTGCTGGAGCGTCAAAATTGCACCGAAGGGCTCCATGCCAACTCGGTCGCTGCCGTCAATACTGAGGCGCAGATGGAGTTCGTCTTCCACCAACTCGTGATAAAGATCAAGCGTTCGTCGGATCGGCGCGCCGGCTGGGTGATCACCGACAACGCGTGCGGCAGCTTGAAGTAGTCTCGGCTTGACCTCCGGTTTCATTCCCGAAAGACCGCTGATGACCGAGCGCGCGAATTCACCAAAGTGATAATTGGCTTGGGGAGAATCCATCTTCAAGATGTCTTCGCGCAAGCGATCGACTTGATCGGCATTCTCGACTCCGTCGGTCATCAGGTCCTCCAGAGTCAAAGCGCCAAGATCGCTCGCCCCAAGCGCCAGGCTGAACCAGACATTGTAAATCTGCATGTCTGGTCGCACTTGGCCTTTGGCAAGGGCACCGCGGTACTGCGATGCAGCGTCTTCGAACGCCTTAAAGACCAATCGCTGGGCGGCGTGATAGGCGGCAGCATCCTGTTCTCTTTCACCGCGAAACTGCATGCGATCGAAGCTGAGTGCCGCTTTCAAAATCGAGCTTTCCCAGGCTTCCTGCTCTTCTTCGCTGTTGGAAACGGCGGCTTGGGCGAGTTCCGTGGCGAGGTCGTAGCCCGACTCCACGATCTTGCGGACCTCCGAGTCACTCCGTTCAAATCCCGCGTCCTCTTGTGCTTTGCGGCTGCGCCAGTCGCCGCTCAATCCGCCTCGCATCTTCGATGCCAACGACAACGCCACCGGCGACCGGATGGCTTCGATTGGTCCCAACACCCGGACGATTGTTTCTCGGTCGTAGGCTTCCGTTGGGCCGTAGCAAGCACTCAGTGCCGGCACCACACCTGGCAAACTTCGGCCATCAATGCCGATGTCGTCAAGCAGTTCAAGCAGGTCCGCAAGGCGATCCAAGTTTCGCTGCTGCCATCCTCTCGTGATCGGAGCCGATGGCCGATTCGCCCGGCTAAACGAGTATAGAAAGTAACTGTTGGAAGGCATTGGATTGGCCGATCGGCCTTTCATGCGCGCGACCCACAGTTGCAGAAAGCGATTCGCCAGCTCCGTTGTCATCTCAGGTTGTCGCTCGGCGCCCTGCTTGAGCAAATCCAACGCGAGGTCGGTTTCGTCGGCAATCAGGGCTACTCCCAGGAACGCTTTGTAGGCACGTCCAACCAAGCTGGGTTCGATCTGTTTTCGCCAAGCTTCGTCGGGCATCGAACGCAGCAACAGTGCGGCGACTTCAGAGACCCCTCGCTTCCCGGCCTGTTCCGTGATCGCTTTTTCCGCGCGTGCGAGCAGTCCGATCGTGAGCATCCGTAGTGGGATCGCCAGTTGGTCCGACTGAAGTTCTTCCTGCGCGAGCAACGTATCCACCGCTTCCTTCATCGTAAGAATCGCTTGTGCACGCGTGGCTTCGGGGAGTTTCGAATCCTCCAGCTTGAGAGCCTTGAGGGCGACGGCTTGCAGGCCGGCAGGAGCCAATGAAGGATTCTGGAAGAGGTTGCGAAGCCATGCCAAACCGGGACCAGGCGGAACGTTGGGCAACAGGTCCACGGCGCGGCTGAGACACTCCGAGCGAACAGCCGTCTCAACTTCATCCAGCAATGCGGTCTCTCCCAAGAGTGACCACGCTCTCTCCGTCAGGCGATCACTCGCTGCACCCTTAGCTTCGCCGGCACGTGCGAGAAAGTACTCGGCATGGCCTTTCATGATCTTGCCGTCCTTTGCTTCCCGAGCCTCCTCCAGTGACGGCATGAACTCGTAAGCTTGGATCGGGAGGTCTGCTTTCAAAAGCAGTCGTGCCGTGCGAGCTCGTTGATCATCGTCTTTGTTGCCAAACCAAGTAGTGCCTTCACGGAACAACGCGATCAGCGGCCCGGTGCTGGTTTTCTTGGCCGCCGATCTGAGCAGGCCGGCGAGTGAGTCGACTTGCCAATCCGTCAATTCGCCCGGTGCGGATTCGGAAAGCCCCAATACGTCTTCGGGAATCAACTCAGATTCGGAGTGGTTCGTTCCTTGAATCATGGCAGCGTACATGCCCTCCGCTTCGGGGCCCCCACGCATCACCAAGAGCGCTTTGACCGCGGCCCATTCGGCGGCCATCACGTGGCGATGAAACCACTTCACGATCTCTTGATCGCTGGCATCCGGTGGCGGCAACGATTGAGGTTCCAGCCCGATTTCGCTGCGCGCCCGCAGCACGTCTTCGGGACGCCGCACGAATTTGACGGACCGCATGGCTCGGACAAGCTGTCTGCGCCGTGCGGGCTTGGCTCCGTTGCCGGACTCCAACCACTTGGCCAAGTCCAGACCAAGGTCTTTGTAGTACTCGACCATCGCGATCTGTTCATCTCGCGAAAGCGTTTTGAGCGTCTCCAGGATCTTCTGCGTTTCGGCATCCGGCTTTTCGACGGCGGCCGTGCCGCTGGCGACTTGTGAAGTCGGCACGGGAACTCCGTCGGCGGTCTTGCTTGCGACTTCCGTCTCGACAAAGTCTTCCTGGGCCTGTTCCAGTACGGCGTTGTAGGCCTTGATTTGAGCAGCCGAAATGTTCAAGACCTTCGTCGCTTTCTGCGGAGTTTGACCCGGCGCGTTCGTTGCAGCGCAAATGAGCATCGCGCCGATTCCCAAGAAGGAAACGTTGAATCGAATAAGGCGATCGGGTGCGCGACTCTGAAGAGTGTTCGCTGCGGGCCTTACTATGTTCATGGTTGTTGATTGTGTTGGTTGCATTTCAATCGTGACCAGTCGAGACCGTAACTTGCTTTGAGGTTTTTCGATCATCTCACCATCCTCGTCCCATCGGACCCGGAACTCCTGCACCATTGCCTGGCGGTCCATCTTGAAGTGGACCCCGCCCAGGTCTCCGGCCTGATGGGCCATCACCGGGTTCGCCATCACCGGCTCGTCGGGCCAGCGGAGACCGTCGTGGTAAGGGGATGCCTTCGAGTTGATCCGTGACGCTCTGTTCAAGATTGAGGACCTGCTCCAGGTTGCGTTGGAATCGGTTGTGCCGACCGAGCCCTGTATCATCATCGGTTGCTTTCGGCCCCGTTCGTGTTTCCGTCGAGGACTCATCGCTGGTCGCCGACGCGAGATACCGGTAGTGTTGACGCGCCGAGTTTGCCACGGGCCGCCAAATCTCGGGTGGACGACCTTCTTCACGTAACAGGCGAGCCCCAACGTATTGAGCCGCTGCCAATTCTTCACGGATCGCATCCAGCGGAAGTGAAGATGGCCTCTTGGTGCGCTTGGTGTACTCGGGGTCCGATTGCGAGGCCAAGCGGTAAGTCATCAAGGCTTCCATTTGATTGACTCCATTGAACACCTCGCCAGCACGGACCATCGCTCGGGCTTCCGCCCAGCGTAACGATTCGATCACGTTAAGATCATCAGGAGACAGCTCGGAGCGATTCTTGTTTGAGCTTCCTTCTTCCACTTTCAAGAGTTCATCCGCAGCGTTCCGGTAGAGTTCGGTTGATCGATCCCACAATTCTGCCGCACGGTTGTAAGCATCTTCCTGAAGCTTGGTCGCCTCCTCAACAGCCTTCGACAAAGGATTCTGTTTCTGCGACTGCCAATCGACGCCCGCCTTGAATGCGGCTCGTCGTGCCGACAAGACATCGAGCTGAGTTCGGTAGGCCACGTCCTGTGCTTGCATCGCCGTTTCCGCTTGGCGTTCCGCATCGCGGATCATGGCTGCTGCACGATCGCGAGCCAACCATGCTTGCCCCGGTCCGTAGTGAAACGCGAGAGCGAACACCGGCGTGACCAGCCAAAGCAACCACAGGAGTGTTGCACGCATTAAACCACTCCTCTCGAAAACGCTTGGCTCGTGTCTTCTTGCTGTGAGTGCCTGGGCATCCCAAACACGCTGAGCGCCGGTAGCAGCATGCCCAGCAACGACGCCCCGAAAACGATCGCAACGATGGCTGCATCCCGCAATCCAATTCCGTCGGCAATACGAGGCTGGATAATGGACAACCGATCGAGCAGTTCACTGGGAAGGTGGCGAAGGTTGGCGTCGAAATAACTGCCACGTAGTTGATCCGCCAGTTGACGGAGCGATTCGGTTTCTTGGCGTGATGCATGTCCTGCGATTGAGGTCGATTGGCAGGTTTGACCGACACCTACGACGAGCGAGTCGGAAATCGCTTTGGGGATCGCGCGGATCGGAGCCTTGTCGTTGCTATCACCATCACTGACCACCAGCAACAAGGCTGAATTATCAGGCCATCTTCGCGCATATTCGATCGCATCGGAAACACTGGAGGACAACTGGGTCGGTCCCGGCTTGAACGCGCTATAAACGGGCAATCCATCGAAGAGGTTTTGCACAACGGATTTGTCATACGTTTCCTCGACAATCGGGATGGCTTTGGTGTAGACGCCGAAGACGGTAATGCGCGTGTTTTCGCCATCTAGCCGATCCAACACGGCTTGGACCACTTTGCCAGCGCGAATCATCCGCTGTTCGTACTCGCCTGATCGTAAATCACGTCGGCCGGCGTCTTTCAAGAACATGCTGGGTGACGAGTCCAAGCAAACGAGTACGTGCTTGGAGGCTTCGACCGCCGGTTCGACCTCGGCGACCGTTGGTGGCACCATCAACAGGATCACGAAACCCCAAGTCATCATGCTCATCAGACACACGCGTGCCGCGGGTACGCACCTCGCCCATGCGGTCGGCTTGCCACTGGAACCGAACGCCAATTTCGCGACGCTGCGATTGCGTCTTGATTGCAGCCATTCCGCGAAAGCGACAACCAACAGGCAGATCACAGCACCGATCCCCGCCGTCCAGAGCGGGCCGGCCGACTGAAGCAAGTTGACTACCACGGCGTGTACCTCCACTTCAGCAAACTGAGTGCGTACAACAGCACCGCGGCTAATCCGATCCAAGCGAATGGCTGAAAGTAGTCGACCGGAACGGACGCGGTCGCTTTGAATCGCGCCGGTTGCATTTGATCGATGTGATTGAAGATCAGCTGCAAGCCGTCCGGGTTGGTCGCCAAAAACGCATCGCCACCGGTTTCGCGAGCGATGGTGGCGACCGGACGTGGGATCGTATCGTTGCCGATGTGGATGTGGTACATCGTGATGCCGGCATCTCTCAGTTGCCGTGAAATTCGATCGATGGCATCCTCACCCGCCAAGTCACCGCTGGCGCCGTCCGAGACCAAAATCAGCAAACGATCATTGAAGTCATCTTTGTTTCCTATCGCGCTAAGTCGCATGGAAGCGGTGCGAAACAGTTTTGCAGCGGCGCTGCGAGCCATCTGTTGGTCGGTGGTTTCTTTGTCAAACTCTTCCCCGCTCAGCTTGGCGGCTTCACGTTGCATGTTGTCCGCGCAGTACGTGAGCGCCGAGCCGATCATGGTGCCGCCCATCCCTCTCGGTTGGTTTCGCGGATTCGCAAATTGGAGTGCGTTGCGAATGATCTGCAAGTCCTCTGTCAGCGGCACCCAACGCAGCGGCCACGACCCGAACAAGGTAAGGCCGATCGCGTCGCCTTCTCGGGCGCGGGTGAAGGATTCGATTGCCATCGCAGCACTTTCATACCGATTCTGATCTCCCATCCCGACGCCCATACTGCCGGAGACATCCATGCAGATCGTGATGTGCGTCGCAACGCGATCTTGGTCAGGGACCTGCAAGACTTGTGGTCTCGCGATGAGAACAATCGCAACAGCCAAGAGCACTGGCGGAAGGAGTTCGACGCCACGCAAGAGCATTGCCAAGAATGGTCGATTGCGGTGCGTTTCGTGATCGAACGGCATTCGCAGTCCTACGCCTTTCCGTCGTACCGACCAAAACCCAATCGCGAGAGGGAAGACCAACAGCAGGAGCAAACTCGGATGGACGAACGTCATGACGCGACCTCCAATGGATCTTCAATGGTGGATTCCGCGATTCGGTAAGGCTGCAGCAAATCGTCTAGGGTCTCGGCGTCCAGTTCGGGCCGTGAGTTTTCGGGGGCGTGAACCCAGGCCTCAAAGCTTCTCAGCAACTGGCCGGCTTCGGAGTGTTGCCGCAGTACCGGAATCGCGATTGCAACGGACTCCGGCAAACCGACTCGCTGCTGCCAAAACTTGTACAACACCAGCTC
>JBCCOI010000451.1:0-6440 GCA_039025515.1 Planctomycetota bacterium
CGTCGCAATCGAGTCAATCCAAGAGTGATCAAAAGACCTCAAAGCAAATGGCCCAAGAAACAAGAAAAACACCGAAAATTGCCGCCTCTGGCCAAACGGTTCAGTGATGCAATTCGCCTGCAAACTTAGCGGTATTGGGCTGAAGCCGGTACACCAACCGCGCTGGTGCTCAGTACCCGATCGCGACGCCGTCTTTGCGTGTCTCGGTGGCACCCTGCAGCGTTCCATTTTTCCAGTCGATGAGAATGGCCTGGTAGCCTCCCAGTCCCGACTTGGAAGGCTCAACTTGATGGCCTTTCCGTTTAAGCAACTTGATGGCTTCATCGGAGATACCGGACTCGACCAATACCGTTCCGCCCTGTTCATCGCCGGACATTCCCGTCGGCGTCGCGCTTCCGATATGTCTCACTCGAGCCGTGTCGCCTGCGGCTTGGATGTTCATTCCGAAATCGATCCAGTTGACCAACACTTGAACATGACCTTGCGGTTGCATGTCGCCTCCCATCACGCCGAAGGAAAGCACGGGGCGATCGTCCTTGGTCACCATCGCCGGTATGATTGTGTGAAACGGTCGCTTCTTGGGTTCGTAGCGATTGGGGTGGTCATCTCGGAGTGCAAACAATGCGCCTCGATTTTGGATCGCGAAGCCGAGCTTCGGCGGCACCATTTTGCTGCCGAATCCGTAGTAGGTACTTTGAATTAACGAGCAGCAATTGCGGTCCTTGTCGACCACCGTCAGATAGATCGTATCGCCGTGAATCAGCTTCGGGTCTCCGTATGGAACATCCGTTGCCGCACGATCCGGATCAATGCGGTCTCTTTGCGAGTTTGCATATTTGGAACTGATCAACTCCTTGATCGGAACATCGACCATCGATGGATCGGAGTAGAACTGTGCGCGGTCCGCGAAGGCCAGCTTCTTGGCTTCCACCAAACGGTGAAGGTATTCCGGATGTCCGGGGCCATATTGACGTAGGTTGTAACCGCCCAAGACATTCAGCATCTGCAAAGCGCCGATGCCCTGTCCGTTCGGGGGCAGTTCCCAAACGCGGTAGCCGCGATAGTCGACGCTGACCGGCTCGACCCAATCGGCTTTGTGTTCGGCAAGATCTTTGGCTGACAAGAACCCGCCCTGCTGCTCGCTGTAACGGACCAGCTCTTCGGCGATGGAGCCTTGGTAGAACTCATTGGCTCCTCCGGACGCGATCTTTCCAAGCGTTTCGCCCATCGCCGGATTGCGAAACAACTCTCCCGTTAATGGTGAGCGTTCTCCGTCGACTAAGAAGACACTACTTGATCCCGATCGCTCGCGAAGCACAGGCTCGGCGGACTTCCAGTATCCCGCAATGATCGGTGTCACGACGAATCCATCATTGGCCGCCGTAATTGCGGGTTGCAGTAGTTCATCAAACGGTTTGTCGCCGAACTTTTTGTGCAGCGCCGACCAACCGCTGACGCATCCGGGTACACTCCAAGGTAACGGTCCGGCCAGCGGAATCTCCGTCAGCTCGCGCCTTTTGAACTCGCTCATGGTTAGCGCTGAAGGACTCCGTCCGCTCGCATTCAAACCGTGCAGCGTTTCCGTTTCTGCGTCCCAAACGATGGCAAAAAGGTCTCCACCCAACCCGCAGGACATTGGCTCGGTGACGCAGAGAACGGCGTTGGCGGCGATCGCGGCGTCGACGGCCGAGCCGCCGGATTTCAAGACATCGATGGCTTCCGCGGTCGCCAGCGGCTGACTGGTCGCGGCCATGCCCGACTTACCGACGGCAACGCTGCGGGACTGTCTCTCCCATCCGAAAGGCCGGTCGAACGTGCCGTGATGGGAGGAACCAACTTGCGACTTCGATGGGGTTTCCTGTGAAAACGACATGCCAGAGAGCACAACCGAACTGAAAAAAAAGACAGACGGGATCAATCGAAGAGACGAACGGAAGCACATGATGTAAAACGCCGTGGTAAAGCGTTGTCGAAACGGGCAGCTCCACGAGATCGGAAGCACGTTGAGAGTGTCTAACTATAGTCAGTTCGAGCACGCACCGCGTTCCTTTAAGCGACTCGACCAAACGGTGAACAATCCAATGCTCACACGCCTTTCCTTCACACTAATGACCACGGTAGCGTTTGCAACTGCGTCGGCTGTCTACGCCGCGCCGCCAGACGACGCGAAAGTAACGGCATCAGATGCTATCATGGGGAAATGGGTTCGTCACCGAAACACCCCCATTGGCAAACTCACGACGATCAAAGAACACTTTAGCAAACGAACGGTCGTCACAACGTACGACACGAAACAGCATTTAATCGAATCGCATGAATCAGAGTATGTCGTTGATGATACAGGAGAGACTTCCATTTTCCGCTACAAGAACAAGGTCGTGCTGATTGGGCCGAATCCCGGAGCAAAGGATACCACCGAGCGGTCCTACATCTTTCGCGTCGTTGATAACAAGTTCTACGAGGTCCACGGAATGCATCGCAAAGATCGCTCACGCCCCAGTGTGATTGTTTGGGAGCGATTGAAATCAGACATGAGACCGAAGCGGGAGCCATAACGCGAGACGGGCGAGCGATGTGGATGAAAACACGCTGGTTATCTTCACGAGTGATAACGGCCCCTGGGCGACGTTCAGTTTTCATGGCGGAAATCAAGGACCGCTCAACGGATCGAAAGGCACCAGTTGGGAGGGAGGCTTTCGCGTACCGATGATCTTCCGTATGCCTGGAAAGATTCAACTGGGAATCACCGTTCGTGACCTCGGCTGCGGATTGCATCTCTTGCCGACGATCGCAGCACTGACCGGCGCGAGTGTTCCCGATGACCGCGTCATTGATGGCATCGATCTGTCACCGACATTGCTCGAGAATGCTCCTTCATCGCGAAAAGAGTTCGTTTACTACAACGGGCGAAAAGTCTGGGCGGCTCGCCGGGGAAGTCGGAAGCTGCACTTACAGAGCGCTCGACCGAAGGGACCGATGACGCACGATCCGCCGATTCTATCCCAACTCGATGTTGATCCGTCGGAGAAATTCAACATCAACGGACACGCTGCAAGAGCGATGGAAGCAATTCCCAAGTTGATCGAAAGACGCCGAAGCGAGATGAAGCTCGGCCCAGACTTGATGAAGGCTATCGATGAAGGAGCACGGATGAAGTGAATGCAACGACGCGGATCGCCAGTGCGTTCAATCGCGATGGTCGGCGAATTGGTCAGAAAGCCTTGGGGAAGATATCAGAAGGATCTGTCATTTGTTGTTTTTCATGTTTCATTGGCCATAGGTGGGGAGGAGGTTGGTTTTGGATCCGAATGAGCTTGAAGATCGTCTGATCGACTTTGCCGTTCGTGTAATACGTCTGTCGGATGCGCTTCCAAATAGTGCCGTTGGCAAACATATTGCTCGGCAGTTGTTGCGATCTGGTACTTCCCCGGCACCGAACTATGCGGAAGCAAGAGGTGCCGAAAGCTCAGCCGATTTTATTCACAAACTCAAGATCGCACTGAAGGAACTGAACGAGACGTCGGTATGGCTCCGTATGATCAAGCGTGCCGAGCTGATTCCCGACAATCGCCTCGAAGGAATCATTGATGAAAATATCCAGCTGTGCCGAATCCTAAACGCCACTGTTAGAACAAAGAAGCGCAACCAAAAATCCAAACAGCTTCCAAATGACAAATAAGAGATGACAAACAACAAATGAAAAATCCCGTCTCTATGGGCCTAGACTTCGGCACCGAATCAGTGCGAGCCGTCTTGGTTGATACCGCTGGCAATGAACTAGGCGTCGGTTCGCACATTTACCGCCATGGCCAGATCACAGATTCGCTTCCCGGCAGCGACGTTCCGCTTCCCGATCGATACGCTTTGCAAGCACCGGGAGACTGGATCGATAGTTCAGCGATCGCGACACGTCAGGCGCTCGCGGAATCAGGAATCGATCCGTCGCGGGTCGTTGGCATAGGCGTGGACTTTACCAGCTGCACGATGCTGCCCACACGCCGCGATGGAACACCACTCTGTGACATGGGTGCATTCGCACGTCAGCCGCTCGCTTGGCCGAAGCTGTGGAAACATCACGGAGCGATGTCGCAGACCGATCGCATAAATGAAATCGCGAGAGAGCGAAACGAGTCGTTCATGGCCCGTTACGGCGGGAACATTGGATTGGAGTGGTTCTTTCCCAAGATGTTGGAAACGATCGAGGAAGCGCCCGAGGTCGCCAACGAAGCAGAGGTTTGGCTGGAAGCGGGCGACTGGTTCGTTTGGCAGCTTGTTGGCTGTGATGCTGAGTCTTTGCCTCGATCAACTTGCCAAGCCGGTTACAAAGCGCTGTGGTCCGCAGGCGACGGATACGGATCAATCGAATACTTTCAGGCCGTCCATCCAAAGCTTGCCGAAGCCGTCGCAACCAAGATGCCCGGCAAGTTGCTTTCGCCAGGTGAACTCGCCGGTACGCTTTGTGATTCAATGGCGGAGAAGCTTGGTCTGCTTCCGGGCATTGCAGTCGCAGCCGCAACGATTGATGCCCATGCGGCCGTTCCAGGCGTTGGTGTCGCGGAACCAGGCGTCATGGTGATGGTGCTTGGTACCAGCAGTTGCCACATGCTCAATGCGATCGAGGGCAAACCTGTTGATGGTGTCGCGGGAATTGTCGACGGAGGAATTCTGCCGGGCATGTTCGGTTACGAGACCGGGCAGGTGGCCGTGGGTGACGCGTTTGCCTGGTTACTAAAACTGTTGAACCTAGACTCGTTTGAGCAGCTAGGACATGATGCGATGGCATTGCCTCCGGGGGCTCATGGCGTGGCGTGCATGGATTGGATGAATGGTTGCCGAACACCACTGATGGATGGCAAAGTCAAAGGGGCTTTCACAGGACTGTCACTCGGCACCACTCCGGTTCATTTGTACCGCAGCCTGCTGGAAGCTTCAGCATTCGGGATTCGCTGGATCGTTGACGTGCTGCGTGACGGTGGTGTTCCGGTGCACTCATTTGTTGCGACGGGCGGCCTGCCGCATCACAACCCGGATGTTGTACAGATCTATGCGGATGTGCTCGGTCAGTCGATCGAAGTGCATCCATCCCACCAAGGCCCCGCAGTCGGAGCGGCGGTATTGGGGATGGTGGCGGCGGGAAGATCGAAGTCAGGATTTGAAGACGTTTCGCAAGCCGCGACCGCGATGGCATCGGTGCCAGATGCTGAGAAACACGTGGTACGCCCCAACCAAGAACACAATGCAGCCTATCAAGAACTCTATCGCCGCTACCGTGAACTGGCGAACAAGATCCAGGAATTGACACCATGAAACAGCCAATGTCGCCCATCGACTCCGTTCGATGGCATCAGGTTCTATCGCGGTCGATCGGACGGAGCCGATCGGCGACGATGGTTTTGCTTATCTGCCTCGCAGCGTCTTCATCAGCCCAAAAGGTCACGACTGAATCACTCCTTCGTGAGATGGCCGACCGGGACGCATTGGCTCGATTTCCTCACCCCGCCTACAAGTCTCTTCAAACGTCCAGCTACGACCGTGCGTCAAAGGAACCCGGCACCGAAGAATGGACTGCTAACCGCGACTATTCCCAGTTCCTTTGCACGGTACGCCATCAAGGTCGCACCGAACATGTGATGATGGATGCCAGGGGTCCCGGCGCGGTTGTTCGCATTTGGATCACATGGGCCGGGCGTCCCAGAAAGCCGTTTTCCAATGGCACAATACGATTGTATCTCGATGACGGCGATGATCCGTTGGTCGAGTTCGCTTGATGCGATTCCGTTCCGCAAGTCGATTGATTTCGATATGGAGCTTTGGCATTGGTCCGATACAAAAGTGAACTACGCACGAACCGTGTTTTGGTATGGCAAGCCGGGTGCGAAGTCGAGCGGTTCAACACCGCATTTGGCTTCGAAAGCGGTCGCTTTGAAAGACACAGATATCACTTCAGCGAGCAGAATCCCGGGCGCAACGGAGGGCGAGTCGTTTCGGTTTCAGGTGGGGAAGTGGAGATCGATCGCTACACGCTCTTTGGCTGGTCCGACGGAGCTCAGTTGTTGTGGAAGGATGCCAAGCCTGACGACCAACTCACACTGGAATTCGAATCGCTATCCGCAGGTGATTACAAATTGATCTACACGATCGGTCCGGACTACGGATCAGCCAGAATTCAGCACGGAGATCAGAATCAGCTGATCAACGGAAGATTCATTGGCATCCTCTCCGTTTTGGAAACTCGCAAGGTGCGAATACAGATCAATCGAAATGGTTCTGGTCAGATCACGGTGACCATACAGGGGAAAAAAGATGGAACCTATCGATTCGGACTTGATGCAATCGTTCCAAAATGAAAGTCGCCCATCGGCTCCGCCCCATGGAACTGCAACTAAGAATCCAACGGGCGGAGCCGAAGGGCGACGGGCCAACGGACTTTGTTATGACAA
>JBCCOI010000452.1:0-6440 GCA_039025515.1 Planctomycetota bacterium
CGCAAAAGCCACGCCGGCGGCTACCAGTCCAATCAGCAACCAAACTCCATAGTCGATCAATCCATCGCTGATGAACTTTAACACCAAGGTGGGCGTCGGCAATGGTCTTCCGATCTCGATCAAGTTTTGCAGGAGCATTGGCACGACGACGGTCATCAAGAAGATCGTCACCCCCATGCTGACCAGCAGGATGATCAGCGGATAGATCATCGCGGAAATGACACGGTCCTTGAGTTCACCACTACGTTCACGAAACTCGGCCACTTGCTCGCAGATCTCGTCGAGATTTCCGGCGTGCTCACCGACACGCACCATCCCAATGGTCATCTCATCAAAGACTCTGGGTTCGCTTTCCATCGCTTCCGCAAGACTCTGACCGCTGGCGACTTTGTCTCGCACTGAAAGCATCGCATCACGAAAGCCCTTGCGTGACTGAACGATGACCGAGTCAATCGCATCCAAAAGTGGAACACCGGCCTGCAAGAGTGTGGCAAGTTCTCGAATTCCCACCGTCAGCTGGGATGCATATCGCCGTTGCCCACCGGACAGTTTGGTTTGGCTGCTCGATGTCGACGAGGTGACTCGCTCCTTGACGGACTCGACCTTCAACCCTCGGCCGCGAAGTTGCTGCCGAGCATGACGGCCGTTGGAAGCAGTCACCGTACCACGTTGCCGTTTTCCACGGGCATCAAACGCTTTGAATGCAAACGTCGGCATGGTGAAAGAGACGCGTTCGTTAGAGAGCTGTTCGTCTGGTCACTCGTTCGATTTCTTCGAGCGTCGTGATTCCTTGTTTCACTTTATCCAATCCGACATCGCGGAGGAGCCGCATTCCGGCAGCAAGTCCGGCATCACGTATTTCCGTCGCGTTGGCCATCTTCTGAATGAGCTCTCGAATGGCATCATCAATCACCAATAGCTCGCAAACAACCTCGCGTCCTCGATAACCTGATCCGCCGCAAACGGAACAAGTCGAACGCGGTGACAAACCTGCCTCTTTTTTGTCACCACAAGCTTCACAGGATCTTCTTACGAGCCGTTGCGCAAGGACGGCAAGCACACTTGAGGAAACGAGGTAGGGTTCGATACTCAAATCAAGCATGCGCGTGATGGCGCTTGCTGCGTCATTGGTATGCAACGTGCTGAAAACCAAGTGTCCCGTCAGCGAAGACTGAACAGCCATCATCGCCGTTTCTTCATCTCTGATTTCCCCCAGCATGATGATGTCGGGATCTTGTCGCAGTACGCTCCGAAGACCACTCGCGAACGTCATTCCTTTCTTTGTATTGATTTGTGTCTGGCTGATCCCATCGAGCTGGTATTCGATCGGATCTTCCAATGTGACCGCGTTGCGTGTGGCCGTATCGAGCTCTTGGAGTGCCGCGTAGAGCGTTGTGCTTTTTCCGCTTCCCGTCGGCCCGGTGACAAGAATAAGGCCGTGTTCAGCATGGATGACTTCCGTAAACCGCTGAAGCGTCTCGCCATCCATGCCAAGCTCGGCCAGTTCGTACAGGCGTGCGCTCTTGTCCAGCAAACGCACGACGACCCGTTCTCCAAAGCTGGTCGGCATCGATGCCAATCGCAAATCGATGACGCGTTGTCCGACGCACACGGTGGCTCGTCCGTCCTGTGGCAATCGTTTTTCCGCGATGTTCATTTGGCCCGCGACCTTGAGACGGCTGACCACTTCTTCCTGCATGGCTTTGGGAATCTGCGTGACTTCTGCCAAAACGCCGTCCACACGCATTCGCACGACCATGGTTTCTTCAAACGGCTGTAGATGCACGTCTGAGGCCCGTTTCTGGATCGCGTCCAGCAGGAGTGAGTTGACGAGTTGGACGACGGGACCGAGCGAGTCGGTTTCTAGAAGATCATCGCGATCAACGGTACTCTCACCGAGCAGCTCCTCAAGTGTCACGGCGTCGGCTGCTTGGACTTGGTTTTCTGCGGTGACTTTCTCTTCGTAGGAAGTGTCGACAAGGGAGGCCAGAAAATCTTTTCCAACTTGTTTCGTGATCACGGGACGCTTTAGCACTCTCCCAATTGCATCCCGGACCGTCGCTTTCGGTTCCTCGATGCAAAGAAGCTGAACGTTCTCTTGTTCATCCACTGCAACGAACACGTTGTGCGATCGGCAGTATTCGATCGGGAACGATGCAACGAACGGACCATATGCAAAAAAAGAATCCATGGCGTCTGTCATGTAGCTCTGGCCTATCTGATTTCGCGTCAGGCTCAACATCGATGGTCCACTCATTTGTTGTGATGCATTCGGTTTCTTCACGCAACTGTTTTTTGCAACACGTTGATCCGATGATCGACCCATGCTCGGTGACAATACCTGTCACCAATGCTCTTCTATCGACGAGGATGTTTGGCATGCTTCATGCATGATGCAAACACAGCCAATAGGATCTGCTTATCTCTGCTTGGAAGCTAAGTCGTTCGCCGCTCACGATCTCGCTTGATGTTCATTTGATGAACAGGCAAACCGTGTTCAAACGATGCTTCTTGACCATGCCTTTGGCATGCCTAGTCTGCACTCGAGTTTGCGGCATCTTCGTTGCCTCATGACTCGATCACCTTGTCTTTGGTCCGCGCAGTTGGGGAAGACGATGTCTGAGAAACAGAAGTGGATTCTTGGTGGCAGCGTCGGGTTGCTGCTTCTGATCGGTACGGTCGCATTTGCTTCGCTCAAGAGCGACCAGTCGCGGACAGGTGCAAACCTTACCGAAGCCGCCAAGGAAGTGCGTTCTTCATCCGAACGTTACTCTGCTCCGCGAGCTACCGGAACTCTTGAAGGGGAAGCTCCCAACAAAGACGTTCCCGATCTTGTTGACCGGCTCGATCCTGCTTCGAGTCCCCAAGTGGCCGAAGTCTTTGATGCGATTCAGTCGGGTGAATCTCCCGAGCTCACGGGACCGATGATGCAAGCTCCCGCGTTTGACTTGGACACTTACAGGCAGAACCCGGAGGCGTATCTCAGTCGCGTTGTCCCGGGGCGGGTCTTTCACTCGGCTCAGCCGAGTGAGGAGACGCCTCGGCTTGAAACGCAGAGTGAGTTTCGGCACGCGATGCGGAAGGGTGAATCGATCCGTCTCCGGTTACTGACCGAGCCGACCATGCCTGTGAGCTTCATGACGATGGATCTCGGTACGTTCTCCAACGGTCTGACGGCAATCACGGTGTCTGCCAACGAAGAAGGAGTCGCGGAAGCGATCTTCACCGCTTCGGCCGGTTCGTCACGAAAGACGAAGATTCTTGCGGCGTCTCCGGTGACTTCGGGGCGCGTGCGTTACGACATCACGATTGTCCAGTAGTCGGCTTCTCCTGGACAGTTAGCTCTTTACCCGGCAACAATCTCACTCGGACCTTATGGGCGGCTTGCGATGAGTATTGAAAAGTTCATTCCCAACAGTCTTGGTAATACCCTGCGTCTGCTGCTTGTCGTGATGCTGGGGATCGGAATCGTGACGGTTCCATGGCTGTTGCGACAACCCCTTCGGCAAGTGGCCGCCCAACAGGGTGGCCCCGGTGACGGCTTAGTTGGAGGTGACGACCCGGCCGAAGCAGATCCGGAACTCCCTGAAGATCCAGGCCAGATGACCCCCGAGGTGGTCGAACAGTCGGCTGAAGACGCAGTGGTCAATGATCCGCCGCTGTACAACGCCTCCACCAGCATCGAGATCGACAGGTCACCACCTTCGGCGGGCAGAGCGTTCTCCACGATGAGCGGTGGTTCCTGGATCGGTGCTGGCAGCGGAACCTGGAGTAATGCTGGATCGTACGGTGGTGGCGGGGAAGGCGATTGGCGCATAGGCAGTTGCCTCACGTGCAATCGCGGTGGTTCTTGGCCGGGCGGAGGCGGTGCAGACGGAGGCGGGAACTTGGGTGGCGGCGAAAGTTGCGTGAAACCGGCTATCCCAGATACCGAGGTCCAACCCGAGCTCTACTCTACCGTCAGCAACCTCACTTACAATTACATGCACTGGGGCTGGGATGTACTTCCTCCCTCCTCCACATCGACCGCATTCATCCAGCGTATCCACCGCACCCGCGACATCGACCGCAGCGGTTCCTTCGGTGCGGGATGTTTTCTTCAGGCCGACATCCGGCTCGAACTTGCCTATGAACATGATCCAGGGATCGATGGCGAAGTCGTCCTGTTCGATCCCAACCAGTTCTACACCATCCGCTTCGACGCCGACTTCACGGCGACCGGCCCGAGTGCCTATGACGTAGCGTTAGTACCCGATTCCGACTACTCCTGGCGAAACCGCTCGATCGAGATGCTCGATGGAACAATGGCTGCCGTCACCGGCAGTAGCACCAACGGCACAGACTTCGTCTTCACCGGAGCCGAGTACGCTCGCATCACCGACAAGGATGGCAACGAGATGCTTTTTGAGCTCTTGCTCGCTGGCGTCACTCCTCCGGGTTACAACCCGACCACGGACCACCCTCCGCACGGCAGACTCGTGAGCTTCAAGGGGATTCACGGACGAAGTTACGACGTCACCTACAAAACATGGACACCCGCTGAGATCACGGCATCACCCGAACGCCAGTGGCAGATCGATACGATCACCGACACGCTCGGGCAGACCATCAATATCGATTATTACAGCACGCAGCAAAATGGCGACTGGGTGATTGAGACCATCACCCAGCCCGGCGGCCAGGACGTGGACTACACCTACGGCGGCGGCTTCATCAGCCAGATCGACTATCCGGACAGCAGTCAGACGACGGTCACCTACGCCGCCGGAGCCAACGGTTCGGTCGAGATGGACCTCGTCGACGTGGCGGCCGAGCCCAAGCACCGACGTAAGACGGTCGTGTTCACCGGATCGGTCGCGACCGTCGGTGGTACGGTCGTGCCCACAAGCGTCGGGATGATCCGTTACCTCACCGATGGTGCGGGCGAAGTCCGCTACTTCAACGGCAGCGACGATGGTGACTCTACCACCAATCCCGGAGAAGGCGTCATCTACAAGGGCGGCGGACGGCTCTCGTCAAGTTTCTCCAACTCCGGCAACGAACTGAAAGCCGCCTATTACGGACTGGACTGGGAAGAAGGCACCAATGGTGTCACCGGCGCACCGAGCTTCACCGGAACAAACGAGACAAAGACGTCCATCATCTACGGCCTGGGGTCCGGGGGCAGCACCCAGCCGAGTGGATTCGAAGACTCCAGGGGTATTCGGGAAGACTACGAGTACGACAGCGATCAACGAATGACGTTCAAAGAGTTCCAAGACGGTACCTTCGAAGCCTACTCGCATAACTCGCTCGATCTTGTGACACGCATGCGGGATCGCAACGGGAATGTCACCAAGCATACCTACGACGCCGATGGGCGAAAGCTCTCCACCTCCGTGGGTCTTACGGACGGTCCCTCCAATCCGCCCAGCGCGACGACCGCCGCCTACAACCGTAATCCGACCGATGACGTGCAGACGAGCGACTACGCGACCCTGTCGTGGACCTACGTCGCGAGCGGCAACGACGGCGCGGGCAAGGTCTCCAAATACACCGACGAACTCGGTAACGAGACCGACTACAGCTACGACACCTCGGATCGGCTGAACAAGATCACCGGTCCGGTAGAAAACGTAGGCGGAACGCGGCCCGAGACAACCTTCACCTACGACGCTCAGGGCCGGCTGAGCAAGGTCACCGATCCGCTGAGCCATGAAACCGAGTTCTTTTACGACTCACGCAACCGTCTGATCAGCACGCTCTACGATGACGGCACGACCGCCAAGACGACGTATGGCACCTCTGGAAATGGCATCGGGCTTCCGGTCAAGACCATCGACCGCAACGGTGTCGTCAACACCTATGCGTACGATGCCGCCGATCGGCTGACCTCCCATGTCGTCGCGGCCGCACAGATGGACGGGATGACGGAAACGGCGACGCCAGACTTGGCGTCGACCACGACCTACACCTACATCGACGGCACGAACGATATCGAGTCGATGAACACCGATGGGAGACTTACGGAGTACGCCTACGATCACCGGGGACGCAGAGTCGGCACATTCACGACGACTTCATCGGGCACGACTCCCCCGCGTCTGCGACAGGCCAGCTACTACGACGCCAACCAACTCTACGTCAGCTATGACCAGTACGACCGAATCACCTTCTATGGGTATGACGCCGATGGCCGGTTGGAAAGGACCGTCCAGGGCCTGACCGAAGAGTATGACCTGCCGTCTGAGACGACTGTCGCGGACGTCACCCGTGACTTGACGGCCAATGCGGACCGCTTGGTGACAGATTATGAGTATGACGCGGTCGGCAATCTGACGTCGATGACTGATCCGCGAGGCAACGAAACCACGACGACGTACGACAGTCGGAACCGCGCGACCGTTCGGACCGTTGCCGTTGGCACCACTGCCGAAGCGAAAACGGAGACCGACTACGAC
>JBCCOI010000453.1:0-6431 GCA_039025515.1 Planctomycetota bacterium
AGTACGAGTGCCTTGCGTCATACCAACTCGAGAATTCTGTGACGAATTTGTCGTAAGCTTTCCCGGGTGTCAGCGAAAGGTCACGTTCGATGGTCAAACGAAACCCGTCTGCCGCGGATTCGTTCACTTCGGCAGATCCGTGATTGACCGGAGCGAGAAAAGAAACGACCCAAATGGTCAACAGAATCGTTCGCATGGTTAAACCTTTGGAAGCACGAGAGAATGAAGTACCATCGGAAGCTTAATCAAACTCAATTCGCGGATGTCAGCTCCAACAATGATAAGAATCAGCAGCGTCGCCTTTTTCTTACTGTGTCACTCGTTTGCTTCGCAGGCATTCTCGCAGAGCCCAAAAGAATCGAATCCTGATCGATCTGAGTCGCATGCACTCCCATTTGAAGGTGTCGACAACGCGACCCGAGCGAAGTGGCTGCTCGACGGAAACGTGATTGATGCGAAGACCGGCAAGCCGATTGAGCGGTTCCTTGTTACGCCCGGGACACGAACCATTGACGATCAGGGCGAAACGCAAATTCGCTGGCGAGAGAACCTGGCGAAGAAAATGAGCGATGGTCTGCTGCGATGGCCTCGCACAAGCGGGTTTAGTGAGATGCGTTTCAAGGTGACCGCCGACGGATACCGTCCTCTCGTCACACACTCAGTCCGTCGTGGCGGTCCTCATACGCGGGTGAGAATCAGACTCATGCCGGTCAATCTTGAAACGAATCCAACACTTCGCGACGAAGCCGCGAAACGTCGTTAACGTCATGAAGGTCATCGGGCTTCAAGAACAACCGTTCGTCGGTCATCGCTCCTCCGTCAGGATCGGTGCTTTCGCGAACGTAGAACCACTCCCGTGTCGTGGTCACACGCTCAGCACGTTCCGTTTCCGTTTCAACGGCCAGTTCGTTGTCCGGAGAAGCCGCCCAAAACTCGGGTTGTAGGATCGGCACGCGGGCGACCAGTCGATCCAGGACCTCTGCGAAGCCATCACTGCTGCAAAGCTGACCGACGCGCAATGGGCCACCATGTGAGACAAGCATGGGAAGACGCGTGTCCACGCTTCGAATGGGTCCGACTCCATGGCCAATCCACCCATTCTCACCCAACGAGAACCCACTCGTGCCGGTCACCAAGAATTCTGGCTTTCGATTCCGCCAAGCATCGCTCGCCCAGCCAATCAAATCATCAAGCATTCGCACATTTGACGCGTATCGTTGCATCCAAGCGAAAACTAGATCCGGATGATCATCGGCCTTCCGCTGGATGCTCGGTGGTAAGGTCGTTTCAGGAAGTCGAAGTTCTTGCGGTTTCAGCTCGTCCCCATCGACGGAGATGAGTTCGACTTCATCGCTGGGAGCTTGGTCTTCGGCATCCGCAATCTCCTCGCGCGGCGCGTCCCACACTTCACGTAATGCTGCCGAGTGAATCCAAAGCAGTTGAGTCTCTACAGTCAGGCTGTGATTGGCGGCCGCAAAGACTTGCCCCAACGCGGTGCCTGACAAATCGTCGACAGCTTGATTGCGATCCCCATCGGACCGCGTCTTCTCGATCAACTCCAATTTGTGAAAGACGTCGCTGACCAACAGCCCATGGTCATCCGTGATGAGACTCGCACGATTGTCATCGAGCAGGGCAGACGACTGGCGAATGTACTCGCTGACCAATTCGTTTCGTCGCGCGGTTGTGGCCGTCCAGCGATCCCAAACGACTCCGCGCGAAGCGAGGCTGTCCAGCGCGGGAGTCTCATTCCACGAACACCCGAAACAGCCCAGGCTGGCAGCGGATAGTCCCTCGAGCGTAATGATCACGGTTAATGGCTTTCGAAGCTTGAGTGTTGCCATCAAGTTTTCTTTAGCGTGGTCCTTGAAGTCTCTCGCGGAGCCGGTGACTTCGTTACAAGCCGTACAACCGCTACATCCGCGGAGGCTTGTCATGCAGCAAAGAACAGCGAACGGAGCAAGTCGATCATGCGTCGCGTGCGGTCCTAGGTTTTGGTAGCACCGTCAATTAGACCGATCCAAAGCCACATCATGAACCCGACGACTTCACAAAACGGAGCTCCTCTTTCCGGATTTTCCGTGAATCCGCTTGGAACTCCGGCAGAACCGACTTCCCAGCAGAAAACGGGATTCGCGAAGGAACCGATACAGAATCAGACGCCAGCCAAACCTCCGCACCTTCCTCCGCTTGATCAGCGTTTTGTTTGGGACATTCCCTTCGCGTGCCTGACAAAGTCTCAAGCGGTCGAGAGGATCGCTCAGTTGATTGATCGTGGCGTCCCCAGCTACGTCATCACCGCCAACCTCAACTACGCAATGCTGCATCATCAGCAAGCGGACCTGCGGGCAATCACGGAAGCAGCCGATCTGATACTTGCCGACGGTCAGCCGATCGTTTGGCGAAGCCGACTTGGAAACAAACGCTTACCGGAACGAGTGGCGGGTAGCGAACTCATTTATGACCTTGCCCGTTTGGCGGACCAGAAGGGCTGGGGCATTTACTTTTTGGGCGGAGAACCAGGTGTTGCCCAAAAATGCGCGGACAATCTTGTCAGGCAGTTTCCGGGGATGAGGGTTTCCGGCGTCGAATCTCCTCCGTTTCGACAACTGACTCAGGAGGAATCCGAGGCACAGCAAAACCGCATTCGCAATTCCGGCGCAAAGATCTTGCTGGTTGCTTTCGGACAACCCAAGGGAGAACGATGGATTCACCGACACTACAAAGAAATGGGAATTCCCGTCAGCATTCAGCTCGGTGCTTCCTTTGATTTCATCGCGGGCACCGCGAAACGTGCTCCCGAGCGATGGCAACGATTTGGAGCCGAGTGGGTTTATCGAATGTTGTGTGACCCGAAACGCTTGGTGCCACGCTATTGGGCGAACATTCGTTTTCTCGCCGGTGCGCTCGTTTGGGACTGGACGGATCGAGTCAACCGTTGGGGCATGGGGCTGGACTCGAACGGTCAAAACCAGCCACGAGCCAATCGCGATCGATCAACCGACTGACGCGAGGTGGCTTAGCCTCGTGAACGAAAACCGGCAGTCTCCTGAAGATGCTGCCTTAGATATTGACGGCACGACGTTGCAAACGCTGCCACTTCTTCAGTGCGGTAGTCGGGATACGTCCAGCGATGGCTGACCCAGCGTTTGGCCGTGTAATTCAAAGTCACTTCGCCGTAGATTCCGTCTCGCAAGTAGACGCGATGATCACGATCTTTGGTCGTCGCTAGAACAAGCTTTGCTTGGGTTACATATCCCGGATCAAGATTAATCGGACGGCTGTTCACCGACGTGGATTCGCTAACTGCATCTCCCTGAATTCGGGTGGCAGCAAGGCGGACTTCTAATCGGTTGGTCCAGAGTTTCCAATCCGCAAGCGGACCTCCGTCCAAGGGATTCGAGAATCCGACCAATTCCTTTCGCAGGTCCGCGCCCATGGTCGGCGTGTAATAACCACCCGCCTGAAACGGAAGAGGTTCCGTTCGACAGATAGGTTTTCCCCATTCCTCGGTCAGATGTTCGATTGCCTCGGCTCGCAAGTCATCGTCACGTGAAATCACCGCGCAAATCCGGACGACTGGTTCGGCGGTCAGCACCTCGGCCACAATGAATCCCTGGTCTAGAATGCGATGGTTGACTCTTCCAAGTTTTATTCCACCGGTGCCGGAATGACTATGCATCCTTGGATCGCTGACCGCACGACGATGTTTGACTCGAGCGGGATCCGAAAAGTCTTTGATTTGGCCGCGAACCTGACGGACCCAATCAATCTCTCGATCGGACAACCCGACTTTGACGTACCGGATTCGATAAAGGATGCGGCGATCGATGCGATCCGAAACGGCAAGAACGCTTATTCGCCGACTCAGGGAATCGCTCCACTTCGCAAATTGTTGCAAGAAGAAGTCGACGAACGTTTCGGGCACGAAGATCGAGATGTTTTCATCAGCAGCGGCACCAGCGGTGGACTGATGTTGTCGATGCTGGCGATGGTCGATCCCGGTGACGAAGTCATTTTTCTGGATCCCTACTTCGTCATGTATCCGGCAATGTCGCGAATGTGCGGCGGCGTGCCCGTCGCCGTGAATTCTTACCCGACATTCGAATTGGACCCGGATAAGATCGCGGCCGCCGTCACGTCCAAAACAAAACTGATTCTTTTAAACAGTCCTGCCAACCCGACCGGCGTAACGGCGACTGCGGAACAGTTGGAAGCGGTTGCAACACTCGCCGCCGAAAAGAACATCGCACTCGTCTCGGACGAGATCTACAGTCGGTTTCATTACGACGGCAGGTTCATTTCGGCTGCCGAGTTCAACCCCGATACCATCGTGATCGATGGCTTTAGCAAAAGCCACGCAATGACGGGCTGGCGAGTCGGTTACGTTCATGGGCCGTCCGAGATCATGAACACGATGCTGAAGGTGCAGCAGTTCTCTTTCGTCTGTTCGCCACAGCCCGCTCAGTGGGGCGCCTTGCAAGCGATGCAGGTTGATCTTGGGCGGCATGTTCAACAGTACGCACAAAAACGCGACCTGATCGGTGGACTACTGCGAGATCGATTCGAATTCACGCAGCCGGGCGGTGCCTTTTACCTCTTTGCGAAGGCTCCTGGCAGTAGAGGCGGCGAAGCGTTTGTGCATCGGGCCATCGAACAGGGCTTACTCGTGATTCCGGGAAACATTTTCAGTGCACACGACACGCACTTTCGCATCAGCTTTGCCGCAACGGATGAAACACTGAGGCGGGGCGCCGAAGTGCTAAACCGATTGGCGGAGGCGTGCGACTGAGCCTGCGGATTCGACTCCCCTTCCGACACCGGCTTGGGTCCGCAAAACTGTGAGGTATGAAATACGTCATAGTCATTCCCGACGGTTGCGCCGACGAGCCTCTTGAATCTTTGGGGGGCAAGACACCGCTTCAGGCCGCGAACCTTCCCGCGATGGATGCAATCGCAAGGTCCGGCATCGTCGGACTTTCCAACAATACGCCGTCGCATTTTCCCGCGGGTAGCGAAGTCGCCAACCTGTGCTTATTTGGTTACGACCCGAATCAATATTTCACCGGCCGGGCACCGCTGGAAGCCGCCGCGAGCGGAATCACACTCGGCCCGCATGACTTCGCCGTCCGGTGTAACCTTGTGACAATCGATCAGCAGACCATGATCGACTTTACGGCGGATCACATCAGCACTGAAGAATCAACGCAGTTGCTCGGCGCCGCAACCGAAGCATTGCTTCAGACATCCAAGTTGGGTGACATCGCGGAGCGTTTCGAGTTTGTTCCGGGCGTGAGCTATCGAAACTTGTTGATCTATCGCGGCGACGAATCAACGCCCGCTCCGTTTTCGAATGAGACGCGATCAACCGCGCCTCATGATTTGACCGATCTCGAAATCGTGGACGACTTTCCTCGTGGCCCCGGCAGTGATTTACTTGTTCGTTTGATGAATGACTCGGCAGCGGTCTTCGAGTCGCATGAAGTGAACCGGCTTCGACGCGAAGCCGGTAAACGTTCTGCGACACACGTTTGGCTTTGGGGACTCGGCGGAGTTCCCGCCATGCCAACGTTTGAAGAGCGATTCGGCGTACGCGGCACCATGATTACCGCCGTAGATCTTTTACGGGGCATTGCTGCTTTGGCCGGTTGGCCGAGAATCGAAGTCGACGGCGCGACTGGATATCTCGATACGAACTACGCGGGAAAGGGTGCCGCCGCAATTGATGCACTGAATCAATTCGACCTGGTTTGCATCCACATCGAAGCACCGGATGAAGCATCACACGAAGGACGGGCCGATGCAAAAATCGAGGCGCTCGAGCAGATCGATCGCCAAATCGTGGCACCACTTCACGAGGCACTTCAATCGCTCGGCGAGTACCGTTTCTTGGTGACGCCCGATCATCCGACCTTTTGTCGAACGAAGAAGCACACGCACGGAATGGTGCCATTCGCGATGGCCGGAAAGGGACTCGACGCCGACGCCTCAGAAACTTACGACGAGATCGCCGCCCAGAAGACGTCGCTTCGATTGGATGCTGGCTGGGACTTGATGAATTCATTTATTGCTTCGGAATCCGACAGATGTCCTTGATTGTGCAAAAGTTTGGCGGCACGAGTGTCGCGGACGTTGAGAAGATCCGGGCCGCAGCGCGAAAAGCGATCCGCGCTCAACGCCAGGGCCACCGCGTTGTGATGGTTGTCAGCGCGATGGGGAAGAATACGGATCGACTTCTGGAGTTGGCCGCGGAAGTCAGCGACAAACCTCCCGCGCGGGAGATGGACATGTTGCTCAGCACCGGCGAGCAAGTGAGCGTTGCGTTGGTTGCGATGGCGATCGAAAGCCTCGGCGCGGAAGCGGTGAGTCTGACGGGAGGACAGATCGGCATGCAGACAGACTCGAGCTTTAGCAAGGCACGAATCAAATCC
>JBCCOI010000454.1:0-6430 GCA_039025515.1 Planctomycetota bacterium
GATTGGAACGACGTGTCGCTCGCCTTTTGCACGGGGCTTCCAGATACGCGTTCAAAACCTCCTCTTATGGCACCGTTTCGAGTGTCGGCAGATGGGGATGGAAGTGACGTATCTGATGATCCGAGGTCTTCGCTTTGGAATCCAACGACGTCGGCGTTGTCGAGCCCATTCGAAGAGACATTCAGCACACAACGGGAGATCCGGCTCAACGAGAATGCCGGGCGACGTCAAATCTCGGAAATCAATCAAATGCGGGGCGTGCAAAGGGTTCTTGCAGAGGATTCGCAAAGCAGCTCGATAGAAGAGACTTACCCGGTAGGCTCGAAGCTTACTTTGGCCGATGGGCCGGATGACTTTAGCGTGAATGTCTTTAGCATTGATCTGACGGGCGAAATCTATCGCGTCGCAACTCCGCTAATCTCCAGCTACGCCTATCGACAAGTGACGCTGATGAATCCGATCGATCGCGCCTTGGTTAGCGCGAAGGCATCGGTCTTTCTGAACGGGGATCGTGTCGGCAGGATGGAATTCCCGGCGACACCTGCCGGCGGAACGTTCCAGGTCGGTCTGGGAGCTGATCGGTCCGTTCGAACGCGAAGGCAGTTGTTGCGGAAAGAGGAGGCGGTTCAAGGAGGGAATCGCGTCATCACATTGGACTATCGACTCGTTGTTTCGAACTACTACGAGGACGATACCGACGTCAGGCTCTTTGACCGAATGCCGTTACCACAAAACCAAGATCAAATTCAGGTGGCTCTTGAATCTGAGCGAGAAGCTGCCCTTTCGAATGACCCTGTGTATCGGCGGATTGACTTTCCCGTTGGCATTCTTCGTTGGGACATCCAAGTTCCCAAGCAACGGTTCGGTAGCAATGCCTTCGACTTCGATTATCAGCTAAAGCTTGAGCTCGATCGCAACCAATCGATCATCAACGTCGAAGAGATGAGCCAGCTCAAGACCGATCTCGACTTTAAACGCAGCGGAGGCGCCATGGGAGGAATGGGCGGAGGAATCTTCTAGGGACACGCCTGTGATGCATCCGTGAGTCGCGGCGTCGTTCGGACCGAATCGCGAGTAACGGGCTGACCGGCCTAGGAATGGGCGATCAATGATTGTCGCCAATCGGTTCCGTCCGATCGATTTGACTGTTTCCATCGTGCACGGCCGGTAGGCGACTTTCAAAAACACACCAGTCATCGATTGGACGTTGCTTAGCTGACTCTAGAACGTTCCGTGAGCTCGGCGACGACTTGCTTCGGGTCGCCCGTCCGTTCGAGGATCGATCGCTGGTGTTCGGCCCAGTCTTGACCGTTGGCCATGTCCACGACCCAACGCAACTCTGATTCACAACCCAGATCCTGCGCGACTCCTCGCAATTGGCCGACCATCCTGGTCGTGATTTCAGGTATCGACTGCTCCGAATAATCGAACGTGTTGACCAGGGTCGCGGCTCGACCGTAGCGTGCAGCCCGCCACTTATTCTGCCGAACCATCATCGGATGGCAATCAAACTGATAGGTGCCTTCTTCGATCTCGTCATTCAAATATCGAACGAGACATTGAATGAGCGCTGCGAGGCCGCAGACGTTGTCGAGATTACCGGGCATATCACACATGCGCACTTCGACGGTTCCAAAGTTGTGGTGTGGCCGGACGTCCCACCAAATTTCTCTGATCGTGTTGATGAAACCCGTTTCCTCCATGTGATTGACCAGCCAAACGTACTCGCTCCAATTTCGCATCAGCGTGGGTAGTCCGGCTGTTGGCAGTCCTTCCATCACCTTGCTTCGAAATGAGTGCAGCCCGGTGTCGCGATTTTCCCAAAAGGGACTGCTGGCGGAGAGTCCCAGCAGTAGCGGCAAGTATTGCATGATCCGGTCACAAATCATCACCGCCTTGTCGCCCGAATCGACACCGACATGCACGTGCAAACCGTACGTCACCAGTCGTCGTGCCATCTCTTGGAGCAGACGCAGCAGACTCCGGTAGCGATCATCATCGGTGACGACCTGTTCTTGCCAGTTGCTGAACGGATGCGTCGCGCCCCACCAAAGTGCTACACCCAATTCGTCACCGATGCTCTGGACGACACGGATCTTTTCCGTCAAATCTTGACGGGCTTCGGAGACGTCGCCGCAAACGCCGCTGATGACTTCGATGCATGATTGCATCAGTTCATGCTTGCAGCATTTTTTTGCTGTGCCATCGGGAATCCGATCCAACACTTCACTGCTGCGATTGGCGAGTGCGAATGTCGCAGAGTCGATGACTCCAAATTCCAACTCCACGCCGATCGTTTGTTTGTCGTTCGAGTGGAATTGAAGTTTCGTCATCGCTGCTCAGGATCGAAGTGTTGAATGATCGCGCCCGCAAATAGTTTAACGGCGCATTCGATCGCCTGTTCGTCGATGTCGAAGCCGCCGGTATGCAGCGGTGCGGAGCCCACCTGTCCGCCCGCGACGCCCAGCCGAAACATGGCTCCCGGGACGTGTTCTAAATAGTAGGAAAAGTCTTCGCTGCCCATGCTTGGAAGTGGGATCCACTCGACGGCGGCCGGGTTGAGTACGTGCGCGGCACCCTCGTGCAGCAGTCGAATCAGTGGAGATGCATTGACCACGGCCGGCGCCGACATGCCGAGTTTCAAACGGACTTTGCATCCGGTTTCACGGTGGGCGGATTCGCCGACGTCTTCGAGTAGCTCGAGCAACTCTCGACGTCCCTCAGGACTCAGCGAGCGCATCGTCCCGCGAATCGTGGCACTGTCCGGAATCACGTTGGCGCTGTGCCCCGCCTGAATTTGCCCGATCGAGAGCACGACGGTCTCGTGGGCGTCGATCGTGCGACCGACTCGCCGATATGCCGACTGGATCCAAACTGCGGCCGCTTCGATCGGATCGGTGCAGAGATGGGGTCTCGCGCCGTGCCCTCCCGTGCCAACAAAAACGACTTCGAAAAGATCGCATGACGCGGTGAGGATTCCTTCGCGAAGTCCGATGCAACCGACTTGCCTGGTCGGGTCAACGTGCAACGCCAGAATCGAATCCACGCCAGCGAGTGCGTGGTTGTGGATCATATGCGAGGCACCTTCGCAGGTTTCCTCGGCAGGCTGCAGGATCGCGCGGGCGGCGATGGGCCAAGGCAAGGTACCTGATCGATGCATTTCCGCGAGCAACTCGATGGCTCCGACGACCGCGGTTGCATGAACGTCGTGCCCGCAGGCATGCATCACACCGGGTACGGAGCTGCGGTACGGCACAACCTTCTCGTCCATGATGGGCAATGCATCAATGTCGCCGCGGATCGCGATTTTGGCGACGTTCGCAAACGCCGGGTCGGTCACGAGGTCGGCCGTCAAACCGCGTCCGTCGCTGCAGACGCGTGTCGGAAGCTCCTTGTTTGCAAGACGCTGATTCAGAGTGAGTGTCGTTTGGACTTCTTTACCAGAGAGCTCAGGATGCTGATGCAGGTATCTGCGGAACTCGATCCAGTCTTTCGAACGTCGCTGCGCGATCGCTTGAAGCGATTCGAGCCAAGCGGGTGCAGCGTTTTTAGTTGTGGACAAGTCGTTGCTCCATCAGTTTCCGAGATGAAGCAAATGGTCCGCGACGCGAATGCCGCTATTCATCGCGCCTTGGATACTCGGCGATTCAACATGGTCACCACACAGGAACACGGAACCACCGATACCGGTCGTTTCGATTGGTCGCACGACTGGATCCATCGAAGTCGCCGGTAAACCATACGGCACACGATAGGCTCGAATGAAGTTCCATTGATTCACGCTGGTTCCGAACCATGACTGTGCTTGCTTGAGCACGGCGTCACGGATCGTATCGAGATCCTCGTCTTCGAAAGCTTCCGACACGCTAACGGAAACGAGCGACCGTCCCTCCGTTGCGTACTCGGGCGCGACGTCGCTGAGCACGACGGCTGTTTGGATGGGCCCGTCTTGTTCGTCACCTCGCAACATCAGTAGACGATCATCGCGTGGCGATCGGCTCGCCTCGAAATAAAGATTTGTGGTTTGACGCCAATCGGTCATGAGTTCGGGCCGGTCCAGTAGTCTCGCCGCGGCATTACTTTCCGTTGCGATGACCACGTGCTTCGCAACCAATCGACGGTCATCGGCAAATCGCAGTCGCACCGAGTCACCGTCCGCTTCGAGTGCGGATACGGATTGATTCAGCACCAGCGTTCCGCGAGGAAGTCCATCGGCGAGCTGTCGAGGAATCGCGCCCATGCCGTCGGCTGGAATCGCAATGTCACCGGCGGCAAACATCCGAAACACGAACTCGAACATTCGGCTGGAAGTCGATAGCTTTTCATCCAAGAACACGCCTCCCAGAAACGGACGAAAAAACTCGTCGACCATAGGAATCGAGAAGCCCATGTTCTGCAGACGTTCCAGCGTCGGTTCCGCGTCGCGATGGTAAAGATCGCCCAGTGTTCCCGAGCTGGCCTGTGAGCGGACCTTTGCGATTCGAAGTTTGTCCGTGAATGAGCCGATCGGACTGAAAGCGGTTGAAAGTGCCTGAAACGGGCGCCGCCAGGGATCTCCCAATCGGTGGAAACGTCCGGACTTTCGGACCAAGGCGCCGGGCTCGAAAGGCCGCAAACGCAATTTCGAGTAGTCGAGCAACTCGCGGCAAGCGGGATAGGCGGTCAGCAGAACCTGAAAACCGTGATCCAAGGTCATGCCGTTGACGACATCGGTTCGGACGCGACCGCCAACTCGGTCGGTCGCCTCAATCACACGAACGTCGGGCGGACTACCAACACGACCCGACCCTTCCAGGGCTGACACGAGCCTCTTGGCGCAGCTGAGACCCGCCAGTCCGGCGCCGATGATCGCAATCTCACAACGTTGGGGGGATTCGTGCTCCGTCGCGCTCTCGTCGTTTGACATCGGTGGCCGTGAACCGCATTTTTCGGGTCGAAGTTTGGGTCGGAAACCACGGAAATAACGCCGTGTTCCAATTTCAACGGTTAGGCGACGCCGCGTTGCAGAACAAACGGATTCGCCAAGGCGAGTGATTCTCACTCGCGGAACCACAACTACAATACCCCCGCATCGAACACCGACGCGTTTCTCTCTCCCCATTTAGCTTCAGGTTTAATGCGAGTCATCGTCACAGGATCTAGCGGTCTCATCGGTTCTGCAGCAGTTCGACATTGGGATGCGGCGGGCGACGAAGTGATTGGTATCGACAACGACATGCGGGCTACATTCTTTGGACCCGACGGTAGCACCAAGTGGAACCAATCTCGGTTGGAATCGGAGATGACAAATTTTCGTACGGCATCGATCGACATCCGTGACCGCGAAGCAATCTTCGATCTCTTCAAGAACGAAACACCCGACCTGGTGATTCACTGCGCCGCGCAGCCTTCTCATGATCGTGCGGCTGCCATTCCTTTTCTGGATTTCGAAGTCAACGCGAACGGCACGCTCAACTTGCTCGAGGCAACCCGCCAGTTCGCTCCCGAAGCCGTGTTCTGCCACATGAGTACGAACAAAGTTTACGGCGATGCTCCGAATGAACTGCCGCTCGCGGAGTTGGAAACGCGCTGGGAATACGCGCGTGAAGAGGACTACGATGGCATCGATGAGAACTGCCGCATCGATCAGACGATGCATTCATTGTTCGGTGCCAGTAAGACGGCAGCCGATGTGCTCGCGCAAGAGTACGGCAAGTACTTTGGGCTAAAGACGGGAGTCTTTCGCGGTGGATGCCTGACCGGTGCCAGCCACAGCGGCGTCGAGCTCCACGGATTTCTCAGCTACCTCGTTCATGTGGCCGTGACCGGAAAGCCCTACACCATTTTTGGTTACAAAGGCAAACAGGTCCGCGATCAAATCGAATGCAGCGACGTCGTCAAGGCATTTGAGGCGTTTGCAAGAAATCCACGTCCCGGTGAGGTTTACAACATCGGCGGTGGACGCTCCAACGCCGCCAGTGTGCTGGAGTGCATCACCATGATTGAAGAGCTCGGCGGTCACAAAGTCGATTTCACGCTTGGCGATGAGAATCGAAAAGGAGATCACATTTGCTATATCAGTGATCTCAGCAAGCTGCGTCGGGACTACCCCGAATGGGACATTCGGGTCTCACTGGAGGACATCCTCCAGCAGATGATTGCCAGTGAAGAATCCAAGCACGCCGCCGTTTGAGTGCGGAATCTTCGCGAAAAACTCGTACATAGGAGTCAATCAGGCTCCTGGAATACTCGCCGCAGCTTGCACAAAATGCCAGGCCTTCCCCGATTTCCGAATCGACAGTGCATTTGGGCAGGCTAAACTGTCCGGGCTGAAGGCATCGAAGCGATCGGTTCGCGGCCGATGCGACGCCCGGCGACTGAAGTGAGACTCGATCGGATACCGCTCTTCTGTGCTACTGAAACCCTCCTCGCAACGCCAGCGCAAGCCGCA
>JBCCOI010000455.1:0-6419 GCA_039025515.1 Planctomycetota bacterium
GGAAGGGGCCGTCGCAATCAACTGCCGTTGGATGCCGCTTGAAACATCTTTTGGACCCGAGATCGCCGGCACCAAAACGGTTGCGCCCACGGTGGATTGCAGCACCGGTGCCCGCCAAACATGAATCGGAGCCTTTGTTCTGCATCCTGTCGGCAGAAGCAGAAGTATGGCGAGGCCGAAAGCCATCGTCCGCGCATCGAGCCCCTTGATCGGTTGAAGTCCGTATGCGTCGCGGAAGGTAGTGATTCCAAACACAGACAGGTTCGGGGAAACGTGATTCATCTCCGACAGTTTTTCGAACCGTCGATACCAGCGGCAATCGAAACGTCGCGGTTCGGAGAGCTACCGAAGCAAATCCCGCCGAGTCAATACCGATCGGAGGATGTCGTGAAACTCAGACGAGCATTCGTTTTGGCACTACCGACCTATCGATGGGTTAGTCGAGGTGTAGTCAGTCATTGGTACTGAGCTCCGGTCAGCCTCCGAGCGCCGGCCGGGGAGTAAATCCGCTTAAGGCTGGCCGTGGCGTAAAGCCTCGCAAGGCTGGCTGAGGAACAAATCCTCGCAAAGCGGGGCGGGGTGTGAAGCCTCGGAGTGCCGGTTGTGGAACGAAACCTCTCAAGGCAGGTTGGGGAACGAATCCGCGCAGAGCAGGTTGGGGCACAAACCCACTCAACGCCGGCTGGACACTTGAGCCGGAGAGCGAGGGTCGAAAACCGTTTCCGAACGGATTGAGAGCAGGGGACGGGCTGAACCTCCCGGCGGGCAAATTGAAGTTGGACGCGTTCACGGTCTGGCTTCGCTGAGCACGCAGTGCCAACGCGTTCGCACGTCGCTCTGCCAGACGCTGCTGGTACTCGGCAAACCGCTGCGGGTCGCGAACTTGCGCGTTCGCAAGATTCGTGAATGTCGGTGCGAGAAAAAACGCGACGGTCAGTCCAATGGTCAGCTTGCTGAGACGGCTCATCGGCTTCATCACTCCGAAGATAGAAGATAACTGTGATCGGTTCACATCTATTCCCTTTAATGTTGATCCTACCCGTTTGTCCGCTGCGGGGGCCATCAGAATTGTCAAAAGACCGTCGCCAATTCCAACCGCTCCGAGGTTTTCGGGACACAGTTTTCGGCCCCGCTGGAAGGCGTCGGGCCAACCGAGCGGTGAACTCGGAGACTTCGAAGACGTGCTCCGACGAACTCGTTGCGTTCGGGTGACTCGAGAATCACACTGGCGTTGAAAATCACACTGGCGTTGAAAACAAGCCATTCAGTTCCGGCGGTCTGTGAGCCCGGGAAATGACACCAAGAGGTCCGATGAAGCTCCGTAATCAGTTTTCGATGTTTGCATGGGTCACCCTGCTTCTTGCGAATATTTCGCCGGCGGCGGACAAGAATGGAGCAGGCTACTATCGCTTCCCCGCGTTGCACGGTGACTCGCTCGTCTTCACCGCTGAGGGGGACCTTTGGCGAGTTTCAGCCGATGGCGGTTTGGCCAGACGGCTTACCAGCCACGCCGAAGTCGAATCCAAGGCGGAGATTTCGCCAGACGGAAAACGTGTCGCTTTCGCGGCCTCGTATGAAGGGCCCGTCGAGATCTACACCATGTCGATGGAAGGCGGACTACCGAGAAGGGTCACCTGGGAAGGCAGCTCAGGATCGGAGAAGCCTTATCCTGTGTCATGGAAGTCCAATTCGGAGCTGCTTTACGGCACACAGTTCTTTGCCAGACGCGATGCGTTCCAAGTCGCCGTTGCTCACTTGGAATCCGGCAGGCAAGAAGTGTTGCCACTTGAGCAAGCAAGCGACGGAGAATTTGACTCCAGCGGCGAAACGTTTTACTTCACACGCCTTCCCCGACAATCCAGCAACGCGAAGCGCTACACCGGTGGGCTGATCGAGAACTTGTGGAAGTTCAAACGGGGAGACGATGAGGCGATCCCGCTGACCGCCGACTATGAGGGCACCAGCCGTTCTCCGATGCTGTGGCGTGATCGTCTTTACTTTTGCACGGACCGCGACGGGTCAATGAACTTGTGGTCAATTCCACTGAAGCCGATGCCACTCAGTTCGCACGGCGAGGAAGACGAGCATGAGAACGATGGCGGCTTGATTCAGCATACGAACTTCAAGGGGTTTGACGTGCTGTCCCCCTGCCTGAACGAAGGTCGTATTGCGTTTCAAAAGGGCGCGGATATTTGGATTTATGACATTGAGAAAAAGAAGTCTAGGAAACTTCAGATTCGTTTGTCTTCGGACTTTGACCAGCAACGCACGCGTTGGCTTCGTTCGCCGTTGAATTTCATGGACGACTACGCGATCTCGCACGACGGTAGTCACGTCGCAGTGACCGTACGCGGGAGAGCGTTCGTGGCTCCCACAGACCCCGGTCGTCTGATTCACTTGCCGCAGCCGGCAAATACGCGCATTCGCGACATCGATTTTTTGCCGCAAAGCGATCGCGTTTACTATCTGTCCGATCGGACGGGCGAAACCGAATTCTGGTCTCAGCCTACCAAAGGGATCGCGGGCAAAGCACGGCAACTAACGGACGATGCGACGGTGTTGCGTTTCAATGGCACGCCGTCGCCAGATGGTAAACAGGTGGCTTACACGGATCGTGATCAAGTTCTTTGGCTATTGAATGTAAAGTCAGGCAAAAGCAAGAAAGTCACCGCGTCACAAGATGGAACGTCCTTTGACTATCCGGAAGTAGGCTGGTCACCGGACAGTCGCTGGATCGCATACGCCGATGCCAAAGCCAATTCCATTCAGAGACTCTATTTGTTTGATACGAAGTCGGATGGCCAGCTGAACCAACCGATCGCCGTGACCACCGATCGACTCGATAGTTACTCTCCGGCTTTCTCGGCTGACGGCAAATGGATTTACTTTCTGTCCGACAGAACCTTTCGTTCCGTCCAAAGATCACCGTGGGGGCCGAGGCAACCCGAAGCCTATCTGGATAAGACCACCAGCATCTTTGCATTGGATCTTGTCGGCGGGCAGAGATCACCGTTCGATCCGGACAACGAACTCACAAGAGAATCAAAACAAAAGGACGACTCCAAGGCAAAGCAAAAACGGGAAGAGAAAAATGCGTCCGACGAGGATTCCAAACAGCGGGAGTCTGGCAGCGCGAGGAACAACACGGACGATACCGAGGAAGAGCAAAAGGAAAGCGGCCCCGAATACAGGCTAGAGGATTTGGCTGGGCGGCTGCACCGCCTGCCAATCGAAGCAGGGAATTACTCCGATTTGCAGGTCGCGAAGAAGCACGTCTACTTTGTCGAACGCCCGCTTGGCTTCGATAGTCGTCGCTCTTTGAAGGCGATACCGATTTCACGAGAGCCCGATCAGCAGGAAAGCGTGACGATTGTGACCAATCTCAATGGTTACCGGCTGTCCAGCGAACGCAACAAAATACTCTTGAGGCGGGGCGCTGACCTTTTTGACTTTTCGGCGGATGGCAAGAAGCCAAATCTCGATGATGCGGAAGTGGACTTGTCAGATATCGAAGTCGAGGTGCGACCGGCTCAAGAGTGGAGGCAGATGTTCGTTGATGCCTGGAGGCTGCATCGTGACTACTTCTACGATCCCGAGATGCATGGCGTTGACTGGGTGAGGGTTCGGAAGCGACACGAGAAGCTGTTGCCGCGGATTTCGGACCGGCAGGAACTTGACGATCTGATTGCGATGATGGTCGGTGAACTTTCGGCCATGCATACCAACGTGCGTACGGGTGATGTGCGAGACGGTGTCGAAGGCGCGACGTTCGGGTACCTCGGTGCGATTCTGCAAAGGAGCAAGAAGCGCGGTGGCTATCGAATCCAAAAGATCTACCAAAACGATCCCGACTACCCAGACGATCTCGCTCCTCTCGCCCGAGCCGGAATCGACCTGCAGGCTGGAGACGTCATCAAAGCCATCGACGGCAGGCCAACGCTGTCGGTCCCGGATGCGCGGGAGTTGTTACTCAATAAAAGCGGACAGCAGGTCTTACTGCTCGTCAAACGAAAGGGAAAGCCTGGGACAAAGCAGTACATCGTGCGACCCCTCAACCGTTCTCAGTTCAATGATTTGAAGTTGAGTGATTGGGAGTATACGCGGCGGTTGCAGACGGAAGAATTGGGTAACAGTCAGATCGGCTACTTCCATATGCGAGCCATGGGGTCTGGCAACTTTTCGGAGTTCGTAAAGGGTTTCTATCCTGTCTTTAACCGCCAAGGACTGATCATCGACATGCGTCAGAATTACGGCGGCAATATCGATAGCTGGATTCTTGGCAGGTTGATTCGCAAAGCTTGGATGTACTGGCAGGGTCGAACCGGACTTCCCTATTCCAACATGCACTATGCCTTCAACGGCCACATGGTTGTGTTGATCGACGGCTACACGATTTCGGATGGAGAAGCGTTTTCGGAGGGCTTTCGACGATTGGAACTTGGCCCCTTAATCGGAACCAAGACATGGGGCGGGGGCGTTTGGTTGCGAAGCGACAACGAACTGGCAGATGGCGGGATCGCCAGAAGCCCAGAGTTTGGCGTTTTTTCTCCCGATCGCGTCTGGCTGATCGAGGGCAACGGCGTTTCCCCAGATATCGAAGTCGATAACTTGCCTCACGCCACCTTCAACGGCAAAGATGCGCAGCTTGAGGCCGCCATCGAGTACCTCAAAAAGAAGATTGCTGAGGATCCGAGAGAACTTCCTGAGGCTCCCGCTTACCCCAATAAGTCGGGGACGAAAGTTCGCGCACCCGAATGAGTGTCCGTGCCGCAGACGGCGTCAGTCGACGCCGTAGTGTTCGACCATTGGCCAATACTCATCTTCGAACGCATTCTCGACATGGAAGTCGGGGCTGTTGTCCAAGTCATGGCACTCCATACACTTGTCGCGAGCCTTCTCCAGCGGAAGCTGCATCGCTAGCCGCAGCGATTTCTTGCGTTCTTCGCTCACTCCCGAACCCTCTTCTTCCGCGGCCGAGTGCTCTGCGCCAGGACCGTGGCAGTTCTCACAGCCGTTCCCAGTCAGATGAGACGAAAGGTCTAAACTCAAGTAACCCGATTCGTACGGGAAGTAGCCTTGCGGATCCCATCCGGTGACGTGGCAACTCAGGCATTCGGGATCAAAGTGCCGTGGGACGTCGCCGCGTCCCTCGGTCGGTTCAACGATGTGAGCCGTCGCATCCACGTGAGCGGTGGTTTCCCAGATCTCGTAAGCCTCTGTGTGACACTTTCCACAGGTCTCGCTTCCGACAAACTTCCTGCCAGAAAGGTGAGGTCTTGCGGAAAGTCCGAGGCCTGAAAGATCCAGCTGTTCGAGCTGTTGCTGATACTCCGCCATCAGGCGACGCATCTCTGGAGCATCCGGGAACTTGTGCGACAGCTCGACTCTCGCGTACCTGAACGGCTCGTCTGAGTAGAGTCCAATCAAACCGACATACATGCCCTTGTTGCCAGTCACAATCATTCGCGCCGTGCTGCCATCGATGACCTCAGGCCGATACAACGGCTCGCCGTAGCCGCCCGCAACGATGATCAAGTCGTAGCCGTCGACTTTGTTCATCAGCTTTTTGGCCGCGTCCTCCTTCCCAAAAAACGTCAACACGCGGAAGTTGGCACCGTCGGCATTCATGGAAGCAAGAGCTTCCTTAGCGGCTTCCTCCGGCGGGCCGACGACAATGTCATCGCCCGTCGGCGCTTCGAGCGCCTTGGGGTCCAAGATGTTGGTCATTCCGACATTCCAGTGACCACGGCGGATGATCTTGTGCTTTGGCAGAAGTTCGGGCTCCAACAAAACGATGTTGGCAGCCAAAAACATGGCGTCTTCGGGGTTATCGGCGTAGCTGACCTGAATCAAATTGCCCACGCCCAGTCTCATGTCGCCGGGGCCGAAACCCACCGCTTCGTACTTCATTTCGGAGAGCGCGTCTGCGGTCCGCTCGAACTTAATTTCCGCTTGTCGACCGATACGACGAATCTGGTTGCCCGCATCGATCGGAAGAACATCCAGCCCCTTCTTTCGGAGTTGCCGGAGGAACGTAAACCGCCGCGCGAGTCCGCCCTTTTGCCGATCAAGACCCGTGCAGCCACACGGTTCGATGTATCCGTGCTGGTTCCCCGTGATGAACAACATCGTGTCCGGGGCTGGCCAGGATTCGAAGTCCTCGGGGCCGCCCTGAGCAGCGACCATCTCGGTGGTGACGTCGATCAACTCCGTTGCACGTTCCGATGCCTCTTTCGCCTGCTCGGTGACCTTGGCGGGCTTTGAATCCGCACGCGAATCCCTTTTGGTATCGGCAGCGACACGGGGAGCCGGAACCGGATTTCGGACCAACTTTTCGCGGATGCCCTGCGGCGTGGGGACCAACTCGCCCTTCATCTCCGGCCGAGCCGGCGGCGTCGGAACTTCTTCAACCGGTCCGA
>JBCCOI010000456.1:0-6410 GCA_039025515.1 Planctomycetota bacterium
CATCGGGAATCGCATAATCACGGCCGCTGAAACCGGCGAGCGTGCGCGAGCACTGCATCAACGCGAGACCCGCGCGAGGAGACGCGCCGATATGGAACGCAGGCCACGAACGCGTTGCGCGGACTATCTGGTTGATGTACTCCACCAACGCGTCTTCGACGTTAACGTTTCCGCACAAGGCGATCACGTCGCGGACGGTTTTCGGATTCGTCACCGTCGCCACCTCCTTCTCGAGACGATCGTTGAGATCCACTTGCTTGCTGTGCAGCTTGAGAATCTCCGCCTCCTGAGTCTCACTCGGATAGTCGACCTTCAACTTGAACATGAATCGGTCGAGTTGCGCCTCCGGAAGGTTGTATGTGCCCTCGCTCTCAAGCGGATTCTGCGTCGCCAAAACCAAGAATGGTTGGGGGACAACGTGGCTGTGACCGTCGATGGTGACGCGGTACTCCTGCATGATTTCCAACAGCGCCGCGTGCGTCTTTGCGGGCGAGCGATTGATTTCATCAGCTAGTAAAAGCTGAGTGAAGACCGGGCCTGCGCGAAACCGGAATTCGCTCTCCTTCATGTCAAACACGGGAGCTCCGGTGATGTCTGACGGCATCAAATCCGCCGTGAATTGAATTCTCCCGAACTCACATCCCAAGATACGCCCGAGCGTCCGCACGAAGAGAGTCTTGCCGAGCCCCGGAACGGATTCGATCAAAACGTGCCCGCCAGAAAACAAAGCGGTGAGCGTCCCCAATACAAGTTCATCTTGGCCGACATAGAGCTTTCCCACCTCGCGCGAGATGGCAAGATAGAGTTTCTCGACCGGCGCGAACCGCTCACTCTTGCCACGCGTTGGATTGGCGGGAGGATTCACCTTCGGATCGGCCATCTCGACCGGCGACGGATCAGGCACAGGCGCATTCAAATCGCTCAAGAGTCTTCCTCACTTGGATGTGAATCTTGGTTGGAGGCCTTACTTGGTGTGTTTTTAGCTACAGGGAGCTGAATCGAAGGTGGCATGATGATCTGTTTTGTTTCTTCAACAACCCAAGGTCCGGAAGTCTCGCCGCGTACGTGTCGCATGTAGTCGCTAATTTTGCGCTTCGCGAATGATTCACCACCGCGACGATACATCAACGTCGCGACGGCATCGAGATGGTCTCCAAAATCCGCAAGCTCCCGTTCGACAGATCTTCGCGGACGACCGAAGATTGGCATCAAGCAGAGACAAATGATGATGCCCAACAACGCAATATGGATCGTCACGAAACTGATCGGAAACACCGTCAACAACTCGGCACCAACGGCTCGGGGGATATCGCCAACGTGTTTGCTGACCGGCATCGACCCGTTCGCGTTGGCGAAGCCGACCAACGGGGGCTCGGGTTCAGCCGTTGCCTCGTCACTTTCCGCAGAGACGGCGGGCATGGACTGGTTGCGGATTTCTTGCGCCGAATCAATCAGTGAAACAGCAAGACGCTGGCCGTAGTCTTTTGTGAGTGCAAAATTCGTGAGCATGGAGCCCGCAGCGACAACCAGGACTTGTGATTTCGGCCATCGATCACTTTCGATCCGGGCGACGATTGTTCGACCATCGCTACCGTTAACAACGGGAACAAAGGACGTCTCCGTCGCTGAAACGGTTGAATCTTGGGAATACTCGAGAAAGTACGGTCCTGGACCTACCTGCTCCCAGATCAAACTGCCTTGATGTTCCGCGTTGTCCGAGTCGTATTCTTCAAGATGCCACTCGACCAAACGCTCCACGTCACTCTCGCCGGAGATGCCACCAGCCCCATCAGACTTGGCTTCTGCGGTCTCTTCTCCATTGACGCGTGTTGAATCCTCACCGGTAATCTCACCATCTCTTGACTGAGGGACTACGTCCCCGACGTCGACTCGGCGAACCTCTGGCATGGCGACGAACCATCCATTTGACGGAAGTGTCGTTCTATGCAATTGCCAAGCATGCTGTCGGTTGAGAGCTTCACCGTAGCGGCGCCGATACTCGAGACGCTGAGAAGGATCCGCAGACGGCCGGGCTTCGCGGAAGAAGTCCGCTTCGCTGCCACTATCCGGAATCACGTAAATGAGCGTTCTCCCCGGTTGGGAAAGCCAACTCTCCATCCAACGATTGGTTGCTGCACCAATTGGCGTGGGATGCGTCGGCGTCCAGACGATCGTGTCGATGTTCCGGATCCGGCCGGTCAAACGAGCCACCTTGCGATCTTCCCAACCCGCCTGACGGAAAGCTTGTCGAAACGTCGTGACTCCGTTCAGGCTTCGTCGTGCGAAGTATCCTTCACTGGCTCCGTAGTCCGTCCCGATTTCGGCAGAGCATCCGGTGAGTAGGATGCAGCCGACAACGAGCGTCGATAGCGATAGAAAACGGTTCATGAGGCTTCTCCCCGCTGTTCCATCGCGTTCTCGATCATCCCATTCTGACTCCATAGCTCGTGAAAGCTGTGTTGTGAGATTTCATGTCGGCCGAAGTAGGATTGCTCGAAAGCGTCCATCGTTGCGCGAAGTCGCGTTGCACAGGTCTCATCGTTCAGCCGAGTTTCCCGAACGTACCGGCCATTGGTTTTTCCCCTTCCGAGCCGCAGGAGCCCATGACGATCTAGCAACAGCAACTGATGTCCAAGCAACAAAATGATCGCCTGATCAAATTGCGACTCGTTCATCAATCGCTCGCACTCGGTCCGCAAGTTGACGTCCGTACGACGTAATTCAGGAGGAAGATGCTTGATACGCTCAAGCGTTGCCGAATCAGGGAGCTTTGATGCTTCATCGTCGTCATCATTCTTCGCGCCCTTTTCACCCAGCCGTACTTCGGCTTGTGAGATCGTGTAGATGATGATCGCTGCGAATCCAACAATCATTGCGATCAGCAAGCTCCACGCCAACAAGTGTCCGATGGTGAGTGAAGAACCGAACAACCCACCGGGCGTCATGTTTGTCTGAGTATTGGTACTCGGCGTTCGTTTCTCGCGAATGTACTCGGGCTTGGGAAGCCATCGACTGTCACGATGCACGGAGTCGTCGAGGCGTTCTTCCAGCTCAACCGGAACCAGCGATTGTTTTTCGGCGTCGTACCAAGGTGTGGAGGACATCGAATCTTTGACAATGGAGACGTCCTGAGCGAACGCGTTGACCCCAAACAAAGACAACGACCCTAGCAAGACCAGAAAATGCAATAACACGTTTCCACGTCGACGAAGGCCTCGAATCGCGATCATGAGTTTGCTCCCGAGAGCAGTCCGGATGATGGCGAAACAGATGGATTGCCCTGCATTGCAGTCTCCTCCAATGCGATCACTTGTTCGTCATCGCCGAATTGACGGATGACCTCGGCACGAACCGCCAACTCCACGTCCCATCCTTCCAGGCGAATCCTGGCGTCGAGGTAAGACATCATACGAACAACAACACTTACACCCGCGACCAACCAAAGTGCGAGTGGAAACCAGACAAGCAATGCGAAGAGTCCAGGACTCCAATAACCTGTCGTGACTCCGGTGCCCCAGATGAAAAAGTAGAACACGCCACAGAAGATCACAAACAACGTCACCGATACTCCCACCCAACGTCCACTGATATCGCCTCCGGCAACGCGGTGCAGAGCTTTCGAGCGCCGCGCCAGCGAAATCTCATTGGCCTGTTTCGTTCGCAACGGACAACGCTCCAGCAGAATCATCTCGGGCAAAAATGGACGATTGGAACGAAGGATCATCGCGACGATGCCAATGATGATCAACGTCGTTATGTCCAAGTTTGTGTCATAGGGCTGCATCCAACGGACCCCAAACAAGATGATGGGTACCAGCACAAACCTTCGAACCACCAGACAGTAAAACCAGCGCCAAAATTGCTCCCACGCAACGCGACACGCCGAACGCCAACTCGGCTTCTCCTCGAAGACCGCTTGGCCGAGATAGATCGTTGTGATCACTCCGGCCGCAGGTGTTTGCAAGAAAACCAAGAGTGCCATCGCTAAGACATAGCGAATCAATTGCCAGACGGCTTCGGAATCATCGAGCCCGAACTGAGCTTCTTGAATCGGAATCCATGAAAGCAGCGCGGCGTTGCAAATCGCCCACGGAACGGCACCGAGCAAAAACGTCAGTAAAATGACGAGTGGATAACGATTGATGACCACAATCGCGAGATCGCCAATTTCGGTCAGCGTTCGCGTCCGTACAGCGACATGGGTTTGATCAAGTTGCACGCGAATCTCCTATCGCAAGCGGTTGCTCTTCCCATCCAGGTCCATCCAGCCGCAAGTCGTCATAGCGGGCTGTACGCACCAGCGAACCTCCTTCGGTCTCCGCACGCGGAAATCCCAAGATCACGAAGTAGAGCGTGATCAATGCACTTGAACCGATCGCCCAGGCAACTTTGAACAAATACGGAGCCGCACTCGGAGACAGGAACCCTTCCGTGAAGGCCGCCATGACAAACATGGCAGCGCTAGCCGCCATGATCGGGACAGCTCTGTATCCGGCTCGACGCATCGAATCGATTCGCGAAAAACCCAGCGTATAAAACAGCCCCATTCCGAGCCTCAAACCACCGCCGGCGGCCAAGGCAATCGCCGTCAACTCGAAGGGCCCATGTGCGGTCACGAACTCAAAAAAGTTCTCTGATCCTTCGATACCGTCACGTGACATGTAACCGAATGTCGCGCCCAGTACGATCGCGTTGTATGCGAGCGTAAAGAGGCATGGAAGCAGCAGAATTCCGTAAGCGAAACACTGAAGCCCGATCCCGGTATTATGTTGGATATAGAACGCTGCCCGCGCCGAATAAGACTCTGGATCTGCGGCGAGCGGTTGCTCGAACGATTCCGAGGATGCCTCCAACATCTCGGTACCACAGATCCTCTCCGCAAACTGCGGGAATTGCTCCTCGTTTGCCCCCATGATCATTGCGAGCGTGAAGAGTCCGAAGAACACAAACGCCGCAACACGAACGCAACTATCGTTGAAGATTCGCTGCGGTGCTTCGGTAAACAGAGTGTGAACCCAACCGGACGGATCGACGGCGTGGGTGCGGTAAAGCTGGTGATGAGCCCTCGCCACCAAGCGGTGAAGGTAGGAAACCGTATTCGGCGGAAGCTGATACGCATCGGCGAGGGCGAGGTCGGCGCACGCGGCACGGTAGAGGGACGAAAACCGCATTACGCCTTGCGCACCGCGATGAATGTGCTGAGACTCATTGCGTTTTGAAATCGACGTTTGTTTTTGACCGTCCGCTTCACGCGTCGACAAGGTCTTCTTGGGTACAACGGCTCCCTCGGTCCTGCCGCGCATCTCCATCGCTTCACAAAGTGCTTCCAGCTCCGCCCAATCGATCCGGCGCTTCTCAAGTAGCTTTGCAACGTTCATTTGCTTGAATCCACGATGCTATTCGGCGGAGTGGTCTGTCCCGTCGGCGCGGCAGGCGCGGAAGCGGGGATGACACTCGGTTTTGCCATTTCGAGACCCATCGGTTTGCCGACGTCTTTCGCGAGCGGACTGTAGCCGGCGAGCGGTCCGAGGTCAGCCTCGTCGGACTTCGATTCCGCAAGGAAAGTCCTGTAGTAGAGCGAGTAAAGCAATAGGTCTGGATCGATGTCTTTTCGAAATTGAAAACGCTGTATCAACCGGTCTGAGAGGTTGCGAGCGATCTCCCTCCTCCGTGCGGCCGGCATGAATTGACGACGCTCGGCATAGGTTGCGAGTGTTCTGGCCATCTTACGCGAGACGCGGTAGTCAGCCGGAATAAAGGACGCGAGCGCGGGGACGCGAGCGTCATCGATCTTCGCTATCGGTAGTTGCCATTTACGTTCATCCACAACGACCATGGTCCCCGCAGCCAAATCCCCGAGTCGTTGCATACGCCGCGTCATCGCCATTGACAACAAGCCGAACATTCCTGTCGGAATGATGTAAGCAAGTGGCATCCCATCGCCAAAGATGCTGAGCGGCGCCATGGGTGAAAGGTCCGCAACCCGCAACAAGTTTCGCAGCAGCGCGCTTCTCGGCGATACCGGTCGTCCATCCACTTGGATCACGCGGATGCCACACATCCACTTTCCGATCGTTCGTCCATTGAAATAGGCCTCGAGAATCGTCCCATAAAACCAATTCACCAGAAAAACCACAATCATGGCGGCGGCTTGCGTCATCGGTCCGAAGAACGCCGAAATCGAATTCATCATGCCCCCGATGACGAGGACTGAAAACGCGAAGAGCGCAATCGAGATCCAGCGGACGGCGAAATCGATGAGATACGCAGGTAGCCGACGAAAAGGCCCAGCCAGTTGGTATTCGAACGCGATGTTCTCTGGCGTCACAACTCCAATGGTCGTGTCCAGCGGTTGAAGGTCAGCCATGCACCCAGTCTTTCATTTACGACGGAACGACCCTCTCTAGATC
>JBCCOI010000457.1:0-6402 GCA_039025515.1 Planctomycetota bacterium
TGGCGACTATTCCATGATGTCGCTGCAAGGATCGGAGTCCATTGTTTTGCCGGGTCCGAAGAGGTGGTGGACTTTTGCGGCGCCCGTCTCGGCTGCTGCCTTATTGATTTGGTGGCTACTTTGGGTCGTTCTCATGCGGCAGAAGGCTCGCTCCAATCAACCGGCTGTTGATCTGACCTTGTTGCACGCGATCGTCTTCATTCCCTGCACAGTTCGTTTGTTCAGCGGGTCGTACAATCTTCCCACAAACCAGTTGGAGGCCATCGGCTTCTTTGCCGTCACAACCAGCGCGAGTGCGTGGTTCACGTTTTGGTTCGTCTTCGGCACAAATAACTGGCAGAGACGTTGCACGCAATCGATCCTCATCATTGCGTTCTTCCTCGCCGTCTACATTTCGCTTTGGTCGAATCGGGGTGGTTGGAGCATGGGGATGATCTCTCCGGCTTTTGTGATCACCGCATTTATCGTCTGCGTTGCCACATTCATCTTCACTCGACTGCGAATCTTGCACCAGAACGAAGACTCAGTCACGCCCAGTTGGGACGCAAGATCCATACGTCTACGCCAGTTCTTCGTCTGGACGATCGCCTGCGCGATTCTCTTTGGTGTCGGTCGGTACGCGGACGGGATTCAAGGATCACAAGGCGATTGGACGGCACACTTGGTCCAAGGAGCGGCACTCTCTCTTGCTGCCGTGAGCTGCATTTACGCGTTGCTTGCGTCCAGAAGCTTCTTAGCCGGACTGATTATCGCCGCGCTCGGCAACACTGCCATCGCGGGAGGACTCTACTACGCTTTCGTCCAATCAGGCTGGATGACGATTTCGCTTTTTCATCCGGGTGGATCGTTCGTCTACTTTTTCGCCGCGCAAGCATTATTGATCGCCTGCGCGGTCATTAGCATCCGAGGCAACGGCTATCGCCTGGGGTGGATGCAACCTGTCGTCGCATAAAAACGTCGAAAGGGTAGAAATGCAGCCATTGAAGTGTTTGCAGCTGATTTGTTGTGCACTCTCCCGTGATCTTTCCTAATCTCTGTATCTGGTGACAGAAGGCGGATTGCTGATAAGTGTCTTACTCCCATCTTTCCTCGATGCCCACCTAAGAGACATGCGAACCCTGAGAGCTGCGTTGCTATGCATCGCGATCTTCACCCCCATTGCGACTAGCGCCTCCGCCACGGAAGTCATTGAAATCGACCTGGCTGGATGGGAAACGTTTGGGGACTTCACCAACCCGAACAACACTTCAATCACTCTCGACTTGCTTCCCAACGGGCAGATCGTTTCAGTCGAGTGGATTGACCTGGAATTTACTACGGAAGGTGGCAGTTGGCAGAGCGAGTTCGTTTTTTCGGTGAATGATAGTGCAAACACCGGAGCTGCGGGAACCTTCTGGGACTTTGCACCGGCTCCTGGGGTCGATTTTGAAGGAACCTATTCAGGGTCTGGCTCCTTCAACGACGTCGACTCTGAATTTGGCAGCGGACCGTTTACGCTGCTCCCCGATGGACAGGTGACAGTCTTTATTTACGAGACGTTTGACGATCCAGATGGCACGGGAATTGATGTCCGAGACGCCCTTGTCACACAGGGCACATTGCGTATCACGGCAGTGCCGGAACCGAGCAGTCTAGCTTTTCTTGGCTGCATGGCCGGTGGAGTTGTCTGGCGACGAAGACGAAATCGCTCTTAGTAACGGCCCACCAATTGATGGCGTGTTTGTGAAAGTCGCCCATCGGCGACAATCATTGATCGCCCATTCCTTAGTCGGCGCCAGATACTTCTAGATCAAATCGAACGATGCGCGGATCGACTTGCTGGTCGCCGCGCATGCTTGGTCGTTATTCAATTGATTCAGTGTTTGGTTGAATGGTTCCGCGCGAACCGGTCCGTCGTAATCAATTTCAACCAATACCCGCAGGAAGCTTTGCAGGTCAATAACGCCCGTTGCGAGCGGTAGCTCACGCTTGTTGTCCTTCTGTTCAGCGATTTCCAAACCAGCGGGTGCATCGTTCAAATCGCAGGCGACGACGTTCTGATTGTTAAGTTTTCGGATATCGTCCGCTGATTCGCCGGCGGTGTACCAATGCCAGCTGTCAAGGATGAAACCCATGTTCGGTGCATTGATCGATTCGAGAAGCTCACCCGCTTCCCGCATCGAATGAAGAAAGCTGAACCGTTTTTGAAATCGTAGCGAAGGCGTTCCGACATATTCGAGACCAAACCGTAGGCCGTTGGCGTCGAGGATACTTGCGATCGTTTTGAGGCGAGAACTGTGCAGCTTAAAGTTCTCAAGATAAGTCAACTCGTCAGATCCGGGCATGATCCAGGTTCCCATGCGGCTGACGCCCACTTTCCGCAGTGCCGCGGCGCGCTTTGGCAGCGCATCCAGATCGCTTTTGAACTTTGCATCGTCTTTGCGAAATTCGACGGGCAGACCGGCCGAACCCCACGTTAGCTTTTCGGATTCGAGTTGCTCGACCAGCTTCGCGATGGCGGCGTCACTCATCGATCCGATTTCATAAGCACTCGCTCCGACGGATTCAAAGTTGTGTTTCGCCGCAAGTGAAATAACTTCGGATTGGTTCGCTTGAACACCGATACTACTCGCACGCAGATCGACCGTAAACTTCCGTTTCGACGTTGTATTGGTTGCGGCGGGATTCGTGGCCACGGCAAGACTGGAAGCGAGACCCGCGAGGGCTGTTCTGCGTGAGATCATGTGAACAAATCCTGCGATCGATGAGGCCGGTGACCAGAGAGGTCTAAGACCAGTGGGGAATGAGCGGTGGCTACCCGAATGCGAGAGCACTCGCTATCGTTCGGAGCCGCAACAGCATACTTGTTTACGTGAGATGAATCGAATGCCGAGCGTGATTGAAGCCGAACCGTTGGATCTGGACTTGTCACCCGAACTCCGTTTCCTGCCGGAAGGACCTTACGCGGTCGCCGCCGGACGTTTTTCTTGGGTCGGAATTCAGCACGGCGCCGACGCAACAACCGGCAGCGTCAACCGATGTGACCTCGCGTCCGGCGTCAACGAGAGCTTTACGTTGCCCGGTCGTCCTGGATTCGCGTTCCCTTGTCAAAGTGACGATCGATTCATCGTCGGTTGTGAACGGGAACTTGGTTTTTTTGATGTGGGTACTGGAGACTGGGAACCTTTTTGTCGGGACGTCGACGCGGATGTGACGAACACCATCATTAACGATGGAATCTTCATCGGCGATGATATCCTATTCGGAACGAAAGATCTCGAGTTCGCCACGAAGAAGGCGGGACTCTACTTTTTCGACGCGAGTGAGCATCGGCTCGTGCGGCTGCGCGACGATCAAATCTGCAGCAACGGTAAAGCGATTTTGGACCGGAACGGTGACGTCTTCTTAATTGATATCGATTCGCCAACCCGCCAGGTCGTACGTTATCGAATTGATTTGAAGAACGCTTCGATAGGGGAATCAGAAGTCGTTTTGGATTTGACCGACGACCCCGCAGTTCCCGACGGTGCAATCCTGACACCCGACGGAAAGTCAATCATCGTCTCGATGTTCTTGCCACAAGCTCACGCCTTCGGTGAAACGCGACAGTACGACCTCGCAAGCGGTGCGTGCCAAATCGTCTGGCGCACACCGCTTTCGCCCCAAAACACGTGTCCCGCGCTTGTACCATTCGACTCGCGATTAAAGCTGATCGTGACGACTGCGGTCGAGAACATGTCCGCCGAGGGTCAAGCAATCTGCACAAACGCGGGGAAGCTCTTCATCGCCGACACGGATTTTCCCGCTGATTCGCTCTCGCTGTTACGCTATCCGAAGTGATGCCTGGCCGGATGCTGTTGCGGCACGACGGGGGCTAACTCCACGGATCGGGGCCTTGCAACAGGCTGTGTTTTCGTGAAACGCTGAAAATCTTCGCAATCGCCATTCGTCAGTCGGGTCTGGGTATCGGTATACTGAAAGTCCCACCGAATCTCCTTCTCGATCCCACCGATTTATGAATAAGCGGCAACACTGCGGCCGGTATCGTCGGTCCGGTCCTTCTCGTCGTGCCATGCTGCAGTCAGTCGGCAGCGGACTTGGCATGTTGGCTTTCGATTCCATCGCTCGAGCGGCTTCACCATCGAGTAGTCAGCCGAACCGTGCAGCCGTTCCACACGGCCCGCATTTCGCGGCGAAGGCCAAGCAAGTCATCTTCCTTTACATGGATGGCGGTCCGAGCCACGTCGACACGTTCGACTACAAACCGATGCTCAGCAAGTTTGACGGATCGGATCCATCACAGACCATCGGCAAACTCGCACCGACACAGTTCGACAACATCGGAAAGGTGCTCGGCAGCCCATGGAAATTCAAACAGTTCGGCGAATCCGGTTCATGGGTCAGCGATCTCTTCCCGAACCTTTCGACCGTCGTCGACGATCTCGCATTCGTCCATTCCATGACCAGCGAGTTCTCCGAGCACACCTCCGCCAACTATTTTCTGCATACCGGAAACGGCTTCCAAGGGCGACCGAGCATGGGAGCATGGCTGGGGTATGGACTGGGGACCGAGAACCAGGAACTGCCAGGTTTCGTCGTGATCAACGGCGGTCTGATCCCTCCCGGCGGACTGGACTGCTTCGGCAGTGGCTTCCTGCCATCGGCTCATCAAGGCAGCGTCTTCCTTCCCAATGGTAACCCGATCGCGAACATCCAGCCCCTCGAACGCTCCGCAGAATTGCAACGCAGCAAGCTCAACCTCGTCGCGCAATTTGATCGCGACTTCTTGGGGCTTTCCGGTGAAGACGCCGAAGTCGAAGCTGCGATCAAGAACTACGAAACTGCGTTTCAGATGCAGACCACCGTTCCCGAGTTGGTTGATCTCGCCCAAGAAACTCAGTCGACGAAGCGGATGTACGGGATCGAATCTGATTTTAAAAACACTCGAACGTTTGGGACGCAATGCTTGCTGGCACGGCGTCTGGTCGAGCGTGGCGTTCGGTTTATTGAGTTGACGTGTCCCGGCGGCAACGGCGATCGCTGGGATCAACACTCGTCACTACTCGACGGTCACAACAAGAATTGCCGCACCGTCGACCAACCGATCACGGCGCTCATCAAAGATCTGAAGCAACGTGGATTGTTTGAGTCAACGCTGCTGGTTTGGGCCGGCGAGTTCGGTCGGACGCCGTTTGCACAAGGAAAGAACGGCCGCGACCACAACCCTTTCGGTTTCACGATCTGGATGGCCGGAGGTGGTGTCAAAGGCGGCGTCCACATCGGCGAAACCGATCCTTGGGGGTACCGAGCGGTTCGAGATCGTTATGAGATACACGACCTTCATGCGACCATGCTGCATCTTCTCGGCGTCGATCACACGCGATCGACTTTTCGATTCAGCGGAAGAGACATGCGTCTGACGGATGTCCATGGACGTCTGATCGAGGGAGTCCTGGCATGATCGCTGGTAGAGTAGACAAACGCATCACGCCAGCGATCGTGCTGGTCCTCATCACGTTCACTTGGCTTGGAATGAATCCGGTCCTGGCAGCGGATGCACGGCAAGAATTCTTCGAAAACGAAGTTCGACCGCTGCTCGTCAAGCACTGTTACGACTGCCACGGCGAAGGCGAAGTCGAAGCCGGACTGCAACTCGATTCCAAAGCCGCTTGGCAGAAAGGCGGTGACTCGGGAGCCGCCATCATTCCCGGCGATCCCGAAGGAAGCCTGTTGATTGAAGCTGTGCGTTACACGGAAGACATTATCCCCGGAATGCCCCCAGACTCGCGATTGAGCGACGCCGAGATCGAGACGTTAACCCGTTGGATCGCGGACGGTGCATTCGATCCGCGAACGGAACCTGTGTCGCACTCGGGCGCCACTGAGTCGTTTAGCGTTTCTGAACGTCGGCAAGAGCATTGGTCTTGGCAGCCGATGACCGAAGCGGAGCCGCCACAGATTCAAAAAGTCGACTGGGCATCCGATCCGCTAGATCAATTCGTCCTCGCTCGCGTCGAAAGTGCAGGCTTGGTTCCGGCAGAGGACGCGGACGATTTGGTTTGGCTGCGTCGTGTGAGTTTCGATTTGACCGGGTTGCCGCCCAGCCAAAAGCACATCCAGCGTTTACTCGAATCGAAAGGCACGGAAGCCAAACAGACGCCGGTGCGCGAATCGATCGTTGACGAACTTCTCGAGTCACGAGCGTTCGGCGAGAAATGGGCACGGCATTGGATGGACTTGGTTCGCTACGCAGAATCCTTCGGCCACGAGTTCGATTACACGATTCCGCACGCGTTCGAGTATCGCGATTACTTGATTCGAGCGTTCAATGCAGATTTACCCTACGACGAGCTCATCCGTGAGCATATCGCGGGAGATTTGTTGCAATCGCCAAGGCTTCACCCGGAGCGGCGGTACAACGAA
>JBCCOI010000458.1:0-6392 GCA_039025515.1 Planctomycetota bacterium
CCGTTTGTCGACGGTGGCGCTGATGATCCTCTCGAGTGTTTTCGCTTTGATGCTCGAGAGTGCGATGGATGGCTTCAGTATTCTGCTTCAAATTGGCGCCGGCACCGGGCTTATCTACATCCTCCGATGGTTTTGGTGGAGGATCAATGCCTTCACCGAAATCACAGGTATGGTGGTGTCATTCGCGGTGGCGATGTTCTTTCGGTTTGGTTATCCGATGTTGGGTTGGGAAAAGCTCGAGGATTGGCAGCAATTGGTCATCGGAGTCGGCCTGACAACGATGGCGTGGCTGTTCGCAACGTTTCTTTCGCCCAGTACGCAAATGACACGACTGAAAGTGTTTTATCAGAAGATCCGTCCCGGCGGATTTGGGTGGGAACCCGTAAAGCGACAACTAAAATCGGAGGGAATCGAAGTCGAAGTGGGGGAACGAATTACCGCCGGCATCGGAGCGATGGTTGCTGCAACCTTCCTGACCTATGCATTGTTGTTCGGCACGGGGTATCTGCTTTATCGCCAGTGGGTCTCGTTCGCGTTCAGCATGATCGTTGCCGTTGTGGCTGGACTCACTTTGATGCGATGCTGGGCGGGTTTGGAACTGTCGGCAACTACGAGCAGCGAACGCGAAGGCGTGGACAGATGAGGTGATACCCAGATGGCAAAAATACATGAACGAACAGGTTGGTTGTTCAGGTTCGGGCCGATGCTCGCTCAAGCTCATTTCATCTCGGCTGCCGCGATCTTGTTGGCCAGCATTCATGCATGCGAAGCAAGCGACCCCGTTTCGTTGGTCCCGCTCCCACATCGGATCGCTTTAGAGGACTCGCGGCTGGCACTCGATTCAGCGGCCACGGTTTCGTTTGAGGACGCATCGCTCGAACCGATCGCCGAGATCCTTTCACAAGGACTTTTTACGCAGTCCGGGGTCAAGCTAAGCACCGGACAGAGTACCAATGCAGAAAGTGGAATCTTGCTGAGACTGGACGCTTCATTTGCAGACGAAGCCTATCGAATCGCAATTCACGACAGCGTAGTCGTCACCGGTCGTGACTATCGAGCCATCGCTTGGGCTGCAGCAACACTTATTCAAATGGTATCTGCTGAAGGTGAGCGACTTACTTTTCAAAAGGGCCAAATCCAAGACGCTCCCGACATCGAGTTCCGAAGTGTTCTGCTCGACATTGCTAGACGATGGCATCCTCCTCAAACGTTGAAGGACACGATCAACCTGCTTTGGTTGAACAAGATTAAATACCTGCATCTACACCTTAGCGATAATCAGTCGTTCACTTTTCCAAGTCGGCAGTTGCCCAAGTTGCCGTCAAAGGGCCGATCCTACACAGAGGAAGAACTGAGCGACATCGTTCGATTTGCGGATCAACGCGGCGTTATCGTGATTCCAGAAATCGACGTTCCCGGCCACGCCAGTTGGGTCGCGAGAATGCCGGCAACTTTTGGTACGACGGACCCAGAGACTGGACAGTCGCGCAGCGTGGGCATCGTCAACATGGCCAACGAAAGATCCTATGAGGCTCTCGATCGGTTGTTTGGAGAACTGGCGGAGACTTTTGCGTCTAGTCCGTACATTCACCTCGGTTGCGATGAAGTTGGCGCTGGCGGACTGATTCAGTTGCCCGAGTATCAGCCGTATTGCAAGAAGCACGGACTGAAGGAGGCTGAGCAGGGTGGGGCTCATGAACTGTACCTCCACTTCATTGAACGTGCTGACGAGTTGGTCCGCAAACACGGTAAGCAGTCGATCATTTGGAATGATTTCGGTGGACGTTCGACACCCAATGCAGCAATTCCGAAAGACGTTCTCGTCATGGCATGGGCGGGACAGCCCAATCGGTCCGCCGAAGAGGGCTATACGATCGTCACGGCCCCGCCTTATCCGCTTTACATGGTTCCGCCCCAACACAACGCACCCGAGGATCATCAGATCTACGATTGGGACTACAACGTCTACCAACGACGTGGTCAGGCGAAGATCACTCTTCCGGAGGCCTCAGTCATCGGCTCTGAGCTCTGTTTTTGGGAGCAACGATACAACGAGGTTGTGCCAATACTCATGCCACGAATTCCGGCATTTGCAGAACGTCTTTGGAATGTGGAATCGAAAGGATCGTTTTCGGCCTTCAAGCAGCGTCGACGGCATACTCTTCGAGTGGCACGGAATCTCGTTCTGCCCGTACATCTGGTGCCCCAGGGATTGACGGACGCCCGTTCGATCGATTTCGCGGGTCGCTTATCCGTTCAATTGACTAGTTCCGTACCCGGCAGGATTGTTTGCGCCGTCAACAAAGATTGGGAAGACCATCTGAATGCCGAGTACCTCACGTACAACCAACCGATCAGTCTCAACGAGACGATGACCGTTTCGGCAAAGCTCATTGGAGCTGACGGTGAGCAAGTTGGCGGAGTCACACAACAACGGTTTAGGAAAATCGCCCCGGCACACAAGTACCGATTGCTTGGTCCAACTCCCATCACCGGATGGGAAAAAATGCCCGAATTCCGGCAGCTAGAAAGTTTGCGGACTGGGGTCACCGGATTCATGACGACAGACCGCGCCAATCAGATCAACCGATCGATGTTTGCGGGGCTTCAGCCAAGGGGTCACGTTGATGTGCGTCTTCATGATCTCTACAACCCATTGACGTTGGAACTCAATGGTCAGATCGATCTACCGGTCGATGGCGTCTACCAGTTTCAGATTCGCGCCAATAATGGCATGGCGCACTTTTGTCTCGGTGACAAATTGGTCGGCGAAACAAAGGTTGCCGGACGGAATTATCGAACACAAGGGCGACTGCGTTCCGGATCGTATCCCGTAAAGATCAAGTATTTCAATCGCCGCACTTGGAACGATCTGAATATTCTCGTGAAGCTCCCTGGCGACACGGAATTCAAACCATACGAATCACTCGTCGTTCCGATTTCCGAATGGAAGCACCCGAGCATGCTGCGCTCCATTCCTGAGGAGACTGAGTTTGTCGATCCGGCTGTTGCAGCAAACAAGAACCTGGCGACCGGAAAGCCCGTCGCAGTCTCTGGGGGAACTCAGTTGCCAAATGCTCCGGCGAATGCGGTGGATGGAGTCACCGGCAATGAAAGCGGATGGCACACGGATCCGTTTCCTCAGTGGTTACGAGTGGATTTGGAAAAGCCGCACAGAGTCAATCGAATCAAGCTGCACACTTATTACGACGGTCGGCGCTACTATCAGTACAGCGTCGAGGTTTCGCTAGATGGCAGAAGCTGGCAGAGGGTTGTCGACATGTCAAAGAATACTGACACCTCGACACGCGATGGTGACGAGCACAACTTCGACCCCGTTGAAGCTCGTTATGTTCGAGTGAACATGCTGGCCAATAGTGCAAACTCAGGAGTCCATCTCAACGAAGTGATGGTTTACGACATTGAGTAGACAATCACCTCGATCCAGATTCGGACGAAGGGCCTGCGTCAGTAACGGCCGATGTGTGGGTGACACGGGGTAGAGGATGAGGCGACGATTCCCGAGGTTTTTGAATTCTCCTCATCCAAGACGCAAGAAATGAATCGACCATTCCTTCGATTTTGATTCGCTATTCCTTGTCGGTGCGAAGAACGGCTACGAACGCTTTTTGGGGGATGTTGACGTTTCCGAATTGCTTCATCTTCGCTTTTCCCTTCTTCTGCTTTTCGAGAAGTTTTTTCTTCCGAGTGACATCACCGCCATAGAGCTTGGCGGTCACGTCCTTGCGATAGGGCTGGATCGTTGCCCTCGCGATAATGTTCCCACCGATTGCCCCTTGAATCGGAATTTTGAATTGGTGTCGAGGGATCGCTTCGGCGAGTTGCTCGCAGTAATGCAACGCTCGCGTGCGAGCCTTATCGCGGTGAACCAGGTACGCCAACGCGTCGACGGGCTCTTTGTTGACCAAGATGTCGACCTTGACGACGTCGGTCTTGCGGTACTCAATCGGTTCGTAGTCGAATGATCCGTAGCCGCGGGTAATCATTTTGAGTTTGCCATAGAAGTCGAACAACACTTCACCGAGCGGCATCTCGCTAGTCACCTCGACTCTTTTGGCGGCGAGATAACTCATGCTTTGCCCTTCGGATCGGTGTTCACGACAGAGCTCCATGACCGGACCGACAAACTCTTCGGGAGTCAGGATCGATGCTTTGATGTAGGGCTCCGACGCCGAATCGATATTTGTCGGGTCCGGCCAATAAGTGGGATTATCGACTTCGATGGTCGTTCCATCCTTGAGGTCCAGTCGATACTTGACCGAGGGTGCTGAGATCACCAGCCCGATGTCAAACTCTCGCTGCAATCGCTCCTGGATCACATCAAGATGCAACAGTCCGAGAAACCCGCAGCGAAACCCGAAACCGAGAGCCGCCGAACTGTCTTTTTCATAGGTTAATGCGGCATCGTTGATTGCGAGTTTGTCGAGTGCTTTGGTCAGATCCTGGTACTCATCAGTGCTCATCGGATACACGGATGAAAAAACGACCTGCTTCGCTTCTTGGTAACCCGGAATCGGTTCGTCGGCGGGAGCGTCGAGCAACGTGATGGTGTCACCAATCTCGATGTCTTGAACGCTTTTGACGCCGGCCACGATATAACCCACCTCACCCGCCGAAAGCTGAACTCGCGGATCCAGTTTGAATTGGTTGTAGCCCAACTCATCGACTTTGTATTCTCCACCGCCGTGCATAAAGTGGATCGTGTCACGCGGTTTGAGCATGCCGTCCATCACTCGACACTGAAGGATAACGCCGCGGTATTTGTCAAAGTAGGCGTCGAAAACGAGTGCTTTGAGCGGTGCTTGCGGATCACCTTGGGGCGGTGGAAGGTGTTCAACAATGCCAGCGAGCACATTTTCGATTCCCTCGCCCGTTTTCGCGGAGACGGGAATTGCGGCGAAGGGATCGAGTCCAAGGTCACCGTCGATTTCTTCACGAGCTCGTTCGACATCGGCGGCTGGTAGATCGATCTTGTTGATGACCGGCAGAAGCTCCAGATCGTACTCGAGCGCCAGATACAGGTTGGCGACCGTTTGAGCCTCAACGCCCTGCGATGCATCGACCACCATCAGCGCACCCTCGCAGGCCATCAACGAACGTCGCACCTCGTGCGAAAAGTCGACGTGCCCGGGGGTGTCGATCAAATTCAACTGGTGGGCTTTCCCGTCAGGCGACGTGTACTCAAGCGTAACCGTATTACTCTTGATCGTGATTCCGCGTTCACGTTCGATATCCATCGAATCGAGCATTTGGTCGTGGAATTCACGCTGCGTCACTCCCCCACAAGCCTGGATCAATCGATCCGCCAGCGTCGATTTGCCGTGGTCGATATGCGCGATGATGCAAAAGTTTCGGATGTCTTTCACGGGCCAAGAAATTGGTCGAACGATTGAAGATCTCACCAAACGGAAGATCGTACTTGATTCTGCCAAAGTCCGACAGATTCTTGGCAGCGCCGCTGAAACCGCGTGTCGTTAAGAAGAGATACGATGCCGCATTTTCGTCGCCTGAGGGCTCCTCGATGCAGCCTACGTTTCGAAGAGCCTTGCGAGTGTCGATGCAGCAACGGATGCGATGTGGGCACCTTGCTGCATTTTCGGCGTCTGAGGTGTCAGGGCGCTCGACGAAGCATTCCGCTTCTGTTTAATCTTACCCGAACATCAGTTCTACCAGTTGCGGACATAAAAGAACGCAGAACACATGGCACCACAAATCTCCGCGTTTCCGAAATGTTACCTGAACAAAATTGCCGGCGATCGAACGATGTCTGTGTTCGACTGGATTGACGAAGCGAAAGAACTGCCGGCCGCCGGTTTGGAGATGTATGACGGGTTTTTTGAAAGTACGGAGTCTGCTTATCTCGATCGACTGCGCGATGCGATTCATGAGGCGGGTTTCGTGATGCCAATGTTGTGCTGCTCACCCGATTTCACGAATCCGGACGCCGACGGCCGCAAACGCGCGCTCGATCGAGAGTTCGAGATGATTAGGGCATGCCATCATCTCGGTGGTGCCGGAAGCGTGTGTCGTGTGCTAAGTGGGCAACGCTATCCGGAAGTCAGCCGCCAGCAAGGCATTGAATGGGTTTGTGAGTGCTTTGAGTCTTTGCTTCCGGCTGCAAAAGAATACGGAGTCATCCTCGGCCTTGAGAATCACTACAAGGATGGGTTCTGGAAGCATCCCGAGTTCGCGCAGAAGCAAGATGTGTTTCTTGAGCTTCTTTCTGCATTCCCGGAGCGAGAACTCTTTGGAGTGCAATACGATCCATCCAACGCGATCGTCGCCGGCGATGATCCGGTGGAGCTGCTACGTCAGGTGGCAGATCGGGTTGTGAGCATGCATGCGAGTGATCGTTATCTGGTCGCCGGTGC
>JBCCOI010000459.1:0-6383 GCA_039025515.1 Planctomycetota bacterium
CGGTGCGGGTTTTGATCTGCGACGTAGACGGCCGCACGGACGGGAACATTTGATTCCACCGTCATCGAAGCCGAGCAATGATCTAGGGCGTCAATCATTCATCTATCCCCGGTCGGTGCTTAGCCGCGGGAGTGCTTTGCCGTCCGAATCGAACTCTCATTGCATTCTCAATCGCTTCGACAAGCTGGTCAGCGGAACGCTGGGGCGTGCGGTGGCAGGCACTCTCTCGTGCGGCTTGCCTCATTCGAAGATGACTTTCAACTGCCCGAGGCCGACGATCGAGGGCGCCTTCAAGGCTTGCGGTCCCCCAGAACCATTGATCCAGCGCAGCCGAGAGAGAATCGGGGCAAGTGTGATCCTCCTGGTCGGGGTTAAAGAGAAAACCGTTGACGCCCGGTTCGATGAGCGTCGTAGCGGCCTGCGAATGAACGCTCCCGATGACCGGAAGCCCGGAATGCAATGACTCGTCGACGACGAGTCCCCACTCATCCGTCAGCGTCGGAAACAAAAGCACGTCGTTCTGCCGATAGGCATCGCGGATCTGATCCGGGTCGCAGTGACCGTGAAGATGAATGGTTACATTGTCTGCGTGTTCGACTGATCGCAGTTCGCCTTCTTGTGGGCCACTTCCCAGCAAATGCCAGTCCACCGAAATGGATGGATTTCGACACGCCCATTGACCGAGCTGCGCGGCCGCCGGAAGCACACCTTTTCGCTGCGATAGCTGACCTACCGTCAAAACTCGGACGGATGATTTTTCGTTCGATCGAGTGCGATCGTGATTGAGTTCGGATGTCGCGGCGTCGATCGGGCCGCTGTAGGGCTTTGAAGGATCGGCGGCGTAGTCCCAGGGAGACATCCGTTGTGGATTCGCGTTAAGTCCGAGCAGATACTTCTGGCAACTCGGCCCGTTGTAAGTGATCCAATCGGCGTCACAAAGCAAACGTCTCCGTAGCGCACGTCGCACGGGCCCACGACCGGCCTCACTTCGCTCGGATGCGTAAACGCTCGTTACCATCGCACATCGCTTTGCAAACTTGCGGTACGTGCCCGCAAGCACGGTTCTTGCACCGAGTTCCAGAGAGACGATGGCATCCGGCCGCAGGCTGCGCAACTGCGAAAACGTGTCTCGTGGAATGTGGATGTAGTTCACGTCTTGATAGCCGCCCGGGTGATCGACTTTGCGCGTCAGCGTCCACGTCTTTTGAACGCGAACATCCAAGTCTTGCCAATCAGGATGCCAATCGCGGTTGCCTTCCATCGCCACGCTGCAAAGCACGCTGAACGACCGCAAACGTTCGGCCAAGGCTTGGCAAACCGCAATGTGATTGGGAGCGAGAAAGTTGACGAGAAAAACAACACGCGCATCCAGACATCGTCTCGTCTCGTGCTCGGCTTGCTTCGTCTTGACGCTTGTCAGCAGTGATTCACTCATTGATGGCGTCCTCCTCGAGACTACGAACATCTGCGAAGACGATCACCGAAAGCCAAATCAAACAAACCACTTGTCCAATCAAAGCCGCAATGGCGACGGACACGGGGCCCAAGCTGGGACTCAACAAAGCGGTCATCAGTATCATCAACACCATCGCGACCAACCGGCAACGAACGGCTACCAACGGTCGACCGCGTCCTTTGACGTAGCTATCCAGTCCTTGCAGCACACCCTTGATCGCAGCGACCGGCGCCAACCAGAACGCAAACTCAACCGCCGGCGCGAAGGCTTCGCCGTACAACCATCTCACTGCCGTCCCGATCAGAAGCATGAATACAATGGTGCATGCTGCTTGCACGAAGAGCGAAGACGCCATGATTCGGTAGAACGACGCCGGCGACAGTCGCTTTCCTCGATCTGCACCGGCATTGAACAGGAACATTCCCAACGTGTTTGGGATGACGGTCAACGGATAAACCACCGGCACCATGGCCGCATAATACCCCTGCTCCTGCAATTCGGCGATCCAGAGAATGAGCAACAGGTCAAGTCGTTCAAACAGGTCGGTCGCCAACATGGAAAAAGCGTAGGGACGACTCTCACGTAACAGTGGCTTTACGGCAGGTTCGCCGGGGCCGGTGAACGGCTTCGGCAGGCCGAACAAACAAGCGGACATTGACACGAAGGAAGCGATCAGAAAGAGAACGCACGCCGACGTCAGTGACACGCCGACCGTGAGATGGGTCAGCAGCAGCAACAACGGGAAAGACGCAGCGGCGATCAGACGGCGAACGTTGTAAATCCCGAACTCGCCTCGCCCGCGATCAACGGCCGTCATGATCAGCATGACCTGCTGTCCGGCGATCGAAAGTGAGCACAGCGCTGCGATGGGAAACAAATACTGTTTCTCCGCCGGAAGGCCGACGAAGCTCAGGACCAGAGCGACGGTCGTCGTGATCGCGCCCGTCGTCAATCCAAGCCACAAGGCGGCGCGGCGCAGCCGCGTGGTTTCAAGCTCCGCTTCCGCGGCGTGCCGACAGATCACTTCCAAGCCGCCAAGCAGACCGATGTAGAGCAACATCTGGACAAAGAACACGGCTGTCGCGTACTCGCCACGACCGACGGGGCCGAGGATTCGCGCGAGTAAAATCCCCTGCCCCATCTGCAGCCCGACGATGCCAAACGCCACACCGACGGTGCCGAGAAACTGAATCACCAACTTTCGCACTGCGGACGTCGCCCCAGCATCAACCGATTGCTCCGCGCCGCTCACACCGGCAGCCATAGAAACGGCGGATGGCTCGGCGGAAATCGGCGTTTTGATATCGACTGACGGTTGCGACATGGGTCGCGAGTATAGTTGCGACCCGGAATACCAATCAGTCCAAATTCGGCCTAACTTGAACCGGCACCGGCTGTTGGAATCGATACACCTGATACACGAAGAATCCTCCGATCAAGACCACCAGTACGACCGTGCCGACGAGCTTCCAGTGACTGCCATCACCCTGTGGTAATGCGAAGCTGGGCAGTGAGATCGATCGCTTCGATTTCGAGCGGCGTTTGTATTCCTTCGGGTCGATTTTGCGTCGGGGTGGGACCGCCTTCGGCTTGGAGTCGACCTCCACCGACTCGTCGATTTCCTTTTCGCCATTCAGATCCGACTGAACTTCATCTTCGGAAGCATCCACGACCAACGTCTGGACGGCCGGCTCGGAGGGCTCGACTTGGTTTCCGACCACCGCAGGGGTGATGCCGTATCTCCCTTCGTACTCGGCCCGATCTTCCTCCTCAAGGAAAGCTGCAATGTCGGTATTCTGCCAAGACTCAGGCGGCGAGCTATCGGTGACTGTTTCCGCTGTTTGGACGGGAGCACTTTCGCTTGCAGCGTCGCTTGAAAACAACGAACTCGCATCAATTGAGACGGAGAAAGTCACTTTTCCAAACCGTATCTCGTCGCCGTCCTTCAAAACGCGCCACTGATGTGGCTCAATTTGCTCTCCGTTAACATAGGTCCCACGCGTGCTCTTCAGATCGAGCGCACCAAATCCGTCTTCGTTATGTAGCAAGAGACAATGACGCCGGCTGACCGAACGGCTCTTGGGCCGAATCTGGCATTCACGATGACGGCCGACCAGATAGTAGCCCGGCTGGATGGGTGCCGTTGTTCCGGCACTGCTCCCCTGGCTCATGATCAATTCGACAGACATGGAATTAAGCTTCTAGCAAGAGCAAAATCAACTCAACGCCCCCAGAGCTTAGCTGCTGCCAAGTGAAGACGCGATAGGCTCCCGGCCCCACGATGGACTGACTCAATCGATCACTGTGATCTGCTTTTTGCCGTTTTCGTCAGTCGTCTCCACCGCCTTAATTCCCGCACCACGACTCTCGGTGGGCCGCGTCATCGTGTAGAGCGTCACGCCGACGACAGTGAGTAATGCAAGAATCGACAGCGCCAAGCCCACTCCCAGCAACATGCTCTGTTGCGCATCCTGTGCCGGCCGCGTCGAGTTGCCCCTTGCGATCGGCTGCGGCGACCTGAATTGCGGAGCGGTCTCAGTCGCAGGCGATTGATTGATGATCTGGGCGGTAGCCAGATCGATCGGAGGCAAGCTCCCGAAATCGATCTCCCCAACCGTATCGGCCACCGACGAGGGCGTTGCATCTTTCAGCGGGCCACTGTCGTCGAAGGGATTCGAGGAATCATCCGAGGAAGCGAGCGCCCGCACCTCTGGTTGCCGATTGGCCAACTCGCCCCGAGGAGGCGAATTCTTCGAGAGTCGCTGTAGCGTGTGAAGCAACTCAGCCGCCGACTCGGGCCGTTCGGACGGCCGCTTTGCCATCATCCGCTGGATCAGCAACGCCATCGGCTTGGGACAATCCTGCCGAACTTCCAGAACCGAAGGGATCTTCGCCGTTTGATGCTTGGCTAACCGCTGTGCAACGCTGCTTCCCGTATACGGTGGTCGCCCCGTCAACAGGAAGTACCAGGTGCAACCTAGCGAATAAATATCCGCCCGAGCATCGACCGTCTGGCTATCGATCGCTTGTTCGGGCGCAATGAAGTCGGCGGTTCCGGTCAAACGATTGGGCGCGTCAGCGTTGCCCGGTGTAAATCCAATCCGCGCCAATCCCATATCGCTGACCTTCACGACACCATCGCTGCGAAGCAATAGATTGGAAGGTTTGATGTCTCGATGAACGATCCCTCGTTGGTGCGCGTGTGCGAGCGCGTCGGTGGTCTGGATGACGGCGTCCAATGACTCCGGCGGTGACATCACTCCGTCACGAGAGACGGCTCGATGCAAATCAACGCCTTCGATGTACTCCATCACGATGAACAGCTTTCCATCGGCCTGCGAAAAATCAAAAGCCTGCACGATGTTTCGATGCTCCAACTTGGCCGAAGCTCTCGCCTCCTCTTTGAACCGCTCGATCCGGCGCTCGTCCTTCGATGCTTCGGCTGGCAAAATCTTCAATGCCATCTGCCTGTTCATCACCGAATGCTGGGCGAGAAAAACAACTCCCATGCCACCCTTTCCGAGCGGACGGAGCAGCTTGTAGTTGCCAAGGAAGAAGCCACGACCCTTTCCGGCAAGAAGCTTGCGAGACTGCCAGGGCGTCAGCAGATCGGCATTGACCAAACCCTCGGCCAACCGTACCGGTGTAAAGGTCTGACCGTCCGCCATGAGAGAAACGACGACTTTCTTCACATCGGATAACTCGACCAGTCCAGCGTGCATCGTCCGACGGACGAAGTCTCTCGTCACATCATCCAGGACCGGCTCGGTGGCTTCTGCTTCAACCGACATCTATACCCGGCACGGGCCCGCGCCGCGAGTTTGAGAAAAGATTCGTCGACCGATCAAAGCAAACTACTGCCGTTCGCATTTCGAATCGCAACCGCTCGACCAACATTATTCCGTATGGCAAACAAAGTTTTGTTAAGGATTGGTTAATTGGGAATGTCTATCCGATGTAGGTGCCGGCTCAAAGCCCGGACGATAGTCCACCTGCTTGAGGAAAAGGCCACGAGGCGGTGCCGTTGGTCCGGCATGGATGCGGTTTTTCCGCTCCAGAACCTCGTTTATCCAGCCCGGATCCTGCTTCCCAAACCCGACTTCGACCAACGTTCCGACAATGTTTCGAACCATGTTGTAGAGAAACCCGTTCGCTTCCACTTCGACGGCCAGATGCCCCGTTTGGTCAAAGTCTGACGACGGCAACACCACGCAATCCGTGACGTTACGGACGCTGGATTTTCGCTCCGCGCCCGCCGATTCGAAAGATGAAAAATCTCGATGACCCACGATCCTCTCCGCCGCTTCTTGCATCGCCGTTACGTCGAGATTGCGACGAAGTCGCCACCGATAGCGGTGTTCAAAAGGATTGCGTTGGTGTCTGGCTTGCAACTGGTATCGATAACGCTTCCCCAAAGCATCTCGAATCGCATGAAAATCGGGATGGGCTTCGACCACTTCAAGTACAACGATCGAATCGGGAAGGCGGGAGTTTACTGCCTTGAGCAATGCGCCGTCCGAAGCCGTCCAGTCGTCAAACCTGCAGCTGGCGACCTGCCCCACCGCATGAACGCCCGCATCGGTGCGCCCACTCCCGGTGACCACAACTGACTGTCCGGTCGACTTTCGGATGGCCTGCTGGAGTGTCCCCTGGATCGTCGGAAGGTCTGGCTGAATCTGCCAGCCGGCGAAGTCAGTTCCGTCATAGGCGATCGTGAGTGCGAACGTACGCCGCACGACCTAGACCGCCGATGCCATCGATTTTTGCAGGAGCTCGGCGATCTGAACGGCGTTGGTCGCCGCACCTTTTCGAAGGTTATCGCTCACGCACCAAAACGCGATTCCGTTGCCACCAGAACTGATGTCGCTGCGGATTCGCCCAACGAAGACTTCATCGCTCCCCTCACAGTCCCGAGGCATGGGGTATC
>JBCCOI010000460.1:0-6357 GCA_039025515.1 Planctomycetota bacterium
AAACTACCCTCGGACTTGAAGCTTCCGACCTCTTGGTCGCCCGAGGAAAACATCGCGTGGACTGCGGACATCGAAGGATACGGTCAGTCGACTCCGATCGTCGCCCATGATCAAATCGTTGTGACTTCAACAAGCGGCGACAACAAGGACAACTACCACGTCATTTCCTTTAGCAGCGCCGACGGGTCGAAGAATTGGCAAGTCGATGTCGCAAACCCCACTCCTTACAAGAACTCACCGATGGTCAGCCGGGCGGCGCCTGCGGCAGTCGCGACCGAAGCTGGCTTCGTTACCTTTTTCGAAGGCGGACTCTTGGTTGCGGTTTCACCGACCGGCGAGAAGGTTTGGGAACGAAACCTGGTCGATGAGTTCGGTCCCATCGAGGCGCGTCACGGGCTGGCGGCTTCGTTGGAATCGAACGGAGAATCAGTCTTTGTGTGGGTGGAACGCAGCGAAGACCCGTACGTGTTGGCGATCGATCCGGCAACCGGCGAACAACAATGGAAGTCCGCAGGTGTTGGTTCGACCTCTTGGGGTTCGCCACGCTTGATTGATGTCGAAGGCGGACAACAACTGGTCTGCAGCGCGATCGGAAAAATCATCGGGCTCGATCCAAAGGATGGAGCTAGACTGTGGGAGTTCGAGGGGATTTCCAGCAATTCTTCATGCACGCCAGCTCCGGCCGGCAAGGGGCAATTTTTAATCGGTGCCTCCGACGGTCGCGGCGAAACCAGCCCGGGTGCAAACGCCGCGAGCAACGGTCTGATCGAAGTCACAAAAACCGCCGACGGATCATGGAAAGCCGACTACAAGTGGCAAGCTAAAAAGGCGACAAGCAGTTTCGGAAGCCCAGTGGTTGCCGGTAATACCGCAGCGATCGTTAACCGCACCGGTATCCTTTATCGGTTGGATCTGGAAACCGGCGAACAAGTCTCCGTCGACCGCACGGATGCAGGCGGTATTTGGGCCACACCGATCGTTACCGGCGATTTGATCTACTTGTTCGGCTACAAGGGGACCACGAGTGTGATCTCGTTGAAAGATGGCAAAGAATTATCGGAGAACCGATGTTGGCCCGAAGAGGCCGGTGATAACAATTCACGTGGGTTTGGCAGCGGCAACGTCTTGTACGCTGCGACGCCGCTTGGAAATCAGTTGCTCATTCGTCGTGGCGACAAGCTTTACGCCATCGGCAAGAACTGATTGGTTGCTTTTGGATTGAATTGATCGACTGTATCACGACACTGACACGGGAATACATAACATGAAACGCTTGGTTATCTCGCTCTCACTACTGCTGGTTTGTTCCGTTGCCAACGCACACTTCCCCTGGCTAATGGTCGACAAAGATGGCAACGCCGAGTTTTTCTTCGGCGAAGGCATCACCGATCGCACCTACAAGCTGCCCGAAGGAATTGCGAAAGCTGAAATCATGATGCGAGCCAACGGGAAAACAATTCCCGTCGAAACAAAGGTATTTGAATCCGATGACTTCGTCGGCAAGAAGTCCATTACCTCAATTCCGGCCGACGCGGATCTTGTGAGTCAAGCAACCTACGGCGTGTATCATGGCGGAATGCTGAAGTACTACACGCAGCACCTGGGTGGCGAAATGCCGACCGAGTTCTCGAGCTGCAAGCCGTTCGAAAAGATGGACCTACAAGCTCATGCCGTCGACACCGATTCGGGCGTCGAAGTCTATGTCCTCTGGAAAGGAAAGCCTCTCGAGGGTGCGGATGTGAAACTCTTCTGCGAAGACGGACACGAGGAAGGAAATGGCTCGACCGATGCTTCCGGAAAGGTATTCTTCAACGACAAGGAAGTCGAAGACGGAATGAATGCGATCATGGTGGGTCACACGCTGACCGGTGTGAGCGGTACCCTGGGCGACCAAGAGTACACCTCCGCAATGCACTATCTCACCGCAACGTTCGTCGATCCGGAAGATAACTGATCCGGGTCCGCTCCCAATCCAAGTTTCCACAAGCCAACCGAAAGATGAAACGTCAAACCATTACAGCCTTTCTGGGCGGACTGCTGATCTCCATCAGCAGCCTCGGATATGCGGAAGAAGTGCTGACCACGACCACAGAGTCGTCCACAACTTCCGGGAACGTTCGAGCGACCCAGGCAATGAAAGTGGCGCACGATGCGCGTGCGACATGGGAAAATTTCCCGGGATTCAGCGCCGACATCACCGTCATCACCGATGGCGTGTCCTACGAAGGATCGATCAGCGTGACCGACGACTTCGACTACGAATTGTCGATCAGCGACGACGCGATCCAACCCTGGGTGAATTCCAAACTCATGTCTGTCATCGGCCATCGTCGCCCCAGTGAGCAACCCAACGAGGTGAAGCTTGCCGATGAACAGGGCGCCCCCGAGTTCGGCGTCTATGTCGAACGCACCGACGGAAACGGCACCATTCGAATCCATGACGGATTGATCCGTGAAGTGCATCGTAAAAGCGATTCACGGTGGTTCGAAATTTCCAACGTCGCGCAGTTCGATGCCGGCGAAGGCAAGGTGCTCCCCGAGATCACGACGGTAACCTACCGAGATCCGAAAACCGGCGACATTACGTCGACGAAGACGAACCGCTTTGAATGGTCAAAGGTCGATGGTTTCTTCTTGCCGTCACGATGCTTGACGGTCGAGACCTCCACCGCCGGAAACCGCCAAACGCGCGAACTGATTTTCAAAGATCACAAGCTGACTCCAGAGCCTGTTCGGATGTTGATTTCTACATCCAAGATTCATAAGCCGTTGCCCGAGTCGCTCACCAGCTTCGGCGCTTGCACCGTAGGCGAGTACCTCTACGTCTTCAGCGGACACAGTGGTGAAGCCCACGGCTTCGGCAAAGACTTGCTCGTCAATCACTTCCGCCGGATCAAGATTGATGACGCTGCGGCGGAGTGGGAAGAACTCGCGATGCATGACTCCGCGCAGAGCACCGCGTTGGTGACCGACGGAAAAGACATCTATCGAATCGGTGGGTTATCTTTCCTGAATGGCGAAGGCGAAGATGAGGCGGTCTTCAACTCAACGGATTATTTCGTTCGCTACAACATCGAAAAGAACGAGTGGACCGAACTCGCGCCGCTGCCCGCACCGCGATCCTCATTGGATGCGGCCATCGTCGGACGAACGGTCTACGTCGTCGGAGGCTGGGACCTGCAAGGTGAAGGCGGATCTCGTGACGCACCGTGGTACGACACCATGCACGCCTTCGACTTGGACAACCCCGACGCGGGCTGGCAAGAACTGGACGGCCCCGGTTATCAAACACGAGCTCTTTCTTGTGCCGCACACGACGGCAAGCTTTATGTGCTTGGCGGGATCAGCCCGAATGGCTTCCTGCGAACCACTTCGGTTTACGATCCGGAAACCGGTGAGTGGAGCGAAGGACCCGAATTGGTCAGCGACAGCCGCATGACCGGCTTCGCAACCAGCACGTTTGCCGTCGGCGGACACCTCTATTCGACCGGCGCGTCGGGCATCGTCTATCGTCTTTCGAATGACGGAAGTGCTTGGGAAGTCGCCGACCGGTTATTGTTCCCGCGGATGTTCTTGCGACTCGTTCCGTTCGGCGAAGATCGTTTGATTGCGTTGGGCGGAACCGGCGGAATGACCGGCCGGACGGGCGTTGTTGAATCGCTGAAAGTCGATCCCGGTGCAGAAGTTGCCGCGAAAGTTGTTTCTTGGTCGCTTCCCTACGATGGTGAAACAAAGCACTCGCAAGCGTTGATCATGGACGGAACCAAGCTCTACGCCTTCGGCGGAAACAAGAGTTGGCAGCCCCACGACTTCAGCGAAGGAGCTTTCTCGTCCGAAGCATTCGTGTTTGACATTCCCAATCAAACCTCCAAACGATTGCCCGACATGCCGATGCCGGTTCAGAGCGGTGCGGGTGTCGTCAACCAGCAAAACAGCGAATCCAAAACACTGGTGGTTGCCGGCGGAATGAACTTTGGCGAATCGAAGTTCGCGGCGATCAACGATGTGCTGGAGTTCGATCCGGAATCGCAGCAATGGAACATGGTGGAAACCTCGCTACCGCAGCCTCGTGCGATGGCTCATGCCGTCACGCACGACGACGCGATTTGGTTGTTCGCCGGCAGCGATGCCGGAGCCGGCAGCGGACTGAGGGACACGGTGCTTCACTGGTGGGGAGACTCGACGGACATCGCACCGCTACCCAATGTCCAGATCCCGCATCCTCGCCGCAGTTTTGGCGGAGCGATCGTGGGCGATGAGTACTACATGATCGGTGGACTCGGTGGCGGAATGAGCATCGAGTCGACCATCGACGTGTTCAACATGGCTGACCGCACTTGGCGGACGGTTGCTTCTCCAAGTTCCTCACGTGTCTTCCCGATGGTTGCCGTTGACGGAACGAAGATTTATCTCTTCGGAGGCTTCAGCACCGACGGCAGCCACTTCAGCGAGTGTGCAAAGCTGGAGGTCTACGACACGGAGTCAGACTCCTGGAGCACGTTGGCGGAATCCATCGATGGCGTCGACGCTTCGATGCGTTTGTTCAACATGGGCGGACGCTTGCTGTTCTTCGGCATCGACCGTGAGAACGAAGGGTTTGCCAAGTTCGTCTTGTACGATCCGAATCCGATGGTGACACCGGAAGCCGTGCAACCGATGAGTTTCTCGGGTTTTGGTCGTGGCCGTGGCAGCGAGGCAACCGCGAATGCGAAGATGCTGATGCGAAAGGACGCGGACAAAGACGGCAAGCTGAGCTTCGCCGAACTCGGCTCTCGGATGGCAACATTTGCCGAGGCCGCTGACAGCGACGGCGACAAGCTGATCAGCTTCACCGAGGCGGAGGCGAAGCTAAAGGCGGACGAGGAAGCGGAGGCCGCCGAAGCCGAAGCGGTGGAAGCTGAAGAATCTGATGAAGCATCTGAAGACGACAGCGAATCGACGGCCGACGAAGATGCTGCGGAAGAGTCGTCGATGACCGCAGATGAAGCGCAGGCGAAAGCGGATGAGCTCCAGCGTGCCGCCGATGCGGCCCAACGCGCCGCCGACAAGGCTCAGCGCAAAGCAGACGAACTGCGTCGTGCTGCCGGTTGATTCAAGTTTTGATGACCTCCGCCGCGCGGTACAACCGCGTGGTGGAGGTCTTTTTGTAGAGACGAATTTCATACCCGACTCATTCCTTGATGAGATGACTAGAACACTTCTGTTAATCATGTTTCTCGCACTTCCCACCATCGTCTTCGGTGCTGACGCTGCGAATGAACCGAGCAAGGCTAACTCCTCCGAAGAAGCAGGACTTCACGTGTGGTTCAAGCTCGAACGGCCCGGCGGTACTCGGTATCGCCGGCCCTACTTGGCCGTCTGGCTTGAGGACACCGACGGATATCCGGTCAAGACGGCGACCCTGTGGTGGCAGACGGATCAGCCCGGGCCACGTTGGCACCGCGACCTGACTCGTTGGTACCGCAACGACCGCATGAGAAAGATGGTTGAGAAAACCGACTTGGTCGATGGCATTTCCGGTGCGACGCGAGGTCCTGGCGACTACGAAACACACTTTGACGGAACCGACAATGCGGGCAAGCCGCTCCCGCCGGGCAAATACACGCTTTGCCTGGAAGCAGCACGCGAGAACGGAACGTACAAAATCATTCGGCAACCGATCGAGTGGGGCGATCAGCCAATTGAGAAGACCGACTTGAAGGGCAACATCGAGATCACCAAGGCGGCTTTCGAGTTCCGTCCGGTGAATTAGCAGAGCGTCTCTCAGGACTCCGATGCGGCGGCCACGACGATGGAAGAAGGAGCAAGAAAGAAACCTGAGGGACGAGGCACGCCAAACCAGTCGAGCAAACCGCCGAAACCCAAGTCGTTTCGGCGAGCGCTCTATCGCAAGAGTGCAGCGGCCTTCCGTTGGTTGCACATTTATCTCTCGATGGTCGGCTTTGCGGCGATGATGTTTTTCGCCCTCACCGGCATCACGCTAAACCACCCCACATGGCTTGGCGGTAGTGAACAGACCGTCGAAGACTTCGCGGGTGAGCTCGAAATCGACGTACTCGAGGGCGAAGTCGATCGGCTGGAAATCGCAGAGACCTTGCGTGAGCGGCACCAATTAAAAGGCCGTGTCAAAGAGTTTGAGGTAGACGAATATGAATGCATGATCGTCTACAAGAGCCCCGGCTACGCCGCGGATGCTTTTGTCGACCGCGCGAGCGGACGCTATGGCGTCACGGTCACTTCCAGTAACGCGATCGCCGTGATGAACGACCTCCACAAGGGACGCGATAGTGGGACCGCATGGAGTCTGTTGATCGACATTTCGGCCATCCTCATGGCTGCCTTTTCCGTCTCCGGATT
>JBCCOI010000461.1:0-6324 GCA_039025515.1 Planctomycetota bacterium
GTCGATCTTGATCTGTTCGCCGCTGTTGCGAAGGCCACCTGCGTACTCGCCCAGAATCATCTCGGCGGGCACGTTCGGGTAGGTCGCCTGAAACGCAGCGATGTCGCGGACGAATAGCCCGTACTGTCCGGGGCCAAGCTCCTTGGTTGCATCAAGAATCAGCGGCGAACTAGGTCCCTCCGAAAGTGAAACTTCGGCCAGAGAGAGGATCGTCGCGCTGACGCCGGAGGTCGTATTCCTGACTTCAATGAACTCAGCATCTGATTCGACGGCCGGATGATAATGGATCTCGGTTACGCGAAGGTTCTCGGCGGTTGCTGGAGTTCGAGGCACCAGGAAATCAGCTTGCGAGAGCGCCGACCATTCGCCGTTGGTGTCTCGGGAACGTGCGGCGATCGTCGCAGTATCGTTCAAGACAATCTCCGGCAGCTCGCCGAAACTGGCAGTCAGACGAAGGTCGAAGCTGATGTCGCTACTGGTGGGCGACGACTGATGAATTTCAACCGCGATCACGTTATTGCCCTCCACCAGAAGCGACGGATCGAGATCGAAACTGATCAGAGTGCTTTCGGCATCACCACCGATGGGTCCGTTGGCTCGTGTCTCATAGTCGATCGTACCCGCAGGAAGATTATCGCGGGCGACTTCGTTGCCGTTGACGTAAACGACCACACCATCGTCGCGACGGACTTGCAAGCTCAATCGATTGGCATCGGTGCGATCAAGGTTGAAGGACTTACGGAAGTAACTGGTGATGTGTTTGTCGTTGGCATCCGAACCGAACGACACGACCGTCGCTTCGTCTCCATCGCCATAACCGAGTTCCCCATTACCGGAAGACCAAAGTGAATCATCAAACGAAGTCGATCGCCATGAAGTTTCCAAGTCTCTGCCGGTATCGTCGTATCGCCATGACTGTCCTAAATCAATCAAAGTCCGGTTTTCGAAATCGGTAACGTATTCGATTGCGGAGGATGACAAGGCCCCACCGGAAAATCGCGGATCACTGCCGTCGATCGTGTAGAAAACCGTTTGCGGACCGGCCAGCGTCAATCGATCACCCGGTGTAATTGAGCCGCCAGAGAACTCGCTGCCGTTGAGCCTCAATTCCGGCGCGTCGACTGACGGATAAAGCGGTGCCGAGACGATGTTGGTGTAGCCACCGGTGCCATCGGAAAGGCCGAGCACGGTTTGCCGAAGCTGGTTGACGATCACGTCGTTCCGGAACGGCAAATAGTTGTTCTTGATGTCCGCGATCGCATTCAAATAATCGCTTTGACCGATCGGGTTGTTCGTTCGCGAACTGTGCGAGTCACCCCAACGAGCAGACTCGGCGATCACCGCATCGTGAAGCACATCGGCTTCCTCTTGCCAGGACTCGAGCAGTCGTTCGGTCGTCGTCGGTCCGGTGCCGAACAAGTTCGCTTGGACCAAATCGGCAAACCGCAGTCGGTACTCCGCGTTGGCCATCAGCTGCTGGTGAAGCCACTGCGGATTGAAGAAGCCCACAATGTTGTCAAAGTTGGGATCGTTGTACGGCCCGTTGCGATCGACTTGCAATCGAGGCGTCCCATCCAGATTCCGCATCGTGTGTTCGGCATCGTGGACGAAGAACTGAAATCCCTCTTCCCCGTTGCGGTTGCGAACGGCATAGAAGTTATTGATTCGCCGATTCCCAAGAAACTTCGAGATCGGCGCGTCAAAATTCCCGCCACGAAGAATCTCGATCATGTAGACGATGACATTGTCCACATCGACGAGTACTTCGAGGCCGGGATCTCGTGTTCCATCGGGGGCAAGCCCCTGCGACGCAAGATAGAAAGTGTCATCGACGAACGCCGGCGTTATGCCGTCGGTAGCACGCTGCGCCGCCAACTCGTAAAGCCGAGTGAAAGCGGCCATATCACCATCGGTGGCCGAGTTTTCATAGGGGCCACGTTCGGGCTTGATGACATCGTAGTCATCTGCTGACCCGCCAAAGTAGGTCTCCGCAAAATTCGCCTCGGCACGCTCCTGGGTTTGAAAGAGTCCCCAATATTGGCCGTTAAGATAAAGGTGAACCCACCGACTATGGGTCGAAGGTTGACCCATCAATCGCTGATTCTTGCGAGAAAAAAACTCAGTGATGAATTGGTTGCTCGCATCGCCGCGACTGGACCAAGAGTAGTTTTGCGGAGTCCGCAGGTCGACTTTTCTGAACGTGTCCGCAGCCTCGGGACCATGCAGGGGGTAATTCAGTGTGCTTTCGCCGTACTCGCTGCGGAAGAAGAGTCGAAAGGAGTGCTTGGGATTAAAATCACCGCGACTAAATCCGCCTCGAATGCGAACGCCCCCGTTGATCTGGAAGCCTTCGCTGCCGTCAGGATGTATTAGCTCGAACGAAGCCGGACGTTCCCAGTCGCGTCCGTCTTGCTGTGCGTTGGAATAGATTCCGATTTCCGGATCGAACAGATTGTCGACATCGGTATTAATCGTCCACGTTGAAATCGAACGCAAAGCATCTTTCACCGCTTCCGCACCGACGGCGTTAATCACATCGGGATCCATACCGTAGTCAACGCGATTGGTGTTCCAGGTCGCCGGAAAACCCTCTGGAGCCGTTCCGTCGTTTGACTGAAGCAAGACGTCATCGAGGAACAAGTAAGTCCATGTCTTGCTGTACGACGGAATGAAGTCGTCACGAATTGCCTTGGCCCGAAGAACGGTCGTCGCACCGATGGTCAAAGGGCCTTGATAGACCGATCCGTTATTGGATTCCGGTTCGGATCCGTCCGTCGTGTAGATGATCGTTGCCCCCGCGGAAGGGGACGTCAGCGTGACGGTCTGTGTGGTTTCGTAGAAGCCCGCGGTGACGTCAGAAGCAATCGACTGCAAGAATCCGAGCGAGCCGTCAACATTGAACGTGCCCGGCGTAGGAGTTTGGAAGAAACGCGGCTGCGCGGACGCAAAACTTACAAGACGAAGATCAGCAGAAATCAGAAAGCTCTCGTCGTTGACCTGGTCATTCAAACCATGGATCGCCAAGACGTTCTCGCCATCGACGAGTAGATCGACCGCGCTCGCATCCAGGATGATGGATTCGGGGACGACCACATCGCTCAGTTCGCGAGAAGTCAACGCGGTCGCATCGAAGCTGGGGCTCACCGGTGCGTTGCGTCGCGCGACCTCCGTACCGTTGATGTACGCGACGAAACCGTCGTCATACAGAACATCAAGCTCGATCAAAGAAACGCCCGCTGCGTTCGCAAGCGGAAACTCATGGCGAACATAAACACTTGCATTGACCGATTGCATCTCGGTTGAAACGTCCGTGTTGACCCAGGGGTTGTTACCGGCGACATAAGGTACGGCGGCGGCCAAGCCACCCGATGCGATGTCGCCCACCAGATCAAACACGTTCGCATCAAAATTTGTGTGCTGCCCGGCTGCGGCGAAGAGTTCGACACTCGCCCCGCCACCGGCTTCAAACATCACTAACTCAGCTTCATACGTTCCCGCTTGCGTAATGTCGAAGACGCCGATGGTATCCTGAGCGGCGCGGGTACCCGCAAACTCGGTGCTAAATGTTCCGCCCGGGCCGCTCATCGAAAATGAAAAACCGTCATCGGAATTCACTCCGAAGGAATATAATCCTGCCGCAGGAATCTCAATTTGGGTCGTCGCCCGTATGACAAAGTTGTCGATGTTTTGACCAATCTGCTGGGTCGGAAACGCGATGTCGTTTCCATAGCGGCCTCCGCCACCCGTTCCATAGAAGTTGATCACTTCCACGCGAGCTTCGGCAACCGTTTGCTGATACTCCGGAGTTGCTAAAACGGTTTCGGCGATCGCTAGTGAGTTCACGACGCCGTTGAAGCTGCCCGAAGGCTGAGCTTTAATATACGTCACGTCGAATCCAGGTGGCGCGATGCCGTATCCAACCCCCGTAGGGCCGGACGACCAAGCTGCGTCGTCGAAAGAAGCTTCCGTCCAGTTCGTACCGAGCGATGCATCCGAGGGGACGAAGTAGTTTGCGTTGTCGCCGATCGTGACCGTTTGATCAACGAAGAATTCCGGTCCATAGGAAACGTCCGTTCGCAGCGCCGGGAACTCGGGCGAGTATTGATCGACAACGGACAGGTCGGGCGTCAGCAAGGCGAGATAATCACCGTCGGCCGACAAGCGAAAGTTGGTATGGAGATTCTGTCCCGAATCGGCTCGGTCCTTGCCGGATGCGAAGACGACCAAGAACTCGCCCGGTGCGAGAATCGTCGAGGCCGGGAATCGCCACTGACCTGGAGTACTCGGATCGTCCGTGAGGGCCCAATTGCCGAGATCAACGACCTCGTCACCCGCGTTGAAGAACTCGATCCAGTCACTCGAATCGCCGTCTTCATCTTCGAGGGAACCGGAAACCGAGCTCGCGATCTCGCTAATGATTGGGTCGGCGGCCATCACGCGGCGATCGCACAGTGTTTCGATCCTGGGCCGTCGACGCCGTAGTCGAGATGATTGTGGCGACGATGATTTCAACTCAGACTGCAGTCGACGACGAGCCGTCCCGGTCAAGGACCGTCGACGCTTTCCAAATGGGGAGCGCATGGGAGAAAAGCCGATGAGTATGCCGCGCGGGTCATTCCGCAGAACCACAAAAGTCTAGCCGCTCACCCGTCTCGGTGCACCACTAACACCGCTCTACGGGGTCGATCGTTTCCCTCGGCGGAGTGAAGAGGACACTGGGGACCTCGGTCGTTCACGATGCTGCCGCGGGCAGCAGGTATCCAGGCCATTGCGACGGATCTGCAGCCGGCTAACGTTGAAGGATCGCGAACAGAGAAACGCCGCGCTCCATGGAAAAGCTTTGATGAACGAGAGAGAGTTGACACCGGTGAAAACGAAACAGTTGGGACACGTGATGCTCTTTGTGCTCGCTGTCGTGTCGACGATGACATTGTCTGTCCCTCTAATAGCACAGGAAATGGATCGCGAGGGATTCCATTTCAGGAACTTCGGCGCCTACCGCGCGAGCGCCTGGGTCGGCGAGTTGGCGATCCCACTCGATCCAGGAAACGACCAAAGGAACACTTGGTACGTGGCTCCAAGGGCGGGCGGAGTGTGGAAAACGACGAACAATGGCACGACGTTTGATTGCATCACGGATGATCTGGGAACCACGTACATCGGTGATGTGGAAGTCGCGCCCACGGACCCGGATATCGTTTGGGTCGGAACGGGCGACGCCTTCAACGCGCGGTCTTCGTATTACGGAAACGGTATCTGGAAATCGACAGACGCCGGAAAGACTTGGACCAATATGGGCTTGAAGGAGTCTTCGCACATCGCGGAGATCATCATCCATCCGTCAAACCCAGACATCGTTTGGGTAGCCGTGATGGGCAACCTCTTTTCAGAGAATGACGAGCGGGGCGTCTATCTCACCGAAGACGGCGGTCAGACTTGGGCCAAGACGCTCTACGTTGATGCCGAAACGGGAGTCATCGACATCGCCCTCAATCCTGCGGATCCAAACATCCTCTACGCTTCGAGCTACCAGAAGGTACGCCTTCCATGGACATTCGAACCGGGTGGAGAAAAAAGCAGAATCCACAAGAGCACTGACGGAGGGCACACATGGAAGAAGCTATCGGGCGGAGGTTTTCCGGAAGGCCCGCTTGGCAGGATCGGCATCGATCTCCAACACAATCATCCTGACGTGCTTGTCGCGGTCGTGCAGAATCTCAACCTCAAAGAAGGTGTTGATCCTGACGCGCCCGTTCCGTTCGATGAGTTCACGGACCACTCGTTTGATAATCTCATCGGTGGCGAGTGTTATCGGTCATTTGACGCCGGTAAGACTTGGGAAAGACTGAACGACCCCGCTGTACTCGACGTGAGCGGTAAGGCCGCCTACAGCTTCAACAAGATCTGTGTCGATCCCGATGACCCCGACAAGATCTTCATCATCGGCACGGGAATGTACTACACCCTTGACGGTGGAAAGACTTGGCCGATGGGCCCGGAGGCGGATCGGTTCAAAACGAACTTTGGTGACAACCGGACGCTCTGGATTGATCCACGAGATGGCGACCACATGTTTCTCGGATCCGATGGTGGCATCTATCAGACCTGGGACGGTGGGAAGTCGATGATGCACTACCATCACATTCCTCTTGGCGAGATCTACATGGTCGAGGCCGACGATCACGAGCCCTACAACATCTACATCGGATTGCAGGATCACGAAGCGTGGAAGGCACCGTCCAATAACTGGTCCGGTTCGATCGGGGATGAAGACTGGGTGATCGTCGGCATGTGGGACGGCATGCACTGCAGTGTCGATCACGA
>JBCCOI010000462.1:0-6320 GCA_039025515.1 Planctomycetota bacterium
CAGGCGACACTCAACGTGATCGACGCTTGCAAGCGGAGCAAGATTCGCACGCTCGTTTTCACCAGCAGCCCCAGTGTCACGTTTGGTGGCGAACATCAACGCGGTGTCGATGAGTCGGAGCCGTACCCCGAAAGATACTTGTGCGCCTATCCGGAGACCAAAGCGCTCGCCGAACAAGCCGTCTTGAATGCTCACGCGGATGATTTGCTTTGCACATGCGCACTGCGTCCGCATTTGGTTTGGGGCGAAGACGATCCTCATTTATTACCGCGGGTCATCGACCGTGCGATCAAGGGCAAGCTTCGCATCGTCGGCGATGGTCGAAACAAGATTGATACCGTGCATGTCGTCAATGCGGCGGCGGCTCACTTGGATGCCCTCGATAGTCTTTTGGAACAACCGAATGTTGCGGGTGGACGAGCCTACTTCATTGCACAAGACGAACCCGTGGAGTGCGGCTGGTGGCTAAAGAAGATTTGCGAAATCGCCAACGTCCCGATTCCCGAGAAAAGCGTATCCTTGCGGACCGCCGATCTGGCCGGAAGATTGCTGGAGACCGTTTATCGACTCACGGGACGAAGAGAGGAACCGCCGATGACTCGATTTGTTGCTGCGCAGCTTGCCAAGGATCATTACTTTGATATTTCGGCGGCGAAACAGCGTTTGGGCTATCGTGTGCGTGTTTCAATGGAAGAGGGTTTGCGTCGCCTGCAAGCTGCTTGGAAAGATCGAGAGTTTGCGTCAACTTCGGCCGACTGAAATAAACGGAGCGCAACATGTCTACCAGCGATGTTCGAAACGTCGAGTCACTGCGTCGGCTCCGGGTGGGTGTCTTGGGGCTGGCCGGTGACTGGGAGAAAACGCTGCAGGAGATTCGATTGTCCGTCCAGCGAGCCGAACAGCACTTTGGCGAGTTGATGCCGCAGTATTGGCGGCGTCAGAGCGAACTGGCAGAACGCGAACTTACTGAAGCACGCGATGATCTGCAGCGAAAGCAATCCGCGGCGCGAGCGGTCGATCGTCCCAGCGCGCTGGAGGCCCAAAAGCGGGTGGCCAGAGCGAAAGCCAGGCTAGAACTTTGTCGGGATCGCTCGCGCGTTGCCAAGTCGATCGCCGTTGAGGTGAGGCATCAATGTGATGAAATCTTAGGGCCGTTGGCAGACATGACCGATCAATGTGACCGGTTGTTGCCGGCGGCGGCAGATAAGCTAAAAGCACTCCTTGATGCGTTGGACCAGTACACGGAAATCAACCCGGAAGAATCAGCATGACGGAATCTCCATCAATCGATCTATTTGATTCGTTGCGACGCTTCGAGGGTTCGACGGCGGAATTGCTCGAGCAATTGGTCGAATACTACCGCAAGCAAGCATCGCCAATGGAGTTGTTTGAAGCTCGCAAGATGGTGATTCGAAACGCCCTGGGGCTGCCGATCGTCACCAGCGAGAACGAACCGCCGCGAAGTGAAGCCGTTGAGCGACAACTGGAAGCGGGACTTCTCGAAGCCTGCCGCGAAACCGGTGAGATGTTGATTGATGCGGGGCGTGTGTTCGAAGGTTGGACGTACCTGCGACCGATCGGCGATGACGAGTTGATTCGTGGATTACTCGAGAGGGTCGAGATCACGGAAGACAATTTTGACGAGATGCAACGCGTTCTGCTTCACGAAGGCGTGGATGTGGGGCGAGGTTTCCAGTCCGTGCTCGATTTTCAAGGCACGTGCAACAGCATCACACTTTTTGACCAAGCCCTGGCGCAGCGTAGCAAGGCGGATCGTCAGGCGGCCGGTGAGCGTTTACTCGATCACTTTTATGATGAACTGACGGACCTTGTACGCGCGGATATTGCCAATCGAGACGAATCGCCGGATCCGGATGAAACGCTCTACGACATGATCTCCAAGCGGGCTTGGGTGTTGAAAGATGGCGGCTATCACCTCGACACGACCCATCTGTCATCGACGGTTCGCATTGCTTCGCCGTTAACCGATCCCGTTCAATTGCGAAAGGCATGGGAGCTTACGCAATACGGCCGGCAGCTTCATCACCAGTTTCAGTATCCCGGTGAGGAGCCGTTCGTTGACTTTTATCCGGCATACGCGGCGTTCTATTCCATCCTGCTGGGAGAGCACGTCGACGCCGGACTCAAGCTCTTTGAGAGAAAGGCAAAGAACGTCGATGCGAATGAACATGGGACGGGAGCGATCGAAACCTATGTCGCCTTGTTGTCACGGATCGGTCGACCAACAGAAGCTGTCGAGTTTGCCGTCAAGCATGTGCCGAGCGATGTCCCGAGTCAGACGATCGTGCCCATGTTGTTAGAGATCGCTTCGCAAACAGAACCGGGCGACGTTACCGGCTATGAAGCAATCATGGACTATTGTTCGGACCGTAAGGACCCGCTCGGGTTAGCGGCGGCAAAGCATGCAGCGATGACGAGGCAAACCGCCGTCGGTGGTTAACTGAAAACAGGCATGGCGGAAATCGCCATGCCCGTCAAAAAACTTGTTTGCGAACCTCGCGAAACGGAAAGATTCCGCCTGCTCGTCCTATGGACGGACGATGTCGTTTCCGCGTTGCACGTTATCGCGTTGGTCGGTGTACAGCGAAGGCAGGTCGACTGGTCGGCGAATTGCGGGGCCGCCGATCCGACGGGCCGGGAAGTCTTCTCCGCGGACGGCGGAACCCAGGGGTGTGGTCACGGAGTCATCAATGGTCTTCAGGAAGGCTTCCAGCTTCCAAGCAGGAATCACGGTCACGCCCGCTTCCAGTGCTCGCTGTTTGGCGGCACCAATTCTCGCGATTTCTGCGGCCTTGCGGTCGTCGACTTCTCCTTCGACGTCTGGGCTTTCGCCGATCACCAAGAATCGAACGCTTGGGTCAATTCGACCAGCCTTTTCACCATTGTCGGCGAGTTCGGCTCCGGCAGCGATGATCATTCCTTCCAGGTCTTGGTCATCGGGACGGTCATCGCTGTCAAGATAGAACGGGCCGGCAAGTGCGATTCGAACGGTACGGCCAGGAGCCCAAAACGGCGAGTAAACTGCATCGCCGACGATGATGGGGTTTCCGACTTCGGGTCTCGCGACGACGCGAGCTTCCGCAAGGTGCGGGCCTAAGATTTTTGTCACTTGGACTGACGCTTTGACGTCCGCATCTTGGAGTCTTGCTGTCTCATCCCGATCGATCACTCCGAACGTCACGCCGGGGCGAAGTGCATCGGCCGACCCCAAGTTGATCGAGATGATATTCCCGCCACGGAGAACAAACCGAACCTCACCCTGGACATTCTCGAATCGTCCACCTCTGAGTCGGTTGAGCTCCAGCTGTTGCGTGTTGATCGTGTTTTGAAGATCACGCTGTTTGTCGAGCAGATCCTTTTTCTCCAGCCGCGCAACACGCTGAAGCTGCTGGAACTCGCGTTCGCTTTTTGTCTTGCTGTCCCGCGCTTGCTCCATCTTTTGAAGCATGTCGTTTCGGTAGTTCGCGAAAGTTGCCTCGGCCTCTTCAAGCTGTTTGGCGAGTTGATCACGCTCGCTTTCCGCCTTTTGCTGAGCGGCTTGAGCCGTCGCGATGTCCGAGTCGGCCTGGGCACGAATTCGCGTCGCTTCATCGCGCGCCTGGCCGTATTGTTCGTTGCGTTCACGAATGATGTTGGTGAAGTAGTCGGCGAGTTTTCCGTAGTGCCGATCTTCCATGCCGACTTCTTGTCCAAACACCTTCATGTCGTTGTAGAAGCCGCTCGCGATTTGATCGAATTTGGGATCGCCGCTACTTTCGGTTCCAAGCTTTCCAAAATTCTCATAGTCGCTCGAAGAAATGGTTTCGCCACCGAGCATCTTCATCATGTCGATGTTGGTGGTGGTCATGTCTCGAATCGAGTTATTCGCGTCGGCGAGCTGCTGTTCTTTGTTCGATTTCTCTTCCGCTTGGGTGTCGCCCCAGCTCCATAAAATGAAGTTCAAGGCCAAGGACAGAACAAGGAGGATCAGGCAGGTGATGAGACTGCCGCGGATCACCGAATCGTCGCGTGCCGCCATGGCTTATTTTCCAAGACAAGTGAAAGGAATCGGAGGACATTCCGAGGCCCGCTGCGAGTGCAGGGTTTGCGGGTCGGGCTGTGGACGGAGCGGATGTCCGAGGGACTGCCGTCATGCAGTGACGTTCGGACGCCCAGGAAAACATCCACAGAATATTCGGAACTCCCGTGCATTCTAGCACTTCCACAGCAGAATAACCGATGCAGGCAGTCCGCTTGGGCCGGATTTCTCGGTCGCCCCGGATGCCAAGCCTGGTCTCGGATGGGCGAAACCTTTTTCTAGCCCGTTGGTTAAGATGTATGGGCGGGCAACCGTTGCCCCCCGATTGGAAAGTCCATCCGGCAGCTAGTCCGCTGTGACTCGACAAGAATCCCTCAATTTCGACAACGACCCACCATGTCACGACGCAAAAACGTCTCCCGCCGATCCAGATCTCTCGCAGCCAACCGTCGAGCGTCGATTCGCCGCCGTTCGCGAGCTGCATTCACGCTGCTTGAACTGTTGCTCGTCCTCGCGATTCTCGTCGTCTTGGGCGGGATCGTCGCGGTCAACGTCGTGGGCGTCGGTCAGCAAGCGAACGTCGATGCCACCCAGTCACAATTGAAAATGTTGCAGTCGAACATCGACATGTACCAGATTCGAATGAACAGCATCCCCGAATCCTTGGAGGCACTTCGCGACGGTCCGTCGGATGCCTCGAAGAAAGCAAAATGGGTCGCTCCGATCATCAAAGAAATTCCCAAGGACGCGTGGGGGAATGATTTGAAATACACCGTGAACGGGAACAGCTACGAAATCCGCAGCGGCGGGATCGACGGTCAAATGGGGTCCGACGACGACATCGTGGTCGCGCCGTAGCGTCCTTTTACCATTGCAGAGGCACGTTGAATCGTTGCGGAAGCCGCAGTGGCTTTCGTCGATTCCTTCGAGGCCAATACTCTTGGCGAGTTGCGCTAGGCCAAGAGTTTGTTCTGACACACCACTTGCGCGATTTGCGGAAGAGAAATTCGGATGAAACGAGTCGTGAACCGCCATTGCAACGCGAGCCGGCGAGGCGGGTTCACTCTGCTGGAGCTGCTGCTGGTATTGGCAATCCTGTCGGTCCTCGCGGCGCTGGTGATGCCCCAAGTCGCTTGGTTGTTGGGTGATCGTCGGATCGTCCGCGGTGCACGCCTGATTCGCGAAGAGTTGGTGCTGGCACGAGTCGAGGCAATGCGGCAAGGTCGTGTTTTGATGATCGATGCGGAGCTGCAAAGCGATTCGCTTCGGGTTCGTCCTTACAATTCGCTGGCGGATTCGGTCAATGCGCTCGATCAAACCGGCACGCAAGCGGGGCTGCTGACGGGTGCCGAGCAAGGCGTGTTTGCCGCAATGGATGTCGACGAGTCCGATGTACGGCAGGTTGAACTTCCAGAAGACGTTACCGTCCAGTCCATCTCGGTGGTTTCGGCTGCCCGTGCGATGGAGATCCAGCAACAAACCTCCGGGGACATGGCACAAGGATTCAGCCAGCCGGTGCTTTTTTATCCCGACGGAACCACCAGCACGGCGGCGATCACGTTGACGCATCCGACGCATGGGAAGATCACCGTCATGCTGCGCGGCATCACGGGTGATGTCACCATCTCCGACGTGCAGGCGAATGACTCATGAGTTTATTGCAAGCTGCTCCACGACGTAGCGGTTTTTCACTGCTCGAGATGATCCTCGCCCTTGCGATCCTGGGAACCAGCTTGGCCGTGCTGTCGCAGATTGCCGGGACGGGGGTTGACGCTGCGCGTGAAGCTCGGGCGCTCGCCACGGCGCGAATCATCTGTCAGAACCGTCTCGGTGAGATGTTGTTGAATGTCCAGGCCGGTCAGGCACCGGCGACGATGATCGACGTGCCGACGACTTCATATGACAGTGAATCGAGCGAGACCTACACGTATTCTGTGGAGATTCTGCCCGGTCAGCTGGACGGATTGATGAGCGCCCGGGTGACGGTCACGGCCTACGCCGGCGATGGCACCGAAAAGCTCGCCACTTATGCACTCGATCGTTGGTACATCGACCCCGCACTCGGCCTGGAGGAGGCGGAATTGGAAGAAGAGGCCGCGTGGGCGGAACGAAGTGGTGAGGAGCAAACGTTATGAGTCGGCGCAACGGCTTTACGCTCCTCGAACTCTTTCTCACGCTCGCGATGGCCGTCGTGCTGATGACGCTGGTCAACGCTGCATTTCAGTTTTATGCCGTTGAGATGGACCAAAGCGATGAGGACATGCGGCAAACCATGTTGGCA
>JBCCOI010000463.1:0-6315 GCA_039025515.1 Planctomycetota bacterium
GGATTCGAACTCGGCAGTCGACACCTGCGTCATCACCAATTGGTCGACTACGCTCGCTACCTCGCGCGAAAAAGTGATCGAGTCGCACTCCTTCCCTACGGCCAAACACATGGCTTGAGACCGTTGCTCGTTTTGATGATCACCAGCGATGCGGACTCGTTAGACCTGGATGCGATTCGTAAGGACCGACGCAAGCTGGCGAGCGGACGTGCCAAGAAAGACTCTCTTGATGATCAGAAAGTCGTCGGGTACTTCGGATACTGTGTCCATGGTGACGAAGCCAGCGCCGCGAATGCGTTTCCGGCCATCGCTTATTATCTCGCCGCCGCCCGGAACGACGCAGTCGATGACTTGCTGAAACAGAGCGTGCTCTTGCTCGATCCGGCGCTCAATCCGGATGGAGTTGATCGGTTTGCGAACTGGGTCAATGAAAATCGAGGCCGTTATGCGAACCCATCAGCGATTGATCGGGAGCACAACCAGCCATGGCCGGGCGGACGGACGAATTACTACTGGTTCGATTTAAACCGCGATTGGTTGCCGACGGTACATCCCGAAAGCCAAGGTCGGATCAAGCTGTTCCACCAATGGAAACCAAACCTTGTACTGGACTTCCATGAGATGGGCTCAACCAGCAGCTACTTTTTCCAGCCCGGAATTCCAGAACGAAACAATCCGCTCACACCCCAAAGCGTTTTTGACTTGACGCGTAAGTTTGCTCGTGAGCACGCCTCGTCGTTGGATGCGGCGGACGAGCTCTACTTTTCTGAAGAACGTTTTGACGACTTCTACATGGGCAAGGGCAGCACCTACCCTGATCTCCACGGCGCGATCGGGATTCTTTTCGAGCAAGGCAGCACGCGTGGGCTTCGTTCAAAAAATGATCGATACGATCGAACGTTTGGGGAGACAGTCGCGAACCAGATTCGCACGTCACTCTCAAGCCTGCGGATGCTTGGGAAGCTGAAAACCGAAATGCTGCAACATCAGACCACCTTCTTCCGTGAATCGCTTGCATTGGCATCCCAATCGCCGATTCGTGCGTACATTTTGCATGCCGATGGCGACCGAAGCCGAGTCCAGGCAGCGGCCAAGATGATGCGCCGTCATGACATTACCGTCTGGATTCCTGATCAAGACATCAATGTCAACGGAAACCGACTTGCCGCCGGGACTGCGGCTGTGATTCCGACCGATCAGCCCGAGTACCGGTTTCTCGAGTCCTTGATGCGGCGAACTCAGAAGTTTCGCGAGAACATTTTCTACGACGTCTCGGCTTGGACAACACCGCTCGCGTTTGACTTAAACGTGCTCGAGTTCACGAGCGATCTGCCGGACGGTTGGAAGTCGAACCAAGAAAGTAACGCTAAGAAGTCGAATCCAAACGCAGCTTCAACGGAAGACGACGAAGCGATCGCCTACAGCATCGATCCGGTTTCATTGGAGACTCCGCGGTTGGTCGGCAAGCTTCTTCGCAACGGAGTCCAAGTCCGCGTCGCTTATGAACCCTTTCAAGCGACCATCGCGGGTACGAAAACGGAAGTCCGACGGGGGAGCTGGCTTGTTCTCAAAGCGGTGAATCAGTCGAAGTGGAAAGTTGCCAAGAAAATGATCCAGGAAGCAATCGAAGATGGCGTTGTCCCGATCCAGCGTTTGACCCGCGGCCTGACACCGTTCGGGCCAGACTTGGGCAGCAATTCGCATCTGGTGATTCCCAAGCCGGAAGTCTGCTTGGTGGTGGGCGAAGCAACGTCGGGTCTGGACGCCGGGTCGATCTGGCACACTTTTGATACGCGGTTTGGAATCCCGGTGACACTTATTGATGGCGTCGATTTGCTTTCGGCAGACTTGGACACGTTCTCAGTCATCGTCCTTCCGTCTGGAAGTTATCGCGGTCTTGATTCACAAACAGCAGAGCATTTACAGCGATACGTCCGATCCGGAGGCACGGTCGTCGCCATCGCATCCGCAATCCGAAAGATGAAAGAAGAGGGACTCGTCGACAATCCCGTCGGACCAACCTCCGGCCACGATCATGATGCGGAGCAGAACAAGACATTCGCCGGTGCTTCGGATCGTGCCGCGCTCGAGCGGATCGCCGGAGCATTCTTCTCGACCGAAGTGGATCAAACTCATCCGTTGGCATTTGGCTTTCCTGATCGCTCCGTGCCGGTCTTTCGCACGAGCACGACCGCGCATCCAACGCCGGACAACAAGCTCGGCGTCGCAGCTACTTACACTGAGACGATTGCCGGATATGTCAGCGACTCTAATCGAGAGAAGCTGCTGGGGACCGCAGCGGTCTGGGCCGAGAACTATGGTCGCGGTCGTGTGATATGCATTGCCGACAGTCCGACGTTTCGAGGATACATCCGCTCCACCGAACGCTTTCTTAGCAACGCAATTTTGATCGGGCCGGTTCTGAGCATCCCTTCAGATATTGGGGATGAAGAAGAGGCTTCAGGCCACGGCCATCATCATCACTAGCAATCGCTCGTTTGGCGTTGGGGCAAGAGGACGCAACGCTGTGCCTCCGCTCGAAACTCGCATCCGGCACGCGGCTAACAACCACGCTGACTCCGGGTGTTATCGTGTTAGCCGCGACAAGTATGTGAGCGCAGCGAACGAAGTGGCCGGGTCCCTCCCGGAACAAAACACGCGTGAACATCAGCGGGCGATTGTCTCGCCATTGGCCCGGAGCTCCGCTCGAAACTCGCTGCGAATAAGAAGATCGCCCATGCCTGGCAACTGTCTCATTGCGAAAACCGTTCGAGAGCCTCTTTCCCGGTCATGCCGACTTCGACACCGAATTCGGCAGCGGCATCCGACACGAACTTGATGGTAGCAGTCAGCATCTGTTCGTGGTTCTCGACGCCACGAACGATTGCCGCAGCATCTCCGTTTCGGTTGAGTGCCTCAAGACTGATGTAGCCGCAGCAGACGGATCCTTTCGCAGCCGAGACAACGAGCAGCGGGCGTTTAAGTGGATGGTTGACGGTTTGAAGTCCTTCGAAATCAATGTCGGGCATTTGCCTAGTCTCGAGTCATGGAGGAAGGAAGGTTCATCGATCAAAGTTGAAGTTTCTTTCCGACTTCGATCAGTTGTTTGAGAAGCCAGGTTCGCGCGTCGCCTTCAGCCAACAACGCGCGATGGTCGAGAACAACGACGCGTTCACCCAACTCAATCGATCTTCTCAGGCTCTCAAAGCGATCGAAGCGACGACTTCGGTGCATTGACCGATATCCAACACCGGCCGGGATACCTCGGTCAATCAGTTCGTTTACGAGTCGCTCGCGTTCGTCGATCAGCCACGCGAGTTTGTAGCACGTGATCGATGGCGGAGGCCCACACAGCCGCGACGACGTCCACGGCACCTGTGAAAGTATCGCTTGTATCGTCTCGTGACGAATCGAATCGCATTCCGGCAGGCGAGCAAGTTGCGGTAACAGAAGCGTTGCCTGCATTTCACTCAGTGCCGTCGAATCACTCGGACGATCGCACCAACGGTTGAGACGGCTGTGAATTTGCGGAGACTTGGAAATCAACGCTCCGCCGCACCCGGCCGTCAGCGGTTTGCTGCCGCCAAAACTCAGTACGCCCGCATCTCCCCATCCGCCGGCCGGACGACCTTCAATGATTCCGCCCGGAGTTTGGCAAGCATCTTCGACAAGCGACCATTCGTACTGCCGGCAGATTTCGGAGATTTCGGCGACGTGAGCCGGCACACCGTAGAGGTGACTGACAATGACCGCTTGAACATCTTGGGGTCGGGAATCCGCCATTTTTGCTAGCTTCCGAGGGCAAAGTGAGTTTCCGTTCGGATCGGCATCGATCAAGACGGGGCGTGCTCCGGCGGCCTCGATGGCGCGGACGTTGCCCGGATAGTCGTACCCACAAACGGCGACTCGGTCTCCGGCCTGGATACCTAATCCACGCAGCGCCAGCTCCACGCCGAGCGAACCACTACTGACCAGTCGACAGTGTTCGGCGTCAGGCTCGCGAGCCATGTCTACGCCCTGCTGGACATCCCCGACCGATTCACGCGTGATGGAGGCAAGAACGCGACGAAGTTCCAGCGCCGCCGGACCTCGATAGCGTCCCCAAGTTCCCTCTCGAAGCGCGACCTCAACGGCTGCCCGCACTTCGGGCCAGTCGGGAGGCCACGCCGGAAGCAGTGAAGCGTCACTAGGCTGGGCTTGTGACTGTTTTTGGCCTTCCATATCATGCCGCACTTGCATTTTTGCGTCTGATTCTCTGTTTTTGCCCCCGACCGACTGGTTCGATCTTGAACGCACTGATTGTTTCCAGTCTGCCGTGGTTGATTTTGGCGGAAGATGAGGCGGCTGCGGTTGAACAGAAGCCCTTTCTCTTGCAGCTAATGGAGAATCCGTTGCTCCCGATCGTGGGTGTGACGCTGATTTTCTACTTCGTCTACATCGTCCCCGAACGGCGTCGGAAGGTCGAGGAGGCGAAACGGATATCAGGACTGAAGAAAAATGACCGCGTCGTCACTGCCGGTGGATTGCACGGCACGATTGTCAACACTGGCGAAGACGATGTTGTGACGGTGCGACTGGACGATAGCGGGACTTTGCGTGTCAAAGTGAGTCGCTGGGCGGTGACCGTCAAAAAGGATGACGCCGCCAAGGCAAAGCAAAAGTCTGAACCCAAAGAAGAAGATACATAGCTGTCCGGCGAATACTTCGCTGTGCCGGCCATGAGAGCCGCTAAAGCGAAAGCGACGTCGGCCCGATCCGAATCCCCTCCTGTAAATGACGATTTTGATGGACGTTCTCTCATTTGTTCCCTCTTTGTTTGACGCCGGAATAGGCTCGTTGCTGGCGCAGTCCGGCGAGAGTGACGGGATCTCCGGTACGCAAATCGTCTCGTTGCTAGTGGCACTTGCGGTCTTGATTCTGCCGTTCGTTCTCGGTGGGTTCTTGGCCAAACGTTTGAAAATGCCAACGCACTCGATTCGAATCGGATTCGTCCTTTTTGCGATCACGGCCTGCGTCGCCGTATTGCTGAACCGCCTGCCGGGGTTGGGCGTCGACCTTCGCGGCGGAACGATTCTCGTTTATGAAATCGACCCGAGTAAAAGTAATCCGGACAGCGAAGGCGCACAGATCAAAAGCCAAGCGTTGGTCGGGCCGCTTACCAAGCGAATCAACCCGAGCGGTACGCAGGAAATTGTCATCCGCCCGTACGGTGACACTCAGATTGAGATCATCATTCCCGAGGTCGATCAACGCGAAGTTGCCGTCATCGAGGACAAACTGGAGAAGGCTGGCATTTTGCGTTTTGCCATCGTGGCAAATCGGACGGACCATATGCCGATCATTGACTTGGCAACCGACCAAGCTGGATTGGAGAGCCAAACGGAACGTCTTCGAACTACCGTGCAGGATCCCAGTGGTCGCGTCGTCGGTCGCTGGGTCGTCCTCGATCAAGAAGCTGCCGAGGACGCGAACGACGAAAACGAAGTCCGGGCGTTTCGCGTGAGCGCCGGTGGTGCCACCGTTCGCAACCCTCGAACCGGAGAACTTGTCGAGTTGCCATTCGATGTACAGGGTAGGAATGGCGAATTCCTTCAGGCCAAATGGTGCTTGGAGAATGACATTCCCGGCCTCGAAATCCTGATGGTGATCAACCCCGATCTTGAGGTCACCGGTGAAGATCTCGCGTTCGCGAGTAACTCGTTCGACCGACAAGGAGCACCAGCGGTTTCGTTCAATCTGACGGATAGCGGCAGCGGAAAGTTCCGCGTTCTGACGACCGAGAACCTTCCTCAAGGAAATCGCAGTCGTCTGCTCGGAATCGTGATGGATGACCGATTGCTTTCGGCACCCAGCATCAATGAAGCAATTTCAAAACAGGGTCAGATCACCGGCAACTTTACTCGGCAAGAGGTTCAGTCGCTTGTCGACATCTTGAAGGCTGGGCAGCTTCCCGCAGCCCTTTCAAAGAAACCCATCGCAAAGAATCAGATCGATGCGACGCTCGGTAAGGATACGATCCGCAAAGGTGTCATTGCGATCGGAGCATCCCTGACGCTGGTACTGCTATTCATCCTGGTCTACTACCGATTCGCGGGAATGATCGCCGTGCTCGCGTTGGTGCTCAACCTCGCGATGATTCTGGCGACGATGGTGCTGATCAATCAGCCGTTGACGTTGCCCGGTCTTGCCGGATTGGTGCTGACCGTCGGTATGTCGGTTGATGCCAACGTTTTGATCTTCGAACGGATTCGTGAAGAAATCAAAAAGGGTGCGAAGAACCGAATGGCGATTCGAAACGGATTTGGTAAGGCGACC
>JBCCOI010000464.1:0-6315 GCA_039025515.1 Planctomycetota bacterium
ATCCAATTCGACGGGTCGCCTGGGTAGAATTTGCTCGAAGCCTCCCGACCCGTCAGTCACATAGACGCCACCTTGAACGCCACCGGTGTTGTTGTAGAAAACGACGCGTTCGGGCAACGTGCTGAAAACGGTTACCTTGCCAATGCGATCCGTTGATGCAGGCGATACGTCGGCGATGAGTTCTACGTTCTCCGTTGTCGTGTTCGCAAGATAAAGCGCTTCGCCACGCACGCCATCGTCTGCGACGAAATACAGGTTGTTACCAAAATCGATTAAGTCTGTGACATTCGCATCTTCAGTCGCCGGGTTGATGTTTGCGAGTTCGAACGTATTCAGATTCGTTCCATCGCTCACCCAAAGCTCACGATCCTGATTCGGATTTGTCGTCGTGAATAGCAATTCGCCGCCAAGTTCGCCGAGAAGATCTGGTGCGCCATCGAGTGGTGAGCCGTCGCCGGCCATGCCCGGTAATGAGTCAATCACCCGCTGAGTCCCTTGGTCCGTACCATCGCTGACCCAAAGCTCGACACCTGTGTTGAAGACATCATCGGCGGAGAAGAACAGTTGTCCTCCGACCGCCGTCAGCTGACTGGGCCTCGAACTGCTATTTAAAGCGATATCCTTAACCAGGACAGTTCCTTCGGTCGTGCCGTCGGTTTTATAAAGTTCACGCCCGACCGGCTCCAACAAGGGTGTATCTTCGCTGAGTGAGGCCGAAAGCGTCGCCCCGATGACAAACGCCTCCGTTCCGCCGCCAGGAAAGTTCGTGTACGTCGCATTGCCAACGGAAACACGCACGGTGGCGGACGTGATCGAATCTCCGCCGGGATGTGAGATGTTCACGTTCGCGGCGTCTCGGCCGACCGACCAATTATCGAGTGCATCGCCTTCGACGGTATCCGTTGCGATGATGGTTCCGAAGTCGTTGTTCAAGAACAGCTCAAAGAGCAAGCCTTCCGCGTCGCTGCCTGCCGTATCGAATTCGTTTCCAGACGCAAAACCGCTGAAGTCAATATTCGTCAACCCTTCCGGGTCGCTGATCGACCATTCCCACGCATCGACGGGCAGGTCACCGCTGTCGATATCCTCAACGTATAAGTCGCCGACCTGAAGTGTTTCCAAAACGACATTTTCATCTCCGATCCTGGCCGAATCACCGACCCAGCCGGGACCGTCGCTACTGGTTCCGCCCTGGTTGGTACTGGTGAAGTTGGCAACGCCGGCAAACCCACTGATCATTCCTCCGGCCGGCGAGGTGACTTGAGAAACGAGACCCGCGTAGCCGCTCGATTGCAGACGCGAATTATCGGCCGTCATGGTGGGAGAAGTTGCGGTGATCGTCGTTGCTTTGACGGCGCCGTTGGCCGCAAAGAACAACTCGCCGCCAACGACCTCCAGGTTGCTGGGACTCGAGGACCCAAGGTTGCCGTCAGTGTCTGCGACCCGAGTGGTTGTTGAACCGTCGGTCTTGAATAGGTTGGCCCCGTCGGTGCCATCGGACGCCACGAAGAAGAGCTCTCCGTTGAACGGGGTTAGATCGCGTGGGCTTGATGACCCGCTCGGATTCAAGTCGGAAACTTGCACCGTTCCTTGAGGCGTTCCGTCGGTTCGGTACAGTTCTTCACCGTCGTCGAAGCTCTCGGCGACGAAATAAAGGACACCGTTCACATCGGTAAGGTAGGCCGGGTAGGAGCCATACTCCGGAATATCATCCGCATTGCCGGCGATCCCGTCGTCGCCGGGATCGATATAAAGATCGGCGACCATGACGGTTCCGTTTTCCGTACCGTCACTTTTCCAAAGCTCGTTGTTTTCTCCTGTCGAGCCGCTAAAGCTGGTGAAGAATAACGTGCCGTTCACGTCCGTCAGATTCGCGGGACCTTCGAATGCCGACTGATCACCATTGATGTCTTTAACAAAGGTCGTTCCGTTGGCCGTGCCGTCGCTCACCCAAAGTTCGTAACCAATAAAATCGTTGTTGAGCAGCGTCTCGGCAACGAAGAAAAGCTGAGCACCGGACGCCGTGAGGTTCATGGGCTGGTAGGCACCGGCGGCGTCCGCGTCGAATACTTCGACCGTCCCCGCTTCCGTGCCGTCGCTCTTCCAAATGTCAACTTCTCCGAAGTCGTCGATCGCGGTGAAGAACAGCTCGCCGTTGAACTCCGTCAAGTCTTGAGGGATGGAACCATCGGGCCCGGGCAGGATGTCTTTGACGAGCTGAGTGCCACCGCTTCCTGTTTTCCAGAGCTCCGCGCCGTTCAGTCCGTCGTCAGCGACAAAAAATGCTTCATTTCCGATCGCGACGAACTCGTTGATGTTCGAGGAGACTCCGAGCGTGTTGAGATCGGCAAAGAGATCGATCGCAAAGGTGAGCAGGTTCCGCGACTCCAACTGCTCAACCAACGCCCTGCGGCGACGTGCCGACCGTCTCGATGGCGAAACGCCCCGCAACCTAGATTTGGAACCGAGACGTACCTGACGTACCGAACTTCGCGATCGCGAACCTTCCATAGGGCTAACTCGACAGTGGGCAGATTAGAAGCAGAGAAGGAGGAAAGCTTCAGCGGAGGACCACCATCCTAGGCATCTCGGTTGGTCAATTTGACTTTCACGACGATGAGAATGGCGAAGTGATCCGCTTCGATTAGGCAAGCAGTATAGCCCAATGGAGTCGCCTCCCTCGCGGAATCAACACAACTTGCCAGCCAGAATTCTCATGAAATCCGTTTCTTTCCCGCGTTCACGAAGTCTGTCCACCTGCTCGGCAGGGGGAACCACCCACACCGGAGCCCTTTGATCCTCTTTCGGGAACGGCCCGTGCAACACGGTTCGTCGAGAATCATGGATGACTTGCACATCGAATAGCTCGTCAACGCCGGTCTCAAATTCCAGGAAGGCGACGCAGCGCCCAGACGTCAAGTCGACGACAACCACGCCGCAGCGCATCGCCTCGCGATTTTGGCAGATGGGCACGCCGCCAAACACCGATGTCTCGCGGGCTTTGCTCATCCCGACGAAAGCGAATTGGCCCGCGAATGTAAGTCCGCGACCGTAGCCGGGGTACTCGGCCACATCGGTTGTGCCACCTGAGTTTAGATCAACGGTCACTAACTTCCCTCGACCGCTGTCCAGCACAAACAACTTACCGTTGACAAACCGAGGCGAGTGCGGCATGCAGAATCCGCTGGCAATGATCTGTTTGTCCGCCACACTCATCACGATGCCGCCGGCGGATTTACTCTCGCGCCAGCCACGTGCGGAATCCGTCGAGCCCAACGCGCTCACGAAGGCAGGCTCACCATCGCGCATCGCGAGTCCATTGAGATGACAACGATCCTCCGGAGCAAGCTCACTGATAAACGGCGGCATCCACTGGTGCACGAAGTTGTAATCCGGATGCAGTGTGGCGAGGCAAGAGAAGAGCGTATTGACGACCCAGAGTTGGTGGTTGCTTCCCCAAGCCATCTCATGAATGGCGATGTTGCCTGTGACGAAGGACTGACGCGCGAGGTAAATGCGATCGACTTCCCCGGCAGGTTCGACTTGCTTTGCAAGCGCCTCACCATCACGAAGAAACCAAAGTGCTTGGCTGGTTCCAACCGCGAGCGTGTTGGTGTACGTCTCCGCGCCTGAGTCGACTTGAGTTTGCGAGGGCGTCGCGATGCCCATCGCCTGTTGAAAATTTGAAAAGTCGAAATGCAGTTTGCCACCAGACGCGCCAACAGAAATGACTTTACCTGCGGCATAGGTTGAGAGAAGCAATGAGCAGCCCAGATGCTCCAAGATAGGTACAAACTGCGCACTTTGTCGGTAGTTGATCTGACGTGTTGCAAGATTCTGCGAACGTTCGGTCATTGAGCCAGTCCACGAGGGACAGAGTGTTGCGGCGGATCGCGAGCCCACTCGATAAGTGGGCAACGGGCATGGAACGAGCGACCGACTCTCCTGCTAATCCCATAAGCGTCGTTCGTCACACGAGTTGTCGACGGATGCTTCACAGCAGTCAAGACGAACCTTTGACAATGTTTATTCTTGAACGCATCTATGCTATTCTAGGAATCCCACCCACGTAGAGCCTTCGAGCGTCCCACCCAAAAACGGTTGATGTGATGGGTCTACCGTCGAATGGCTCCCCACCAGAATTGCTCGCACGGAATCCTTCGTCAACGTTCAACTTCAGGATTGAGCCGCACGGATACGTCGCGGTTATCCATAATAAGTCGACGCTTTCGCTCGTCGGCTCGGTTCGCATGAACGCCATTTCCAAACGCTGAACCGCACCGGATCCCTGTGCCGCGATCTCGTCAAAAAAGGCTTGCAATGAGTCCGATGTCAACGCAGTTCAAAACGTTCATCACTCCAACTAGACGTCGCAGGAGCGGTTCGATTCGAATGCTGTCGCTGACGTTTTCAATCTTCGCTTTGAGCAGTCTGCCCGCTACGGTTCGGGGCGACCAAGCCGCCGCGAAGAAGCAAGCTTATTTTGAAAACAACATCCGGCCATTATTGGCGAAGCACTGTTTCGAATGCCACAACGCAACCAAACAGGAAGGTGGTGTTCGTTTGGACTTTCGCCAAGCAATGCTTACCGGCGGTGATAGCGGGCCCACGATCGTTCCGGGCAAACCCGAAGAGAGCTTGTTGATCGAGGTGGTGCGTTATGAATCACTTGAAATGCCACCGGAGGGACCGCTCGATGAGCAGGACGTTGCGAAGCTGGTGCGATGGGTTCGGCAGGGAGCATATTGGCCTGACGATGATGTGGCACAAAAGCCATCGCTGGGTGATCAGGACGCTATTCGCGCCGTCGCGGAAGATCACTGGTCGTTTCGCAAGGTCGAAAGACCGTCGCAACCGAAAGTCAGCGACCCCGATTGGGTAAGAACACCCGTTGACCGTTTTGTTCTGTCAAAGCTGGATGAGAACGGACTGGAACCCTCCGCCCGGGCGAATCGAAAAACATTGATCCGCCGTGCCTTTATCGACCTAATCGGGTTGCCTCCCACGCCGGCAGTCGTCGAATCGGTTTTTGGACAAAGCGGCTTGAGCAAGTTGACTTATGTGGAAATCGTGGACGGGCTTTTGGCAAGTCCACACTACGGTGAAAGAATGGCGAGGCACTGGATGGATGTGGCAAGATACGCCGACACCCGGGACTTCCAAGCTGCCGCTGATTTGCGATACCCCTTTGCCTACACCTACCGAGATTGGCTGATTCACGCGTTCAATTCGGACATGCCATTCGATGAATTTGTGAAGCATCAGATTGCCGCCGATGCATTCGCGGAGCGGCAAGATGATCCCAACTTGGCTGCACTCGGGTTTCTGACCGTCGGTCCGTTATTTCGCAACAACACGCACGAACGCATCGCCGATCGTATTGATGTCGTTACGCGGGGATTAATGGGCATGACCGGTTCGTGTGCCAGGTGCCACGACCACAAGTACGATCCGATCGCGATCGAGGACTATTACTCGTTGTATGGCATCTTTCGGGATAGCGTTCGGCAGAAGGAACTGCCCACGATCGACAGCCCGCTCGGCAACGTCGTCGCGAGCCACCTCATTGACGACTACGAAGAGACCGTTGCCGCGGAGCGCGCAAAGCTTCTCGCCTACGAGCAACAACTTGCCGACTCGGCGATGGAGGAGCTCGGCAAGCGAGCGGCCGAGTATTTGTTGGGATACGTGGAGATGCAGATCGAGAAAACCGAAACCACTCGCGGTCTGAAGTCGAAACGAAAGCTCGAAGAAACCGCGCTCACACCGTTGGCGAACTCGCTGGATCGATTCCGACGCGACCAGTCCAACCAGTCACATCCCGTGTTTGGCCCACTCGTCGGTTTGCTTGCCGCCCAAGATGATTCGTTTGCCATCGCACGGGATGCCTACCTGAAGAAATTCGGCGAGGCGTTGCCAGCGAGAATTCACGACGCAGTTCGGCAGGCATCGTCGCGGCGTGAGTTCTGCAAGTCACTGGGGGATGCCTATTCGGCGGCGGCGAAATCCACCGACGAAACGGACGAGAGTATCCGCCGAGCGATCAAGAATCCGCAGACGGGACCCTTCCACATCACCGCGAAAGCTGCTTCGTCCGCCTCAAGGCTTTTGGGGCCTGGGCGCCGCAAGCTGCAACTGTTTCAGGAAGCGATTGCGGATGTCCAGGCAACTCACCCGGGATCGCCTGCGAAAGCAATGACGTTGGTGGATGCGGAAAAGTCGCCGCCGGTCTTCGTCATGTTTCGTGGTGAACCGAAACGTCGGGGGCCTCGTGTTGAGAAGCGCTTTCCGGAGTTCTTTGCATCCAAACAAGAC
>JBCCOI010000465.1:0-6306 GCA_039025515.1 Planctomycetota bacterium
CCATCGTCCTCCTATCGCTTCCTTCAGACCCCGCCGTTGGCCAGCAACGCCCTTGCGAATCGGATTCAATTCCCCATGAACAGGGCTTGGTCGGTGGCAAGCACCGACTGGGTTTGCCAGCTTCGCTGGGCAAACGAAAAATCACCGCCCGGCGAGTGCCGGGCGGTGATTCGTAGTCTCGGCTGAGCTTCCGTCCGGACTAGAACAGAAAGATCGTGTCGATTCCGAAGGTCGTTTGGTCATCGCCTTCGTCCAATCCGGCGACCTGTGCGTCGTCCCAATCCCAGCGGATTTCGGGACGGACGATCAGGTTCGCGTGCGGACGATAGTTGACACCCAAAGTCAAAGCGTAGATGTCGTCGTCCTGACCCACGGGGCTGAATACGCCTTCTTGGTTGTACCACTCGAATCGTGCACCAGCGGCCCAGCAGTCGCTGAGCGTGTAGATGAGGTACTGGTTGACGCCGAAGGACTCGCGAACGGTCGTGCCGGCAGTGTCTTCGCTTGACAGAACATCGCTTTGGAGGATGTACTGCAAGTTGTCAGAAACTGCGTAATCGGCAACGATCGAGTGCATGTAGCCTTGCTCGATGGTTCCGGCCGGTCCGTCAGCGAAACGTCCGCCCACGGTAGCGTAGGTCAAGGTGAGGTCGTCGCTGAGGCCGAGCGAAAGGCCGCCCAGGAACGAGTCACCGTTGTCTTCGAAGCCGCTGTCCCAACCGAGGACATATCCGCCGTAAGCGGTCACGTCATCGCTGAGGTTGTACGTCGCGAGCAGACCCGTGTGGGTGAACGGCTCGCTGTTGTACATCGTGTAAGCGTGGCTGTAAAAGAAGTTGTCAGGAGCGGCAACGACTTCCCATCCGATGATGGTGAAGAAGTGACCCGCCTTGATCGACAGATCGCCGTATCCGGCTTCCATGTACAACTGAGGAATGGCGTGACCGTAGTCGTTGCCGTTATCCCAGTCGTTGTCCCAGTGGTCGTTGTCGATGCCGAAAGCCTGCGTGTCAGGTCCGTCGGTACCGTAAACGTAGTCGATGCGTCCGCCGATATCGAAGCCGCACGAGGTGTCAATTGCCTTCTCGGCATAGACCCACGCTTGGTGCAGCTGGAACTCGTCCGGACGACTGTTGAACAACGGCAGCGCGTTGTTGTGATAGCCCATTTGGACCCATCCGCCAACACTGTAGCCACAGTGCTCACCGAACAACGACCAGGGATCTCCAAGGCAGCAGTCGCCCAAGAGGCTTCCGATGCTGCATCCCGAGTCGCATCCGAATGCGGAATCGCAACCGGTTGCACACCCGCCGTCGCAGCTGTCGCCGCATGGGTCGCAACAGTCGTCGATATCCTCACATCCGCATACAGGCTCGCCACAATCGCAAGCGGCGAGGTGCGAAACCAACTCGATCGAGTCGTTGGCGCCGGCGGTCATGCTGCTCGTGTAAGACGCGCAGGCAATCGCAGCCAGCATTGCAATCTTGCTTAGCTTCATCGCTTCAAATTCTCCCGAATTCCATTTTCTGGGTTCAAAAAAAGGCAGGGCAACAACGTACGCCCGTGACCGAAGTACGCAGGCCGTTGAAGACCCCAATAGGTCGGGCCAGCAGCTCACCAGGCTCGCTTTGAATTCCGGGAGGACCAAAACCCTCCATAAAACCGCAATGGTTTCAAGGTCGGAAAACGATTCGCGATGACCGGAGTTGCGACTTGACCGTCTGACGCGTCGCCTCTGTCGTCACGCTCAGTATCGGAAGGGCCTGTTTACGACACGGGACCTAAATGAAGGATTTGGCGTCTGTCCCCGAACTACCAGTCCATCTGTTCGTGATGAATCCGTTTCCGGGGCTGCGCAAACCTTAACGGTCAAGCAAACCTTTCTGAACCGAAAAAGAGCACGGCCGCAGGTTCGGCCACTCTGGGGCATCCAGGGTGAGTGTTCGTTAGATCGATCCGTCACCGGTACAGACAGCGACCATACCACCCTCACGAGTACTTGCTCGTGTTGACGTTCGACAGGCTAGAGCTCGAGGAATAGACGTGCCGGGTCCTCGATGACTTCTTTGATCGTCCTCAAGAATCCGACCGCCTCGCGGCCATCGACGATACGGTGGTCGTAGGTCAGCGCCACGTACATCATCGGACGAATCACGACTTCTCCATTGATCGCGACCGGACGTTCTTGGATGGAATGAAGACCCAGGATGCCGCTCTGCGGGGGATTGACGATGGGAGTGCTCAAAAGCGAACCATAAACCCCGCCGTTGCTAATCGTAAACGTGCCTCCGATCAGGTCTTCGGCCTGCAATCGATTTTCCATAGCTTGCTTAGCGAAATCACCGATCGTCCATTCGATCTCGGCAAAAGACATTCGCTCGGTGCTGCGAAGGATCGGTACAACCAATCCCTTGCCGCCGCCGATGGCGACTCCGATGTCACAGTAATTTCGATAAATGGCGCTATCATCGCGAATCTCCGCGTTGACGGCGGGGAAACGTTTCAATGCCTCGCAACTCGCCTTGGCGAAGAACGACATGAATCCCAATTTCACGCCATGTTTCTCTAAGAAGGCGTCTTTGTACTTCTTTCGCAGCGCCATGACAGGTTGCATGTCAATTTCATTGAACGTCGTCAACAGAGCCGCAGTCTGCTGCGCGCTAACCAAACGAGAAGCAATCGTCCGCCGCAACATGCTGAGCGGTTTGACTTCTTCACTACGTTCTAACTCACTTGTTGCAATCGGACGGGCCGGAGTTGACACGGTGACCGCGGTCGAAGGTGGAGCGGCCGAAGGCGCGGGTTTCGCGCCGCCGGAATCCAAGTGACGCTGCACGTCTTCTTTGAGCAAGCGGCCACCCGGTCCGGTCGCGGGGACGTCGGAAGCCGAAAGCCCATGCTCATCGAGCAGACGTTGTGCCGCCGGCATCACGAACGAAGCCTCCGCGCCGCCAATTGACGAGGGGCTTGATTCCGCTGCCGTTGCTTGCGGTTCTGAAGGAGCAGCCGGCTGACCACCGTCAGAGGAACTCGCAGGTTTCTCGGAGACACGAATCTTAGCAATCACTTCACCGATCTCGGCGAATTCTTCAGAACCCTTCAAGATCTCTTCGATTACGCCTTGAGACGGTGACGGAAGCTGAACCGAAGCTTTCTCCGTTTCAATTTCGAGTAGATCCTGACCGGAATCGACCCAGTCACCTTTCGCGACCAACCATTCACCCAACTGCACTTCGGTGATGGATTCGCCCACGGTGGGGACTTCGACGTCTACGATTTCGCTCACGGCCCGAGTTGTCCTAATTAGATGATGAATCGCGAAAGGCCGGGCAAAACCCCCGCACGGCTGGAATCCTGTACGGCTGGACCCCTGCACGGCTGGACCCCTGCACAGCTAGCTCGGCAAGCTTGAAAAGGATAGCGAGACGGCAGGTGGGTGTCACGGCTGCGACTGAGAATCGCAAACGAATTCGAATCGACTTCCAGGAATCCGGCACCGATCCTTAATCGAAAGGGTTCTGGAGATAACGCCGGAGCTGCAACGGCCAAATCCTTCTCTCTGCCGGCTGCCTCTTTATTCTTCAGGAGGACACCGAATGCTGTGAAGACCCGCCGAATGAGCCGTTCAAACCCACAAATCGCGATCAAGATTTCGGTAGTTGATCGCCTCAGAGAGATGATGCTCATGAATCGAGTCATCTCCGGCCACGTCTGCAATCGTTCGGCTGACACGCAGGATTTTGTCATGTGCCCGCGCGGATAGTCCCATTTCTTCGACGCTATGACGCAACAGCTTCGTGCATTTCGAATCAAGACGACAGTGCTGACGAACTTGGCGACTCGTCATCTGGGCGTTGTACCGAACACCGGAAGCATTCCCCGAGAATCGTTCCGCTTGAACCTTTCGAGCCCGAACAACATCGCTTCGCATCTCTTCGCTGGTCGTTCCGGCTCCCACTTCATCGCCCGAGAGTTCATCAAACGGAACCGCCGGAACCTCAAGATGAATGTCAATTCTGTCCATCAAAGGGCCCGACACCTTGGCCAGGTATTTTTCTACTTGTGGCGAAGTACAGCTGCAACTGCGACGAGGGTCACTCAGGTATCCGCACGGACAAGGATTGGCGGCAGCGATCATCATAAAATCGCTGGGAAATGTCGTCGATCTCAATGCTCGTGAGATCGTAACAACGCCGTCTTCGAGTGGTTGTCGCATCACCTCCAATGTTTTTCGGTTGAACTCGGGTAGCTCATCGAGAAACAGAATTCCATTGTGGGCCTTGCTGATCTCGCCCGGGGCCGGTGGGCTCCCGCCTCCAACCAAACCTGCATCGCTGATCGTGTGATGTGGTGAACGAAAGGGACGTCGAGCCAGCAGCGGCTGTCCGGCCGGAAGTTGCCCAAGTGCACTGTAGATCCGCGTCGTCTCGATCGATTCCGATGCGGTAAGCGTCGGAAGGACGCTCGGAATTCGCTTTGCCAACATGGTTTTTCCGCTCCCCGGCGGTCCGACCATAATGATGTTATGCGAACCTGCTGCCGCCAACGTGATCGCTCGCTTGGCCGATTCTTGGCCACGCACGTCACCGAAATCAATGTCGTACGCGCTATGCTCGTCAAACAGTTGCTCAAGTCGAGTCGGCGCAGGCGCGATCTCGAGTTCTCCCGCAAAGAAGGCAACCGCCTGAGACAGACTTTCCACCGGGATGACATCCAAACCCTCGACGACCGCGGCTTCGCTTGCGTTTTCAGCCGGCAGGACGATGCCTTGAAGCCCGGAGTCCTTTGCGGCCTCAATCGCGATCGAGAGCCCTCCTTTGACCGGCCGCGTGTAACCTTCGAGCGCGAGCTCACCGATGATTGCATACTGTTCCAGCCGATCAGCGATCAACTGTCCGCTTCCGCCGAGAACCCCTAAAGCGACCGGAAGGTCAAATGAAGCTGCTTGCTTCGGAAGATCACCGGGGGCAAGATTGATCACCACGCGGTCGGTCGGTCGTGTAAAACCGCTGTTGACGATCGCCCGCTCGACGCGATGAGTCGATTCTTTTACGGCCGTGTCCGGCAAGCCGACCAAGATGGTCTTCGGCATCGCCGCCGCGGAAATATCGACCTCAACATCCACGGGCATGGCCTCGATCCCAAGCAACGTAAATGTCTTCAGTCGTGCTAGCATTGCGGGCTCGGGAGCTGGTACGAAGTCGATCGCTTAGATCGTGGCGAATCACATCAAACCCGGCAAGCGGGCAGATGAGCGACCGGCTGCGCGGGCAACTTTAGGATGGAGCCGCGCGGCGGTAGCTAGCTGCGGTTGTTACCAAAAACCGGGGCTATCGCCCGTCGGCTCAGGGCGCACGAACCCCAAACTCAAGAGTTGACACTGCACGCAGCGAGAAACTGCGATTAGTTCGGATGTTCTTTCTTTTGTCCATCCACTTCTCCCTCTTCACCGCCCTCATCCGGCGACGGAAGCGGGCTTCGCTTCTCTTCAGAGATAAAGAATCCATGCTCGAGGAATTGCTTTGTTGACTGCCGAACACGCTCATCGTTCATGATGAAGGTGTGGATCACTGGCACAACAAGAAAGTCTGTCGCGCCATCGAGCTTGGTTTCGTCAACAGCAACAACGAGGTCGTCATCGCCATCGAGAAGAGGGTTTCCAAAGATTCGCTGCTTCGTCTTCCCGGCAATGATGCCGAATTCACAGTTTGGGGTTTTCAGTGCCTTCGCCAGGTCATCCCAGTTCTCAGCAATCTGTGCGCCTGAGACACCAGCCGCGATTCTAAACACATCATTGTCCTTGAATCGCTCGGCTAGGTGAGAACCGCTATTGGGTGGCGCAAGCATCACGATCCTTCCAATCGCAGGAAGACTAGCTTCCCCCTCAATGCCTCCATTGCGATCGGCGAGGTAGTGCCGCACGACCAAGTTCCCCATGCTATGGGCGACAAAATGGACTTTCTCCACGCCCTCAAGATTGCTCACGACGCTCGCCAGCGCTTTGGCGTGTGATTCGATCCGGCCACGAGTGCTTGCGTAAGAAACGTTGATCCACGTGTATCCACATTCGTCTGCCAAGTACTTGCCCAACCCCGACATCGAATCACGTGTCCTACCCAGCCCATGCAAAGTGATGACCACTTCGCGAGATGGAGCCTTCAACTGATTCACCAGCTTGTGTGATTCAAACTCGCGACGACAGTGAGCGAACGATCCCCAAGTGTGACGCCCATTATTTGCATCAAGTAGTCGATAGTGACCGGTATACACGTTCCGCTGAATTCGCCAAGAATCCTGAACGAGGTA
>JBCCOI010000466.1:0-6300 GCA_039025515.1 Planctomycetota bacterium
CGAACGTTGGGATGCTATCCGCTGTCCGGCGCCGTCGAATCGGAGGCAACGGATTTGGTGGATGTGATTCAAGAAATGCTGTTGACGACCACCAGCGAACGACAGGGGCGCGTGATCGACCAAGACGAAGGCGGCGTGGGTATGCAGAAAAAGAAAGAACGCGGCTACTTCTGAATCGAACGTTCAATACGCCACAGACAATACGCCACAGACAATACGCCACAAAACATCACGCATTCACTTCCATTCATTCGCGCCGCCGAAATGTCACACCAATCCGATCTCATCGCCACCGATATTCATGCTTACCTCAAGCAACACGAGAACAAGCAACTCTTGCGGTTCATCACGTGCGGCAGTGTGGACGACGGCAAGAGTACCTTGATCGGCAGGATGCTCTACGACTCCAAGTTGGTTTACGAAGACGAACTCGCCAAGGTCCAGTCGGACTCCGCCAAGCAGGGATCGGCTGGAGGAAACTTTGACCCCGCGCTCTTTATGGATGGCTTGAAGGAAGAGCGAGAACAAGGCATCACGATCGATGTGGCGTACCGGTACTTCAGCACGGCCAAACGCAAGTTCATCATCGCTGACACTCCCGGCCACGAGCAGTACACGCGCAACATGGCGACGGGCGCGTCGACGGCCGACTTGGCAATCCTGATGATCGATGCCCGCCACGGTGTTCTCACCCAAACCAAGCGTCACTCGTTTATCGTCTCGCTGCTGGGAATTCGTCACGTCGTCGTTGCCATCAACAAAATGGACTTGGTCGATTTCAGCGAAGAAAGGTATGAGGAAATCTGCAGCGACTATCGCTCATTCGCTACACGTCTGGATCTGCCCGACCTGCATTTCATCCCGATCAGTGCTCTCAACGGCGACAACGTGGTCGAACGCAGCGATTCAATGTCGTGGTACACGGGAACGACGTTGATGAGCTTTCTTGAGTCGGTCTACATCGGCAGTGATCGGAACCTGCAAGACTTCCGCATGCCCGTCCAATGGGTCAACCGGCCCGATCTTGATTTCCGAGGCTTTTGCGGCACGGTTGCGTCCGGCATCATCCGCAAGGGCGAAGAGATCATGGTGCTTCCCAGCAAGCAAAAGTCGACAATCAAATCGATCGTGACTTACGAAGGAGAGATTGAAGAGGCCTACGCACCGCTCTCCGTGACGCTCACCCTGGATGATGAAATCGATGCGTCTCGCGGCGACATGATCGTTCGTCCGGGAAACGTCCCCAAGTCGCGCGACTCGATCGACGCGATGTTGGTTTGGATGAGTGATGAGGCCATGGTGCCGGGCAAGCCGTACTTATTCAAACACACGACACAAACGGTCCCGGGGACCATCGATACGCTTCAATATCGTGTCGATGTGAACACGCTTCACCGCAGCCCGGCGCCCGAATTGGAGCTCAATGCGATCGGTCGAGTCGGCATTTCCTTGTCTGCTCCGGTGCATTTCGACGCCTATCGGCGGAATCGGTCGACGGGTGCCTTCATCGTGATCGACCGAATCACCAACGCGACGGTTGCGGCTGGGATGATTCTGGACAAGTCCGGTGACGGAAAGTCAGCATCCGTCTGGGATGACGATGCCTCCGCACCCGCATCAGATCCCGGCAGCGTCAGTGGCGTCTCGGCCGAGGAGCGGTCCGCGCGATTTGGTCAAAAGGCAGCGACGGTCCTGCTAACGGGACTCACAAGTTCAGGCAAAACCACGATCGGGCAAGCATTGGAACGTCGTTTGTTTGAAGCCGGACGAGCGGTCTCGTTGATTGATGGAGAACAGGTTCGTCGTGGGCTTTCGCGCGATCTGGGTTTCAGTGCGGAAGATCGAAGCGAAAACCTCCGTCGTAGCGCCCACCTCGCTCACACGCTCAATGATTCCGGCCTGATTTGCGTCGCGAGCTTCGTTGCACCGAGCGATGACGTGCGAAAGAAGGTCGCCAAGGTAATCGGCGAAGAACGCTTCATCGTCGTGCACGTCGCGACGCCCTTGGAAGTATGCCGCACACGCGACGCGAAAGGACAGTACGCCAAAGCGGATGCCGGCGATTTGCTTAACTTCCCGGGTGTCACCGCCGACTACGAAGCTCCCGCGGCTCCAGATGTCAGGGTTGATGCATCGACACAATCGATCGACGAATGCGTCGAGGCGATCATCGAAGTTCTGCGTGGGCGGGAATTTATCAAGTAGCGGGGCAGCGATTTCGTATGCAGTACGCGTCAAAAGAGTTCGCGAATGGGAGTGCCATTGCGCACCAACGTGATCGGCCGACCGACGTTAGACTGATATTCGGTTGAGGGTGAAATGCCGATGTTTTGGAAAAAGGAAGCCGCCAAATCGTCGGGAGAAAAACCCAGCGATGCCGGTTCGGCCGCGGTTGCGTCGGTTTCTCCAACGACTTGACCGCCGCGGACATCTCCCCCGGCCATCAATGCACACATCGCCCCTGCCCAATGGTCTCGGCCGCCCGCCTTGTTGATCTTGGGAGTCCGCCCGAATTCACCCGCAGCCATCACGGCGGTCGATGATAGCAGTCCGCGTTCGTCCAGCCGGTCAAGCAATGCGGCAAGCCCACGATCGAAGGGCGGAAGCAAGGTCCGTAAACGCGAAAAGTTGTCCTGATGCGTATCGAAATCAAACTCGGCGGGACGAAGCCGAACCGTGACGAAGTGCACACCGGCTTCGATCAACCGCGCGGCAAGCAGCAATGACTGACCGAATTCATGTTTACCAAACCGGTCGTTCTCGGAATCTCTCTCGCGAGAAAGATCAAACGCAGCGCGGGCCGCTGGCGAACTGATGATGTCGAAGGCTTGCTCCGTGAATCGATCCATGCCACGCACTTGATCGTCTAGGCCTTCATAGCCTTTGAAGGTAACGTCCAGATCGTTGAGCAGCTGCTTCTGTGATCGATATTTCTCGACCGTCAGTCCGTCTTCAAGCGTGATGCCTCGAACGGAATAGGGGACTCCATGCCGCGGCTTGTCAGCCGTCAGTGGACTAAACCGAGAACCCAGGTAGCCGGGGCCGACAAATGACTCGTCAATGGAAACGTAGGTCGGAAGGTCAGCAGCCGACGGAAATTCGCGGCTGACGACGGCTCCGTATTCGGGGTAGCTAACAGATTGCGATGCCTTGTTACCGGTCAGCAAGTATTTTTTCGCGAGTCCGTGATCGGCGACGTTGTGGGTGATGCCGCGGATGATCGTGTACTTGTCGGCGGACTCGGCCAGACGCGGCAGATGCTCGCAGATCTGCAATCCGGAAGCGTTGGTTGGAACTGGTATGAATTCGCCTCGAATGTCAGCAGGCGCATTCGGCTTGAGGTCGAAGGTGTCTTGGTGCGACGGCGCGCCTTCCATAAAGATGAAGATTGCCGAACGCTTCATTGCAACGTCCGGCTGTGATGCATGAATGCGAAGGTATTGGCTTAACGTGAGCCCACCACCGAGCACACCGACTTTCAGGAACTGACGTCTGATGAATCTATCTCTCATCGTTTTCCTCCATCATTCCGGCTCAGTGGTTGAGTAAGAACTCTTTCGAATTCATCATCGCCCATAACAAGTCACCAACGCCCTCCGCGATCGAAGGGGCTCCGCTGAGATGTTCGAAAGCTCGGGCGCTGTCCGCTTCAGTTGGAGTACGTCCGACCGTGCGAAGCCAGACGTCCTCGACGAGCTTTCCCAGGTCCAAGTCGATGCCGTCCGTTTCGGCATCTTCAATCTCAATCATCCAACCACTCTCCGCCAAACGCATTCGCAATAGCGGGTCGTTTTGCGTGAAGATCGCTTGCAGCAGCGTTGGTTCATTGACGCGTTCGCAATCACAATTGATGGTCCGATCAGGTTTCCCGAAGACCTTCATCGCATGTGTACCCGCCATCCGCATCGACAAATGGCCTGAGGCGCGACGTCTTAGATTCGTACGCACTTCGTCTTGGTCGTCGGAAGCGGCCGTCACCTGCTTCATCGCATCATAAACAACCTCGGCAGGAATCCGACGCGGAATCGTACGGCTGAAGTTTCGACGATCTTTTCGATTCGTCTCGTTCGGCTTCCAACTTCTCTGATAAGTTCGGCTGCTGGTGATTTGCCGATGAAGCCATTTCATATCGTATCCATTCTGCGCAAACCCGCTCGCAAGCCATTCGAGCAGTTGAGGGTGGCTTGGCGGATTCGCCGGCGTGAATTGATCGGGAGGTTCAACGATGCCTCGATTGAAATACCCAGCCCAAACTCGATTCACGAATGCTCGTGCGAACCACGGATTCTCCGGATGCCGCATCCATTCCATGATCGGTCGTCGCGGGTCATCCCCGGGCTTTAGTCTCACAGGACCGCTGCGCAGGAGCCGCAGTTCAAGTTCCTTGTCGATCTCCGGCCGCCGTTTGGTTGTTGTCACTGAATCGAAGAACTGCGCGAAGTCGTTGAAGTCGGCTTGTGTCCATCGATCAAACGGGTGCTTGTGACATTCGGCGCATTGAAGCTGAATGCCAAGGAATGCATGGGCGACGGACATGGCGGTGTCCTTCGGCTCTTCCAGACTCTGCCGCGTCCAAAAGTGAGGCATGCCATCGCCTCGTCCAGACAAGTCGGCCAACATCAAACCAGCGACGATCCGATCGTAGGGTTCGTTCTGCTCCACCCGTTGAAGAATCCAGTCATACCACTCGGATGCTTTCACGTAGCCGTCTTCAAGAGCCACCTCCAACAGACTATTGATCGACTTCGGGTTGCATCCGGTGAAGTCGCACAACTTGTTCGTCCACCAAGCGGCGTAGCTTGGCCGCCGGAGTAGCTCGTCAATCTTGCGATCTCGTTTGCCTGCCGACTCATCATCTACAAATTCGATTACTTCATCGGGAGTGGGCAGCGTTCCCGTCAAGTCGATGCTGACCCGACGAAGAAACTCACTGTCCGTGCAAAGTTGGGACGGAGTCAGACCGAGTTTGCCGAGCTTCGCATTTACAAATTGGTCGATCGGGTGATCATCGGTAAGATCAATCAATTCAATGCAATGCTGACTCGAAAACCCTTGTTGATTCTGAGTGTATGGGCTCAACACCGGAATCGCAGCCACGCCATTGTCGTAAAACGCAACGATGTGTGTGTCGCCCGTTCCCGTTGAGGTTGCCAGACCGTCTGGGCTGACACTTGCGATGGCCGGATCATTGGTTTGAAAGCGGGCGAGGCAGGTGACATCTTCCTCCGTTCCGTCTTCCCATTCGGCGATGATCCGAAGTTGCCGTGTCTGACCGTCTTCTTGGAAGAGGATCTCACTCGGTTCGTAGCGAAGCCCAACGAGTGACGAAGCCGCCTCTCCACTTGAAGTCGCTTGAGCCGGATTATCCGAAGAAAGGCTTGATCCATCGGAGTCTGCACCCTTCGCTCCAAGTTCGATCCAACGAAGGAGTAAGTGATGTTCCCATGATCCCACTTCAAATCGTCTTCCACCCTCATGGTCCAGTTGCTCAGTGGCTTTGAGTACGATCAGGCTGTTCTCCGGATCGTCTACAGACAGCCGATGTCCGTCTTCAGATGATGCAGGGGACCGGAGAGCGAGATGGTCTGCTTGAAAATCGAACCCGAAGAGCGACAGTCGCAGTTCGCCCTGTCCTTGAAAAGACCCGTGGCACTTTGCCGAGTTGCACCCAAGTCTTCCGAGCAACGGAACGACGTGCCGCTGAAAATCGGGGACCGATCGCGATTCACGCTGCGCAAACCGTTCGGATGCCGGGCGGTTGCTTTGTACATCAACAGCGTCACCCGCGATGGCTGAAGAGGCAAAGAGGGCGAACAGGATGAAACAACTTCGTCGTGTTTTTGCGAACCGGCACGGCGGAGCGTTCCGGCTACTATCGAATTGCCGAAGTTGTCTCACTTCATCGACTCCAGCTTGTCCGTTACGTTGATAGCATCGCTTTCCGGATTTCGATGAGTAACGCTCAGGCGAATTCTGTCGCCCTGGCGGAGATCGGCATAGGCATCCGCATGCTGGGCGTAGAATCCGGCAATCCGAATTCGTTTGCCGACGATACATTCATCGTCTTTTGCTCCACTCTCTTCCGTGGGGTTGCACTCCTGCACATCCAGCAGCACCTCATAGCCGGTCGCCTCGACGATCTTGCCGGCGAGTTCGCCTCGAAAGCCTCGGAACTCTCTTGGTGGAACTCCAAAGTCGCCCGGTTGAAACGGTTCGGTGCGTTCAAGCACATGAAACTTGTAGCCGAAACCGAGGACCTTCGTTTCTGGGTTCAAGTCGCCGGTTCGGACTTTGACTGTC
>JBCCOI010000467.1:0-6294 GCA_039025515.1 Planctomycetota bacterium
AAGAAGGGTTGGAAGATCAGTTCCACCCCTCATACACCCGGATGGTACCCGCACACTATCTGTTAGAGCTGCAGTTGGTCGGATGTCCCGATCCAAACCCGCGACTCACGAGATATTTCGCGCCGGAAAGGAATCGGTTGCCCGCAGACATCGATGCGATCGGTGCAATCTACATCGAGCGACTCGCCGAGGTAATTGACCAGTTCCTCGTCTCGATTCCCGATGAGGAACCGATTGGCGTGATGTTTAGCGGTGGAATCGACAGCGGCTCCGTCTTGATATTGGTCGATCATCTTCTGCGTCGACGTGGCCAATCCCCTTCCAGGCTGAAAGCGTTCACGCTGGCCGTTGCAGGACGTCCCGGTGACCTTGAACAATCGCGTCAGTTCTTAAAAGCGGTTGGGCTTGAAATGCTACTCGAACCCATCGAGGTCCCCGTCGATCGAGTCCGATGGCAGGACGCGATCGCCTCGATCGAAGACTACAAACCGCTGGACGTTCAATCGGCAACCATGGGCTACGCGCTGCTTCGCGAAATCCGCGAGCGTTATCCCGACTGGAAGTATTTGCTCGATGGCGATGGCGGCGATGAAAATCTGAAGGATTACCCGATTGAAGATAACCCGGAACTGACGGTCAAAAGCGTTCTGGGCAACAGGATGCTTTATCAGGAAGGCTGGGGTGTGGACGCCGTGAAGCACTCGCTGGTCTACAGCGGAGGCCAAAGCCGTGGTCACAGCCGAACCAGCGCGCCCGCGGCGGAGTTTGGATTCAAGGGGCTGAGCCCGTACGCTTTGCCCGACGTCATCGAAGTCGCCGAGTCCATCCCCTTCGTCGCACTGACGGACTGGGATCATGAAAAGCTGTACGCTCTCAAAGGCCAGGTAGTCGCTGCGGGAATCAAGCAGGTGACCGGCGTGGAGATGCCGGTCTTTGAAAAGTGCCGTTTCCAGCACGGCGCCGCCGATGCGTCGACATTCGAACGGCTGTTTCCCTCTGATGAGCAAGACTACCGGGACGAGTTCAAACGCATGATTGAAGCCAAGTGCGCGGGCTGATCTGTCGTAGTGGCATTTGGCGATTGCCGCTATGCTACGCAAATGACACGAACAAAGACGAGGAAACCACCTCAAAAGCAATCCGGATTCGACGGCCTCGACCTCTCTCCCGTCATGCGCAGGGCACTCCGGAAGGCCGGATTTGAAAAGCCTTCGCCCATCCAGTCCGAGTTGATCCCACCGGCTCTCGAGGGTGTCGATGTGATCGGGCAAGCACGCACTGGGACGGGCAAGACGGCTGCCTTCGGAATCCCGATCCTCGAACAACTCGATTCGCTTGAAGACTGCCGAGATCCGCAAGCGATCATCGTCGTTCCAACCCGCGAGCTTGCTGACCAAGTCGGACGTGAATTGGAGCGCCTCGCGCATGGGGTTCCAACCGAGATCGCCGTACTCGCTGGAGGCAAGAACATAAGGACTCAGTTGCGGCAATTGGAAAATGGCGTGCAAGTCGTCGTTGGGACACCCGGCAGGCTTCACGATCATCTCCAACGCCGTTCCTTGCGCACCAAGGACGTCTGGTGTGTTGTTTTGGACGAAGCTGATCGAATGCTCGACATCGGTTTCCGCCCACAGATCGAGCGGATCCTCCGCCGCTGCCCGCGAGATCGGCAAACGCTGTTGCTTTCTGCGACTTTGCCGCCGACCGTTCGAAGGTTGGCTGAATCGTACATGGTCGACCCGATGGTGATCGACTGCTGCAAGAAAGAGATGTCCGTCGAAACCATCGAGCAGCGTTATTTCACGATCCCCCAAGATCGAAAGCTGGAACTCCTACGTGCTTTGCTGAAGCGAGAGAAGCCGGCCCAAGCCATCATTTTCTGCAGAACCAAACGCGGAACGGATCGCCTTTGGAGAGCGATTGGCAAGGATCACCCATCTTGCGCGGCGATGCATGGCGACATGGCACAGCGGGATCGCGATCGAGTCCTGCAGAGGCTTCGTGACGGAAGTCTGGATATTTTAGTCGCGACGGACGTCGTCGGACGCGGGATCGATATCAGCACGATTTCACACATCGTCAACTATGACGTGCCTGAAGACAGCGATGACTACGTTCACCGCGTCGGACGGACCGGCCGAATGGGACGCGATGGCGTTGCATTTACGTTCATTGTTCCGGGCCAAGGCGATTTCTTGACCAGCATTGAACAAAGGATCAACAAGCTGCTGATTCGGGATTCACTTGATGGATTCGAGGCAGAGAAAGAGGTCGCCGTCGTCGAAGAATCAAAACCCGATCCGACCAAGCGTCGCCTCAATCCAATGAGCCGGAAGGTGACGCGGCGTCGGTAAACCAGCTCGCGACCAGAACGGCGTCCACGCCCTCGGCGAAAAGCCGATCGGCCAATTTCCAGTTCCGCACACCGCCGCCGGTAACAAACTGGCAGCACTCTGGGATCGAGGGCAAAAGCCTTTTCGCAAGCTTGAGAGTGTCTTCGATCGATTGGCGACCGACGTTGCCGGTGTCTAAAGCGATCACGCTCTCCGGGGGATCCTTGGTGATCTGTTCAAGCCATCCCGATTCTTCCGAATGCTCGGAAACCCAGCGACCATGTCGATAGTCAAGACTGACCGCCAGCCGTTGCGTTCCAACCGAACGACCGAGTTGGCCATAGATGCGTTGGTCGTCTGCACATTCAGTCGCAACAATCAAACGAAGATTTCGAAATCGCGCGGACAGTTCCGTGCACCAATCGAGCTGGTCTCCTTCGAGTTGATCCACACCAACATCGAGGAAACATCGCCGTTGAGCTGAAACTTGTTCAACCAGCGATTCGATGAGGTCTTTCTGCAAACACCGAGTTGAGTGTGTTCGTTGACCGACGCCTCCAAGAGCATCCAGATCCGCGATGTAAAGGTCGCCGACGTCGGCTTGACGAAAGAATTCGGCCAGCCTGACCGCATCTCCATCGACGCGCTTTTGCGTTCCGTTCGGGAACCGAAAGTACTTCGTTTTGCGATAAGTGGTTCGGTTTCCGCCGGAGGCATGAACAGCTTTGCCACCGGCCAAGTCAATGACACCGATCAATTGTCCAAATCGGTCGCTTCTCAATCTGGCAGCGAAAAGAGCGATTCGACTTTGACAATCGCGTGATCGTCAGGGAACGTGTGAATGGCCTGAACCAACATCGAACGTTGACGCGTTTCAATGTTGATGTAGCCCAGACCGCCCAGCGATAGCCGGCCGCTTGCCTCGAAGAAATGCAACAGACCCTCAGTCGGTTGCTTCGAAAGTTGCTGCTGAACCATGAAGAACATGTCAGGAGCAACCGTCTCTAGCTGAAAGTGCGTTCGGTAATTGACACCACCGCGACACTGAATCGACTCGGTTCGGCTGCCCTTGAGGGACTGCGAGACCAAGCGCCGACGAGCCGGCAACGGTTGATGGGAACTCGTTGCGACTTCACAAACGGTGACCGGGGATTGCCCGGTCGTATTCCAAGTGATGACGTGACCACAATTGGTAATGTGGATTGAAGCGTTGTACGCCGTTCGTTCGATGCGGCGCGTCCCGTGAACGACGTAAAGCTCAGGATGGAGCGTACGGCTGAAGACGTGAAACGAAAGCTCAGCGACTTTGGGACGAACCGACAACACGACGAGTTTTCCAGCAGGCGGCGATGAACGGACAGACTATGAACGGGTACACGGTGAACGCGGGCAATCCAACGTTGAGTCAAAACACAACAATGAACAATAAGCTACGATCAATGACGAGGTCGACGGGAACGAAAACCCGTAAGCGATCATAACTCGGCCGAGCGTTTTGTCCCTTTTCCGATCCGAAGCGACGCGACAGGCTCTCGGCAAATGGCCTGTTGAGACTCATTATAGATGCTGTTGCAAACCGGACAGAAGAGCGTTTAGGACGACATCTTCAAAGAATTGGATTTTGCACCGAGAAACCAACTTTCCCATTGACACCGGCGGCGGCATGGTCATCGTCATCGATAACTACGACTCTTTCACGTATAATTTGGTCCAACGACTCGGAGAAATCGACCCAAGTGTCGATGTGCGGGTTTTTCGAAACGACGATGCGTCGTTGGAACAACTGGAATCCCTCGGCGCTGACCGATTGCTCGTCTCACCGGGGCCTTGCACGCCGACAGAAGCGGGGATTAGCGTCGCGAGCATCAAGCATTTCGCGGGACGGATGCCGATCCTGGGCGTATGCTTGGGACATCAATCGATCGGTCAAGCTTTTGGTGCCGAGATCGTCCGTGCTCCACAGCTCATGCACGGCAAGACGGACGAAATTTATCACGACTCCAAAGGAATGTTTGAAGGACTCGCGCAGCCTTTTGTCGCAACCCGTTATCACTCGCTCGTCATCGAACCGGATTCGCTGCCGGACTCGCTCGAGTTGGCAGCCTGGACGGATACCGGCGGAACTCGTCAGATCATGGGCGTTCGCCACAAACAGTTTCCTATCGAGGGCTGGCAGTTTCACCCAGAGAGTTTTTTGACGGAGCCGGGCGTCGAAATGCTGACACGTTTCCTCAACTGGTGACCTTTACTGACCATCGACGTGCCGATGCACCGTGTTTGCTTTTTCGCCGCGCTCTTTTTCGCATTCCAGCCGACGAGCCGGAGAGCTGTGGCGCAACGACCGGAAGTCGCAAATGAAACAGCCGAAGTCGACACCAGCGAATTCCCGCCTCCGCAAGAATTGGCTGACCTAATCGAGAAGGCTGATGTGACCATCGTCACAGGTAAACGTCCTCGTTCCAATCGACCTGAACAGAATGGTGGAGGACGGCTGGCAGGCGAAACGACTTTCGAGTTCAACTACGAGTATTCGAGCCGCGTTCAGTGGCGTCCAACGGGAAGGAATGATGATCGTCGCGTTGAAGTCACCGTGCGATTTCGCAAACTCAAACTGAAAAGTCGACATCAAGTTTGGTTGCGTCGCCCTCCCAAGCCGGAGAACTTTTGGGAGGACGCCTTGGTTCGGCACGAGTTTGACCATGTGAAAATCTCTTCCCACCCAGTTATCCAGAACCTCTTCGTTCGCTTGACCAAACGACTGACAAGATTTGAAATCCCGCTACGAGATGCCGCAGATCGCTACGGAAGAGTAAGCCAAAGCCGCGTCGAGGCGATCGTCGACGAGCGGATTCGTGAGGTCGTCGACGAGGTCGCGGAGTACGTCCGGATTCGTTACCGAGAACTCGATCGAACGACGAGGCACGGAATTCTTCCGCTCCCGGACGATTTCGCACTTCAGCCCAACCTCTGACGTGCCCGCTTTCAACGGTGCGATCTCAATCCGGGCGGTCTCCTAGATCTCGTCCGGATCCGCGCCCATCAATCCGACCCGAATACCGTGCTTCTTCAACTTGCGAGTAGCCTGCGAGCTGAGCAGAATCAGAACGAGTAGCCCGATCAATGGGAGGATGACTGCGACCGTATACGCAATCGCAACGACGCGTCCGCTCAAGGTCGCGGCAAGGCCATGGATCGCAAACATCGCAAACCCGATGACCGGAAGAGTCAAAAGTACGACTGCCATGTCGCCCCAAGCCTCGCCACTCGCGGCTCTCTGGATAAAGAAATTGGTGGCGAGAAGACCGAGGTAGATTAACGCGGCAAGATTTGTTCGACGCTGAGCTCGTGCGACTCGGCGAAGAAATTCACGACGCCCCGAACCACCCGTATGTGGCTTAGCCGTTATCGGAGGTTGGTAGGGATTATCCAAAGACATCGTCTAAACAACAGTCGGATGGATTGGAGCGAAACTGTGGATGCTATTCTCTGTCCCCAAATGCAGCCGTCTGATAGTGGTTGCCAACAGTTGACATTGCAACTCCTTCTCGTCAGCTAGCCATGAAACGACTTTAGCTTGGCTGCGTGACCAACGCGACTCATTCGACTGTTCCTCTGCGAAAATCCCGCTTACGCGAATTCCGGCGAAGCGATGCGGATGTCTACGGCTGTTGGGAACTCGCCGGCTTTAACCAAATCATCGAACCGTTCTCAACGAACAACGATTGCTTTCCGAAATCACTGACGTAGAGCGAACCCATTTTTGGGTCGTGGTTGATATCCAGCGGTCCGGCGAAAGCAAGCTTGCCGTTCGGTGACCTGAGTAAACTCACGTCGCGTGGCAGCGGTTGATCAGCCAAGGTCATCACGGCGACCGTGTTGGCCGAATAGAAGCAGCACAAGAGTGAATGCTTCAGTGGATGTTCAAAATCGGGAGTGTACTCAATCATCCCGTTTGGGCTGG
>JBCCOI010000468.1:0-6251 GCA_039025515.1 Planctomycetota bacterium
CAAATCACAGAAGACCTCACCAGCGGTTTGCTCCCCAATCGTGGCCAGTTCATGATCTCCGACAATTTTGAAACGGAGAATCAGTTCAACGGGATCGACCTCGGATGGAGCAATCGAATCGTGCGTGGTTATTGGAGCCTGGAAGGACTGGTCCGAATTGCCGTCGGTAATACACGCCAAACGGTCAACATCAACGGCAGTACGACGATCGTCGATCAAACAGACCTGAACAATCCGACGTCCGAGACATTCGCGGGTGGCTTGTTGGCGGCAACCACAAACGGTGGCAGCCACCAGCAAGATGAGTTTACGGTCCTGCCCGAGTTCAACATCAACCTGGGATATCAACTGACGGATCACTTGCGAGCGATGGTGGGTTACACCGGGATTTACTGGTCAAACGTCGTTCGTCCCGGCCAGCACATCCCGACCGAGTTGAATCCGGACTTCCTTCCACCCGCGGTCACCAGCACCGGCGCGGCAAGACCACTGTTCGCGTTTGACACGACCGACTACTGGGCTCACGGAATTACTTACGGACTGGAGTACCGGTGGTAACCGTTAAATCCGGTAACCGGGTGAATTCTTGCGGGGACCGCGCCGATAGCACCGACCAGAGACAGGCGTTTCCCCCCAAACCGAGAGGACGCCGCAATCGTCAAGGTCACGAAGTCGCACGACAAGGCAGCGACTCGGCCCCACGCAGCAACGACCGGATGGCTCGTTTGACGAAGCGGCGTTCGCGCACCCGAAAACAGGATTTCCCCCATGCTCTGGCAACGAATGATTCAGCGACTGACGCGTCGCAATCGTCGTCGAACAACAGCAGTTAAGCGACGAGGACTTCGTTCGCTTCAACATGAAGCACTTGCAAAGCGCGAGTTGTTGGCCAGCGACCTCGCCGCAATTTCCGGCATCGCCTTCGCGGACTTCAACGAAGACGGATTGGTTGACGTCGGTGAAGAACGACTCGCCGGTGTGACCGTCGACTTGTTCCGCGATGTCGACGCTAGCGGAACGGTAACCGTCGGTGATGGTGCAGCCATTCAGACTCAGGTTACCGATGCTAACGGCATGTACTTCTTCCGTGGCTTGGATCAAGACACGTTCTTGGTTGTGCAGCAGAGTGCCGGCAGCGACTTGACGGCTCCAGATCCCGTCGCGATCACCATCACCGATGACGGCGGACAGGTGCTGGCGCCGATCGATGATTTCTCGACGACCGGCCAGTCCATCACGTTGACAGGTCCGGCATCGAGCAGCGACTCCGCGGTGGCAACCGAGGCCGTCGGGGGTGCACGTGACATCGAGGTCGTCGTCAACAACACGGGTACGCTGACCGTCGTTGCGAACGCGACACAAGACGATCTTACGATCGGATCTTCTGGATCGGGAACCGGAACCGTGATCGTCCAGTACGACGGCACGGATGGAACGACCACGCTAAGCCCCACGGGCCTGGGCGGCATCAGTTTGGCCGGCGGTAACCCAGGAGATACGGTCGACCCCGATGCCGGGATTCTGATCGAAGCCGATGCGCAGAACGCGGGTGAAACCGTCACCATTCGCGTCTTTACTGATGCGGCGAACTTTGCAGAAGAGACGGTCAACATTCCTACGATCGCATCGGGCGATACGGATGTTTTTGTACGGTACAGTTCGTTCACGTTGACGGGCGCGCCCGACTTCAACGATGTCGGAGCGTTAGAGTTTGAAGTCAGCACGGCTCCGAACAACGACATCACTTTCCGCGCGTTCACGGTTCGGGGGCCAAACGTCAATCTCCAGAACCTGCCGAACGATCAATTGCTGTCGCTGGGTGGTACAGTGTTTACGGACCTCGGCGGTGCGGCGAATACCAACAACGGTACTCTCGATGCAGGCGAAACCGGCGTTGCGGGTGTCGTCGTCGAACTCTACGACGAACCCGGTGGCGGGGGCGCGATTGATCCGATCGGCCAAACCGCCGTCGCCACGACGACGACCGACGCGAACGGCGACTACTTGTTTACCGGACTGACCGCCGGCAATTACCTCGTATTGATTCCGGATGCAGAATTTGCGGCAGCCGAACCCTTGTTCGGGAATGTGACAAGCACCGGGAACGACCCCGCCACCGATCCCGACGACGACATCGACGGCGACGACAATGGAACACTTGTGGCCGGTGCCGGCATATCGAGCGGCGAAATCACCTTGGTCGCGGGTGGCGAAACAGGTGCGGACGGCGATGCCGATGCCAGTATCAATCTCTCGGTCGACTTCGGAGTAACGCCGACGATTGATCTTGCCATTACCAAGACGCTTGACACGGCAAACTCGACACTCACTCCCGGCGGTGAAGCGTTCTTCGACATCGCATTTCAAAACAACGGCCCGCTTGACGCAACCAATGTCGTCTTGACCGATGTGATTCCTACCGGAATGACGATCGATCAAGCGAACTCAAACTTTGGCGCATTCACACCGACCATCACAGGGCAGAACGTCAGCGTTGCGATCGGGACACTAAACGCAACCGCAACGGGATCGATTCGTATCGCGGTGGACATCGCAACGAACCAGACAGCTGACCTTACCAACACGGCAGAGATCGAAGGCGACCAGGTCGAGACGGATGACTCGAACAACAGCGACGACGCGATCATCGCGATCGAGCGTACCGACCTTTCGATCACGAAGTCCGACAACACGACGGGTTCGGTGGTAGCGGGCGAACAATTTACGTACACCCTTACCGTCACGAATGCTGGACCGAATACGGCAACCGGTATCGTGGTGACCGACGCGCTTCCGTCCGATCTATCTTTCGTCAGCGGAACCTTTACGACCGGTTCGGGAACCGTCACCGAGAATCCGGCCGCCAGCGGTAACCTGACCATCAACGTCGACGACTTGGCAGCGACGGGCACGGCAGTCATCGACGTTGTCGTGCTTGTCTCTGAGACTTCCGGAGACACGTTGGTCAACACGGCTACGGTTGCCAGCACACCTGATTTGGACACCGACACGTCCAACAATTCGGCGACGGAGACAACTCCCGTTGTCCGCAATGTCGATATGACCGTCACCAAGACGACGACCGGAACCGCAACAGCCGGAACGACGCAGACCTATTCGCTGGCGGTCACCAACAACGGCCCCGGAACGGCTCGTGGCGTAACAGTCGTTGACACACTCGATAGCCGGCTGACTTTCAACACGCTCAATGCGGGAGCGACCGGCGTCACCGTCTCGCAGAACGGCCAAGAGCTGACATTTGATGTCGGCGACGTCGCAGCAAACGCGACAGTCCTGTTTTCTTTCACGGTGGACATCGCTACGTCGGCTACGGGTGTGATTAATAACGCCGCGACGGTCAGCACAACGGACACGGATACCGACGCGACGAACGACACCGGATCGGTCAACATTACAGCGATCGTCGACACCGACTTGATCCTCGACAAATCCGTCGATCTTGCGACCGCGACTCCCGGCGATTCGACGCTGACTTATACATTCACGATTTCCCATGACACCGACAGCGTCAGCGATTCGGGTCAAGTGACGTTTACCGACACGCTCCCGGCAGGGCTGACCGGTTTGACGATCGACGCGCCGACCGCGCTATCCTCTGGCTTCGATACAACTCAACAGACGGTGACGGTCGATTTTGCTTCGATTCCAATTGGTGAAACAAGAACTTTCACCGTCACGGCGAGCGTCAACGAGGACGCAACTGGGACGATCGATAACACTGGCAGCATCACGGTTGCGGGTGGAGAGTCCGACACGACGAACAACTCAGATACAGCCAGTACGACCCTGAACCCAGCGTTTGATGTCACATTGACCAAGACACCGGATGATACGACCCCAGCACCCTCCAGCAACGTGACCTACACGATTGCTCTGACGAACGCTGGGCCCAGTACCGCAACCAACGTTGTCTTGACCGACGATGTCCCCACGGGCATGACCTTTGTGAGCGGAACGTTGGAAGGACAGGCCGCAACGCTCAATGGCTCCACCGTGACATTCCCGGCAATCACGCTGGATGACGATGAAACGGTGAATGCCACACTCATCTTTACCGTGGGTGCAGACGCGAGCGGAACGATCACCAACACCGCTTCCGTCACCGCAGACGCGGGCGAAACCGATACAACCAACAACACAGCGACGGCGGACGTTACGGCAACGCCTCAAGCGGATCTGACCGTCGCAAAATTGGTTGATCAAACTTCCGTCCAATCGGGAGATACGCTCAATTACACCGTTACCGTCACCAATAACGGCGTCAGCACTGCAGTTGACCCGACCGCGACGGACACACTCCCCAGTGGCGTGACCTTCGTCAGCGGAACCGGGCCAAATAACGAGGCACTGACGGCTACGAACGGGGTCGTCACCGTCACCGGCGATGACCTCGCGCCCGGCGGAAGCTTTCAATTCACCATCGTTGCGACCGTTGATTCGAATGCATCGGGAACGCTGACCAACAACGTCTCCGTTTCAACCACCACCGCAGAATCGGACACCACCAATAACGCCGCCTCCGCGGCGACCGAGGTTGATCCGTTCCAAAGCAGCATTTCGGGATTCGTTTACTTGGATCCTGATAACGATGGTGACTTTGCGGACGATGAAGTAGGGCTTTCCGGTTTCGTGATAACGTTGACCGGCACCGACAGCAACGGAGATGCAATTACCGAACGCTCGGTCGTGACCGGCGACGACGGGTCCTACCAGTTCCTGCAATTGCCCGCCGGCACGTACCAAGTAACGCAGACACAGTTGGAAGATTTCGTCGATGGGCAGACCACGGTTGGCTCGAATGCGACGGCTCAGGCAGCTGACAACGTATTTACCGATTTGGACCTGGATTTCAGTACCAATGCGACCGACTTTAACTTTGGAGAGCTGAGTGCAATTCTCTCAAAACGACGTTTCCTCGCGTCCTCGTAGTGAGTGACCTTCGCAATCCTTCGCTCGATGAATGCCGCACGGGGAGCCGGTGATCAAACCCGCGGCGTCCGAGACGAACGGCGAAGACTACGCAGCGAAAACGCGCGGAAACCGCTAAACGCACGGCCTTTCGGGGGGAAGGCCGTGCGTTTTTTCTTGCGCATTTGGTTCCTCAATTCGAGTCATTCAGCGAATCAGCGCAACGCTTTCGCGTAAGAGGTCTCTTGCCTGTTGTCGAAGTGGCAGACAACTCCTCGCGGAAGGACTCCCCCGTGATGCAATCGAATCAAGTATCGGCCCGGATTTCACACAGCATCCTGGACCCTATGATCGGCCCGAGGATCAAGGCCATCTATCCTTCGCTGCGGATTCCATCGTGGTTCCCGCCCGAGGGAATCGTGCTGGCGGGCCATCTATCGGCGATCGTCGGAGCTGTTGGGCTCGCTTATTCGACGACCTCTGCCTGGGCAGGCATTCTCGCCGCAGTTGGCATCGCGGGAAACCACTTCGCCGACTGCATCGACGGCACGCATGCAAGAACGACCGGCCAGTGCCGAAACGGCGGAGAGTTGCTGGATCATTTCACCGACCCGCTCTCGTTTGCGTACTACCTCATCGGCATCGGCGTCGCTTGCGGGCGGATGGACCTAGCCCTGATTGCGGTTGTTTGCCTCTTTGCGACCGCCATTCTGACCAATATCAAGGCGAAGCTGATCGGCGAGTTTACGTTGTCACGATTTGGACCGACCGAGTTCAAGTGCATCTTGACCATGTTGGGTGCATCACTTGCCACAGGGCATTTGTTCGCAATGGACAGCATCACACTCACGACCTGCCTGCTGTTCGGTTTTCAAGCCCTGATCGCGATCGGCCTGATTCAACTTCCCATCCAGTTGTTTAAAAGCGTCCGCGAAGTCAACCGTGCGGGTACACCTCCGGATACGACGGAGTGGGTTTGCTCAAAGTAGGGTGGTGGATTTTTCTGGTAGACGCTCCCGCTTGGCGAGCAGCAACGACCCGAAAAGAATCGCGGGAAGAAAGACGGCTCCCGCATCCGCAAAGCGTCCGATCGGAGGACTACTCAAAGCGACGAAACCGGCTTTAAAAACCCAAAAGGTGATGCCTGCAAAGCAAAATGCATTCCAGCCCCGTGAGCATTCGAACACAAGTTTTGTCGGCATCTTTAGCAGACGAATCATCCACAAAGCCACAATGCTGCCCAATGCCAACAGGAACACAGGGTGCATGCAGATGTTAGCAACCGTTCCCCAAACCGCTCGTCGTGCTGCCAGCAAGATCCA
>JBCCOI010000469.1:0-6246 GCA_039025515.1 Planctomycetota bacterium
ATCGGAAACGTCGTCGCTCGGGACTTTCTTGAAGCCCAGCAAGACTACACGTCCGCGCTCAACTCCGTCGCGTCCGACCACATCTCGTTTATTCTGGATCGAATCGATCTCTTCTTGAACACGGAATCGATTCGGTTGAACGAGACGCTCTACTGGGAGTCGACGAAAGAAGATCGGATTGACCTTCCGGTAACGCCGGACTTCTTGGATGCCAATCCGAACCCATGGGGCCGCCTTCCTCCCTGTTTAGACTACAGCGATGAAGTCCGAGTGAATCACTGAGTCCCACGTTGTCTGGCACGGTCTTTCAACTCGTGAGGCTACGAGACGTTCTTCCAAGGTTTGATTTCCATGACCACCATCGATTTGGTCGATCGACTGTCTGAGATTGTCGGACGCAAACACGTCCTCACCAAAGACAGCCGAACGGCCTACTACCGATCGGGATTTCGGTCCGGCTCAGGCGACGCCGCCGCGGTCGTTTTTCCGGGTAGCCTTGTTGAACAGTGGAGAGTGCTTCAAACCGTCGTGGCTGCGAATTGTGCCGTCATCATGCAGGCGACGAAAACGGGATTGACCGAAGGTTCTTGTCCCAGTGGTTCGGACTACGGTCGAGATGTCGTCATCATCAACGTCACTCGCATCAAGGGCATCATTCCCATTCTCGACGCGCAACAGGTGATCGCTCTGCCGGGTGCAACGTTGCACGAGTTGGAACAGTTGCTTGCTCCGTTGGGGCGCGTTCCGCACTCGGTAATCGGTTCGACGACCATCGGTGCCACCGTGGTCGGCGGTGTGGCCAACAACGCCGGCGGTGCCCTTTGCAAACGTGGATCATCCTTCACCGAACTCTCTTGCTTTGCGATGGTGAACGCGACGGGCAAGCTTGAATTCGTCGACCGATTGGGCTTGCGCGATCTCGGACGGACCCCTGAGGAGATTTTGGCGACGCTTGACTCGGGAAACCTTTCGTCAGATCAAGTCGAAGCAAGCGAAAAACCCGCTTCGGATCGCGACTATGAGAGCCGCATCCGCGACCTGGAAGCGGACGTTCCCAATCGGTACAACGCCGACCCACGAAGGCTGTGCGATGTGAGCGGCAGTGCCGGGAAAGTCGCCGCCTTTGCGGTTCGCGTCGACACGTATCCGGCCCCGAAGCGGAAACAGGTTTTTTATTTGGGGACGAATGATCCGAAGCATCTGGTCGATATGCGGCATCGCGTGCTGAAGCACTTCAAAGTGCTTCCGGACATGTGCGAACTTATGGATCGCGGAGTGTTTGATATCGCAGCGAAGTTTGGCAAAGACGTCTTCCTTTCCATCAAGTATTTGGGAACGAAACGTCTTCCGCGATCTTATGCATTGAAGGCTAAAGCAGAGTACTGGCTCAATCGGCTGCCCCTGCTGCCAAAGTACCTTCCGGACATCTTCTTGTACTACGTCAGCCGGCTGTTTCCGCAGCATCTCCCGAAACGTTTGCTGCAATTCCGAGATCGGTTTCATTATCACGTCATCTTGGTAACAAGCGATGAAGGCATCGAAGAAGCCCAAAGCTACCTTGACGAACACTGGAAGGCTCTCGACGGCGCGGACTATTTTCGCTGCGATGCGAACGAACAAAAGGCTGCGCTGCTGCATCGTTTTGCCGCCGCGGGCGCCGCAATCCGATATCAAACGGTGCATCAACGAACGACCGAAGAAGTGCTCGCACTCGATGTCGCTTTGCTGGGTTCCGATGAAGACTGGGGCGAGGAGCTTCCCGATGAGATCTCAAGACAACTCGACGTGTCACTCAGCTACGGACACTTCCTCTGTCACGTCTTTCACCAAGACTACGTGTTCAAACGCGGCACGGATACCGGAGCGGTGAAGAAACAGCTGCTGGCGAGACTCGAAGCTCGCGGTGCGAAGTACCCGGCGGAGCACAACGTGGGGCACCTATATGCGGCCGACGAAACTCTGCGGCAACACTACGAGTCGCTCGACCCGACCAACACGTTCAATCCCGGAATCGGAAAGACATTAAAAACCGCTATCCGACCGTGATCGAAAAGTAGGCCGTCATGAAGAAGCCTTCAAGCAACGAACATGCGGCATGTAGAAAACGTAGGCCGCCATCGAGGAGCCCTAAGGCGACGAACATGCGGCATCACGCCTTACATTTCGGCTTCCAACAACGTCCACGTTGCGGAGTCCGTCTCGCGGTTCCACAAACTCTTTAGTTCCACGCCGCTCAGTTCGCTCTCGACAATGGAAGCCAATGGTTCGGTGACGAGAATCGCGACCAGCTCTTCACGGCCCTTCTTCACGCATTTCCGAACAGCCTTCGTGACGCGCGTTTTGACCTCGGAAACGGGCTCCCCTTCGGGTGGGCAAAACTCGTCGGGATGTTCGGAACCCTGACGGTAGACCTTGGGGTGATTGCGTTTGACTTCATCGATCAGCTTTCCGTGCCACAACCCGTGATCAAGGTTTCGAAACGCGTCCAATACCTTCACCTTGGTGTCGCGCCCCGATTGTCGCTGTTTTGAAGCGATCAAATTCGCCGTTTCACGTGCCGATTCACAGGGAGCACAAAAGAGTGTTCGAATTTGGAAGGACGCGAGTTGTTCGGCAAGTGTTCGTGCCTGCTCCGTTCCCCGTTCGCTGAGTGGCATGTCCAAGCTGCCTTTCATGCGCCCCTGATCGTCAAAGTCGGTGGCGCCCGGTCGAATCACAAGAACGCGAGTGAGTGTTGCGGCGCGGCTCATAAACCTGCCTCCTCGATCGCGTGATCCAAAAGACGAATCGCTTCCGAATAGTCGTCTTGCCGAAAGATCGCGGAACCCACGACGAACAAGTCACATCCCGCTTCTCGGGCCGGACCGATCGTCTGTTGATTGATTCCGCCATCAATCTCTAACAGCAATTCAGGTCGCATTCGGCGAAGCGTTTTCAGCTTCTCTAAGGCAACTGGATTGAATGCTTGGCCGCCGAAGCCGGCATCGACGCTCATTGCCAAAACCAGATCGACCGAATCCAAGCAGGGTTCAATCACAGAAACGGAGGTTCCCGGGTTCAACGCGACGCCAACACCGACGCCGAGATCTTTGATCTGTCCCGCGGTTTGAACGACGTCGTCGACCGCTTCGGCATGAAACGTCAGCAGGTCAGCTCCCGCATCGACCATGGGTTTGGCGTAAGCCAATGGATCGGAAATCATCAGATGAACATCCATCGGCAAATCACTGTGCCGACGGATGCCTTCGACAATTGGCATTCCGTAAGTCAGATTGGGAACGAATTGGCCATCCATCACATCCAGGTGAAGAACGGCTGTTCCAGCCTTCTCCAGTTGCTCCAGTTCCGTCCGCAGGTCCCCGAAATCACAAAGCAACAGGCTCGGTAGCACGCTTGGCCCCGCGTCCCGAATGGCTTTCAGCTTGTCTTGCGACATGCAGTTCTCTCATCAACCTCGAAAATGTGGAGCCGCCCTGGTTCCCTGGCTAACTCTGTTCCCTGGCTATCTCTCGGCGATTCAAGTGCAAGCATTCGAATCGATTTGGCTCCCTCCCTGGAACGTCGCCCACAGCAATTTAGGGCCGCCAGGGTGGTAAAGGGTCGCCAAGTTGTCAATTCGAAGCCTTTTGGGGTAGCCGGACGGTTTGCACCCCATGAGGATCTAGAGAGCCGCATTTTCCCGGATATTCGCGACAAACCAACTCACGCAAGGGAAGATCATTTGCCTTTAAAAACAATGAAATTTGCTTCATGAGAATTCTGGTCACCGGTGGAACCGGGCTGTTGGGCAACAACATTCTGCGACTGCTGTCAGAACGCTCGGGCGAGAGGCACATTGCTTTGGTCCGCCAACAACCCGATTCGGAAGTGTTTGCGGGTTTCAATGTCGAAACCGTCGTCGATGACTTAGAGCCCAACACGACCGGCGACCATGCGGAAGCCGCGGAACAAACAACGTCCGAACAAACTGCCGAACAAACAACGTCCGAGCAGGCAACGACCGAACAGACAGACGGCAACAATGGGCATCATGAATTAGAAGAAGCAGTCGAAGCTTGTGACGCCGTGATCCACGCGGCGGGGTTCATCCATTTGGGATGGCGTCACCAAGAGAAATCAATGCGGGTCAATCGAGATGGTACGGCGCGCATCGCAGATGCTTGTTTGAAGCATTCCAAGCGTATGATCTACATCGGCACGGTCAACACACTCGCCGTCGGCTCCCCGCAGACGCTTGCAGATGAAGACACGCCCCTCGGGCACGCCGGTGGCCAAGTCCAATGCGCTTATGTGGCGAGCAAACGGGCTGCCGTCGACGAAGTCCTCAAACGCATCGAACGGGGACTTGAAGGTGTGATCCTTCATCCCGCATTCATGCTCGGACCCTGGGATTGGAAGCCAAGCAGTGGACGAATGATTTTGGAACTTGGCTCCGGTTGGAAACCGATCTCGCCGCGCGGCGGATGCAGTCTTTGTGACGTCCGAGATGTCGCGGCGGCAACCATTAACGCGGTCCATTTGGAAGCATTTCGGCGAACCCAATACGTGCTCGCGGGGCACAATTGGACCTACCATCGACTGTGGTCCGAGATGGCAATGCGGATGAATCGCCGACCTCCAATCCGTCCGACCGGACCCGGTGCCGAGTACCTGGCGGGACTCGCCGGCGACCTCTGGGCCAAAATCACCGGACGCGAAGGCGACCTGAATAGCGCCGGAGCAGCCATGAGCGGACAATTCCACTGGTACGACAGCTCACGCGCCGTGAAAGATCTTGGATACCAAGTCCGTGACGCACAAACCATCTTGGATGACGCTGCCGCCTGGATTCATAGTCGATTCGTCTTGCCGAAAGAGAGAGAAAGTCGCTAAGGTCGCCGCTGCGCCGGTTCTTTCGTCGTTTCGGACAGAGTCATCATGCACGGACAAGGATGTCCCATGTCGTTGCGAGACTTCGCCGCTCTCTATTTGTTCGGCGTGCTAACCATCCATGGATTCGGCGAGGTGTCGTTTGGTCAAGACAAGCAGGCTTCGCCGCCAATCGAGTCACTCGATCAATCCACGATTCCGTTTCAATTCCGTTCGGCGGTGGCATCTTTCCCCGTTGTCGAAAACAGCTCGGACTGCGAGCTCACTGTCGCCATTCGAGGATTCGAGCAAGCAGCAGACCAAACACTGAGCTGCATCTTTCGCTTGGTCCGTGTCGAAGACGGCAAAGTCATCGCCCGTGAACAAACCCGGTGCAAACTGGACGGGAATGGTGATTCCGAATCGATCGCGTTGCTCGACCGTTCGCCGGACGAAGCAGGCGTCTACGAACTACGTTGCCGATTGACCCGACCGGCAGATCCACTCTGGTCGAGGTTTCAACGAAAGGAAGAAGACCTCGCGGCATCCGCGTTTCCGATACTGGTCAAAACGCATCCGAGCGACGCTCCAGATACAACGATGAAACGACTTCCGGTGTGGGAAGCCCCCGTGCAAGTCAATGAGATCGATCCGGATACTTGGCAGGCATTGAAGTGGGTTCCGGGAAATGCGAACCGACTCGTACCGAACGTGAAATGGGTCGGCGAGACGATCGCAAACTCGACGTGGCGATCGGCGACCGAATCAATCGAACTGGCGGCCACGCTCGATCCGAACGAAGCATTTTTGGGAAGTCTTCCCAAACAAGCGACCCACAGAATTCACGAGCTGATTTTAGACGTGGAACAGAAACTTCCGAGTCTTTCGGAAACTCCACTGCTAATTCAACTAAGCCGAAAAACTGACTTTGCATCGGTTGATCAGGAACTGACTTGCCGCGTCTCGAGGAAACTTGATTTATCTGCGGGAGGATTAGCGGAATGCTCTCCTCTGCGCATTCTATACGTCCCCGGTACCGAACAATTGTTCTGCCGGATCGTGAACCAAGACCAGGATCAGTCAATTGAAATCCGGTCCATCGGCTACAGAGAACTTCGCACCAAGGACGTGGAGACATCGTCGCAATCGGAGGGTTCGACGGAAAACGGAATCGTGCTTCGTCTCCGAGATGATGAGTGGGTGAAGAAGCTGACACGAGACCTGGATTTGCTTGAACAACGGAAAGCCTATGTTCAATCAACGATCCGTCTCTATCGCCTAAGCGTTGCCATCGCTCGTTTGTCCGACTACGCAGCTTGGTTTGGGTGCAACGGCTATGACTTGCCGGCGCCCACATCCAATTCTGATCGTGACTGGGATTCGTGGATGATCAGCCAG
>JBCCOI010000470.1:0-6235 GCA_039025515.1 Planctomycetota bacterium
GTCGATACATGTTTTGCTCTTCCGACCATTGAAAATGATCACGAATGGAAGCGAAGTCTCCGATGCGAGGTATCCCCGGAAACGAATTGCCTCGAGATACCAACAACAGCCACTTCGTATCGCATGCATTCGCACGCGTCAAAAACTCGATTTGCTGAATTCGGTTTTCAAGAGTGGCCTGAATGACACTGCGTGCCTGAAAGAGATTGTGATCCAACTCGACCCGCGCGGCTGTCGCATCGTCACCTGCGTAGGTGATGATCCCGACGGCAGCCTGTTGGCTCGACCAAACGCAATCCTTGACCCGAAGCGAACGGTTGCCCCGGGGCGTCCAAAGGAGGACCGGAGCGGATTCCGAAGTTAACCGGCAGTTTTCGAGCGAGACGGAACCATCCCTGGAGGAAATCCCAGACGACTGCCCATAGGTCGTCAGGTCACAGTTCAAGAGACGAATTTTTCCGCCATGCGATTCGATCGCGGCACCGCTTGAATACGACTCGAGCGACTCTCGGACATCGGAGGATCGAGGCCAGTCGATACCCAGATTCTCGAGCGTGATTCCGTGATCGGCACGAAACAGTGCATTTGCGGCATCGGCCTGCGTTGCCAAAAGAATGGGTCGTGACGCTGCACCACGCAGCGTGATGGACTTCGTCTCGAGGTCAAATCCATGCACGCGATACGGTCCCGTGCCCAAAACGCGAATCACACCATGGGTCGGGGGTGATTCGGAGATCGCGGCCAGGAGCGTCGAGTAATGCTGTTTGCCCACCATGAATCCACTTGTGAATTCTTCGCTGCTTCGACGCTGAGTAGATGAATCTTCAAATGATGCGGTTGCCTCCGATGGATTCTTTGACATTTGGTAGGTAACGAAAACGGCAGCGATCACGGCGAGACAAGTGAGCGCCATCACGAATGCTCCGCGGCGGTAACGCATCGGCCGGGTCGTTGCATTGGCAATCCTGACCTGTTCTCCCTGCCGCAAAGACTCGCTTACCTCTTCCGCCGATGCAAAGCGTCGCGCGGGGTCTTTGGAAAGGAGCCTTGCAACGATGCGAGAAAACCACTCGGGGACCTCGGGAGCAATCTCTTTCAGGGGCGGTGGATCATGATTTACGATTCTCCGGAGAGTCCCGACGCTAGTCTCGGCGCGGAAAGGCGAGAGACCGCTGCAGGCTTCGTAGAGGACCACGCCCAAGCTGAACAGATCGGACGTGGATTCAGGCGTTTGACCGCACGCTTGTTCCGGTGACATGTACTCCGGTGTCCCCAGGATCAATCCTGGAGCCGTCGATGCAGGATCGCTCCCCGATTTCGCGAGGCCAAAATCGGTAACTTTCACTCGATCGTTCGGTCGCTGCAGCAAAATGTTTGCCGGCTTGATGTCGCGGTGGCAAATTCCTGCGCGGTGCGCGACGGTCAAAGCATCGGTGATCTGAATCGCGAGTCCCACGGTGTTTGTCGGAGAAAGCCGTTGGACTCGTTGAAGCCGTTCGGCCAGCGATTCGCCAGCCACTAATTCCATGACTAGAAAGATCTGGTCATCCGACTGTTCAACCGAGTGGATGGACACGATGTTGTCATGTTTCACCGCGGCAATCGCTCGAGCATCGCGAAGGAACCGCTGTTGGAACTCGGTCGCGTTCGCACCCTCGTGGGCCGCCAACTTAATCGCAACGGTGCGCTCGAGTTTACGGTCAAACGCGGAAAAGACGATTCCCATCCCGCCGCGCCCGACTTCTTCAATGATTTCGTAGTGCTCCAGGTCAATCCGTTCGGGCGGATGTTCTTTCAGAAAGACAATGGCTTCGGCCAAAGAGCCGTCTAACGTAAGAGTCGCCGGCGGGTCCGCGGGCCGTCGCAGCGGGCCGGCGATGCGTTCCAAACGCAACTGACATGACACACAATCATCCAAGTGCTTGGTGAGGCATTGTTCAACGTACGGATCAAGCAGGCCATGCAGCAGGCGCTGGAGTTCATCATCACAAGGACATCGATCGGACATGATGACTCGCCGACGTTGGAAACCTGGACCAGGTAGGGTTCATTCTGGCTCCACCGCTTGGATGACCGCCCGCAACCGCGAAGTCACCCGGCTCTTTGCAATGTAGATCGCGCCGATGGAGAGTCCCAGTTCCGATGCCGCGTCACTTGCAGATCTTGATTCGATCGAGACCATCCGAAATGCGTTCCAGGTCGTCGGTTTGAATTCGGGTTGGACTTTCTCGACGGCCCACTGAAAGACTCGCCGTTGGTACTCCCGGTCCCAAACGTCTCTCTCCTCGGCCGGATCGAGCTGTTGTTCCAACGCCTGTTGGAACGAAGTCTCTCCGGTCGCTTTCGGTAACTTTTGGCGATGGTGAAAATACTTGGTCAATTGGTTCCGCGTGATTTGGAACACCCAACCTCGGAATGATCCTTTTCTAGGGTCATAGTCGAATCCCGGGATCGACTTGGAAATCGACGACAAAACTTCTTGAGCGGCATCGGAGGCGTCCGCGTCTTGCAGTCCTCGTTTAAGGCAGTAGGCATGCACAAGTGGCGCGTAAAGATGAACGAAATCCGACCATGCCTCGCTATCGTCGGTGTCCCGCAGTCGCAGAAGCAGACTTTTTCGAGTGACCGGCGACTGAGACATTTCTTTTGGAAATCCGTGAAAGCATTCGAGGAGACGACGCTACCTGTCATTAAAAGGGTCGCGGTCCTGTTTTCGCGATCAAATCCCATTCTAACGGAGAATCCAAGATGCATTCGCTATTGAATCTCGGGCAACTTTCGCGAGTCGCCACGGTGTTGATTTTCTCGCTGACCATTTCAACCGCTTGCGTAAAAGCGTCGGAGACTTGGGTGCCCGACGGTGAACAGCTCGTGATGAACTTCATGGAAACGTGGCTATGGGGTGACCCGCATGTGCCCCTCCAAGCAATGGAAGCAGTCGTGACGCAGAAAGATCGCTTTGACTGTGTGATCCAAATGAGCCATCTCGAATACGCATCCTGCCAAGGAGGCATCCTTGTGATGCGATGGATCGATGACCATCCAGATTTGGAGGCCGACGAGGAAGCTTCGTCCGGTGGCGGATCGCTCAAGCTCGCATTCGATACGATCCTCGAACTCATTGATGGTCCCCTCCCGTTTGCCGACGTGATTGCGGAAGGACTTCATTTGAACGGTCTGATCAATACCGCGACGTCCATCGACGCTGTGTTCTCGGGGACAGGCGACTATTCTCGGGGATAGGCTACGGAACCAACGATGGGTCGGGAATAGGGGCTTGTCCATCGTTGACTTACCGAATTCAAGATGAGCCGATGGGCGTTACCCGATTTTCACGGGAACCGACGCCTACGAATTTTGGCTAATCCAGCAACGTATTTGCGGACGAGCCCTTCGTTTCATCGCGAACACACCAAACCTTATGACCATTGCTCCAGCGGCCCCTGCGGCGGGCTGGAGTTTTTTGGTGTTTGAATCGTAAACCGATGGACTGTGCGAAGACAAAGTCGATCGAACCTGTATTTCAAAATTCTGCGCGAAAAATGTGAAAGGTCTCCCGTCAAACACCACTACCTGCCTCCGTTCAACGATCCCTCCTTTTTTCGCACTACCGGAGTAAGGCATGTTTGACTCATTGACCTCGCGACTCAATCAATTCTTCTATCCCACCAAACAACGTTCGAGTCGCCGACGCAAGTTGTGCTGCGAATTGTTAAATAGTCGCCAGATGCTCGCCGGGGACTATGTGGTCATGGTCGATGATGACCACCCGTCCATCGACAACGCCTTTGGTGAGATCAGCTACGACGCCATCAACCTTCGCGCGTCGGTCGACGGATCAGCTTTGGACGACACGTTGTTGGTTCACGAGGATCCGGCCGGAGGCATCTCGTTAACGTATGTCTCGGGCGACAATGGCATGGTGCATGTGAGGCACTTCCCGGCTGGTGATGTGGAAGAAGTCGTATTTCATGGCAACGACGGCGACGACACGTTCCAAAATTTTTCGAGCGTCGCCAGTGATGTCTACGGCGACCAGGGACACGACACGCTGATCGGCGGCAGTGGACAAGATGTGATGCGAGGCGGCGAAGGGAACGATGACCTGTTTGGCAACGGTGGGATCGACGATCTACGTGGCAACCGGGGCGATGATGATCTGTTCGGCGGTGACGCCGGCGATACGCTGGAAGGCGGTCGCGGCAACGATGAATTGTTCGGTGGGAACGGGCCTGATCGATTGTTGGGCGGACAGGGAAATGACGAACTGTTCGGCGAAGGGGGCCGGGACTCGCTGTTTGGCGATGCGGGGAGTGATCTCCTGCAAGGCGACAACGGCGCCGACCGATTCCTCAAACACTATGAAATCGTTGATGGGATTCCGATACTCGTTAACGAAGACACCATCGTCGACAAGTCGAACGCGGATGTCACCGTCCGATTCGAAGACACAAGCAGCGCGACGGCTCACATTGGTGGCTTGGACTACCAATACAGCGCAGGATTTTGGTCCGCTTCAGAGATCGAGACAATCGATCTTGCGCTCGCGGAACTGGTCGCCGTCCGACGTGACAATTCATTTCTGGTCACCGATATCGGAAACGAATTGACGTTTTACCGCACCGGCGAAGGTTCCGCGACCGACATCTTTTTCGACTACCAGACGGTCGCCTGGGTGGAAATCGAAGTCGATGCCAACTTTGCTGGATGGAACCGCTCCGGCGGTGAAGGGATCATCTATTTTACTGATGAAGCGTTTTCGAGCCCTGAGTGGACCATCCAAACGACGTTCCACGAAATCGCCCACGAATGGGATACCGAAAACCCGGATTGGGGTGAATTCAAGGCGCTCAGCGCCTGGACCATCGATGCTTACTGGATGGAAAGCAGCGGGTTGCAACAGAGCACCAACGGCGAGTGGTGGCATGATCCTAACGCCAGTTTTGCTCGCAGCTATGGAATGAGTAACCCGATGGAAGACTTTGCCACCACCTACGCAAAATACATGATGGATCTGGCAGGGCTCAGCTACATCGGAACGCAGGTCGGTAGCGACCTCACCCCCAAGCTGGACTTCATGGATGATTTCATTCTTGGTTGAACGAAGTCTCGCTGCGTTCAGTCGCTAGTCCCCAACGCCAATCGCGGACCTCCGGCATGTCAATGCCGTGCTGGCGGATGTAGTGCTTGTGTTCGATCAGCTTTTCGGCAATCCGCTGTTTTGTATACGCCGCTCGCGATTGCAGCTTGGGGACTCGATCGATCACGTCGCCGACCAACGAAAAGCGATCCAGTCCGTTCAGCACCACCATGTCGAATGGCGTCGTGGTGGTGCCTTCCTCGATGTATCCACGCACATGCAGGTTCGCGTGGCACGTTCGTTTGTACATCAGGCGATGGATTAACCAAGGATAGCCATGAAATGCAAAGACGATCGGGCAGTTCGCCGGAAACAAACCGTCGAACGAGCGATCGTCCATTCCGTTGGGATGAACTTGTTCGGGTTGCAGTCGCATCAGGTTCACCACGTTGATCACGCGGACTCTCAGTTCCGGGATTTCTTGCCGCAAAATATCCACCGCTGCGAGGGTCTCGATTGTTGGTACGTCGCCACAGCAAGCCATCACGATGTCGGGATCGCCTTCCGCGTCGCTGCTGGCCCATTCCCAAATGCCCAGCCCTTGCTCGCAATGCTTGATCGCTTGACCCATCGTCAGCCATTGCGGCGACGGTTGTTTGCCGGCGACGATCTCGTTGACCTTGTTGCGGCTGCGAAGGACATGGTCGGTGACACACAGCAGTGTGTTTGCATCGGGCGGCATTGAACGTTCGGTCGGTCACGTCGAACAGGGCGGACCAACGGTTGGATGCGTTTTCATCGGGACTAAAGACGCGAAAGTTCTGCTGTTCAGCGTTTTGCCGCATGACGCCGGCCAAAAATTCACCCTGCCGACGCGTCGCCTCCGCATCGGTGGCTCCTGGCCCTGCGACTTCGACGGCATAATCTCGGAAGTTCGGCAGCTTTAACTTGCGAAGCAAAGCACCGCCGTTGGCGTGCGGGTTGTCGCCCATGCGTCGCCTGCCCACCGGGGCGAGCCTGCGTATCTCTTGCACCGATCGACCGTCCGCGTCGAAATACTCGTCAACGTCGTAGCCGCGCAGCCACTGCTCCAGGACGTTGCGATACGTCGCGTCGTCGCGCACATCCTTCATCGGAACTTGATGACTTCGCCAA
>JBCCOI010000471.1:0-6230 GCA_039025515.1 Planctomycetota bacterium
ACGCGGCGAGAAAAGTCTTCACCGCCGCCTCACACATGCGTTGTTGCTTGGCTTTTCCGGGCAGCGGCTTTCCGCTCATGTCACGGATCGGAACCATGCCGATCAACATCCCCATGAATTGTTCGGCGGCGAGATCGGGATCGTCGCACGAGAGCCTGCCTTGCAACGTCTCTTGCCGGAGGAACACTGCCATCGCCTTCAGGACCGTAGCGGGTCCCGCCGCGTGGATGGCTTCGCCAATCTCTGGGTTCTCGACGGACTCGGCGATTGCGAGTCGCCGCCAGCGGGATTCCTCTTTGGTCATCAATCGCCCCAAAAACTGTCTCCCGAATCGCAACAGGTCTGATTCAACATCGCCGCTTCCCTGCAAGACCGTCGTGATTGATGCGGCGTTTGCGGCCGTGTGCTCACGAACGAGCTCGACGAGCAGTCCCTGTTTGGAGCCGAAGTGGCTATAGACCGTTGGTTTGGTGACGCCGGCGGATGCCGCAACATCGTCCAGGCTGGTTTCCCGGTACCCGGTGCCAAGAAACAGCTCCTTGGCAGCGAATAAGACCTTTTCGCGGGTCGATCGATTCGATTTTTTCTTGGCCATCGGGCGCTCCTCCAAATAATTTTACTTTACCGTCAAGTAAAGTCAACGCCCGGCGGACCGATGAATCGGTTCCCGATGAGTTCGCCGGTACGCTAGACTTGGCGTTCGGCGTACCGATCGATCGCTTCAGTTTGAAATGAGTTCACGATGAAGAACGAAGATGAACCGCTGCTGCCGCAGCTATCGATTCTGCAATTGATCGGCTGCGTCACCGTTTGTGCCTTCGCGATGGGTGTCGTCCAGCGGGCTTTCAGCCAGCCGAGCACGTGGTCGGTCCTTTTGAGTGTCGCGATCTTTGCGATCATCACGCCGGTCGCCTTTTGGATCCTCACGTTTTGCATCGCAAACCTGCTCTCTGCGGTCGGGGATTCGATGACGCGCGAGCGTCTTGTCGTCGAGTACGAGCCCACTGCGCGGATGCCCGAATCGATAGAGAACGCGGCGAGTGAGACGCCGGCCGAGTCACTCGAATTATCCGATCCAAGTGATGAGGGTCCGCAGTGATCCAACTATACATGTTAAAGACACTCGGGAAGCTCTCCTCGAGATGGTCCCTGGGTCTTTGCGTTTGCCTCTGGTCAGCGGCAACGGTTTCAAATGCTGATGAAATCAAGTTGGGGACCGCGCCGAGCAACCCGACGGCTGCTGGATTCCTGTTGGATGTCTCCGCACCCAGACTTGCTCAAGAGGGTTATCGGCCGGTCCGGCTGCGTTTCAAGGCCGTGGGTCAATCGTTTCAGCGGCAACGCAATCTGACGATTCACATGCGTCCCCGTGGCACCTACCGGACGGCGTTCGACTATCAGTTCGAGTGCTCAGTCTCGTTACCTGAGGGGAAGAAGCAATTCGAAACGGTTGTCATGGTCCCCCAGTTCTATCGCTGGAGCGAGCTTGTCGTTCGCGTGATGGAGGACGATCAACGTCTCGGCCGAAACAACTCCGTGATGAAGCTCAACAACCTCGTGCTCGATCAAGGCCAGAACTTTTCATTGGGAGTCATCGTCTCTTCAAAGGCTGGCGCTCAGGCGAACAACGCACCCTTTCCGGACCTGCGTTCGTTTTCAACGGTCTTCGGCAATGACCAGATTTATGATCGCGCGGAAGTTTTCGACGGCCGTCAGTCCCGGAACTTCGCGGAAACATTAACGTCTGGGTTCATGCGTGTGCGAACGCTGGACGAGGACTTGCTTCCCCAAGGTTGGCTCGGCTATTCGCAATTGGACGTCGTCCTCGCATCGTACGAAACGATCCGCCGAATCGAGCAAACGCAGCCGGAGGGTTTTACTGCTTTGCTGAAGTGGGTTGTCGCGGGTGGTCAACTTTGGGTTTATGGAACCTCGAAGATGGGCGGTAACGAGAACAGTGAGTTCGTTCGCCTGTGTAAGTCTGATCTGACCAGCGATTTGTGGATCGGTAAGAACGTCGTCCTGCCCAAATTGGTCAAGGACGGGATGCGATTGTCGGAGACCAATTGCACGACATACCTTCAATATCAGCCATGGAACGGATCTTTCTACGCGGACCAAAGCGGCGGTAATGATCGCATTCGCAAGAATGTCTACGAGAAGATGGTTTCGTCAGAGAGCCCAATGACGCGAACCGTTCCGGCAAGGGAGATCCAAAGTCAGTTCGATGCACGCGTGTTTGGGATGGGTAGCATTGTCTGCATTCATGAGAGTGACCCGTTTCCGGGCACTTTTCAATTTTGGTATTCGATCGATCGGACGGTGAATCCGAGAAGGGGAAATGGCAAAACGAATGCCGTTGATTATTCCAGTGGAAATGAAAGCTGTTGGTGGTGGATGATCGATTCGGTGGGCCGCCCACCCGTCACGGCGTTCGTCATCAGCAATGGAGTGTTCGCCATCACGATGGGGCCGGTGCTTTATTTTTGGTTACGAAAGAAACGGCGTCTCTTTTTCCTTTTCTTTCTCGCGCCTGCACTCGGGCTTGCGACGACACTCGGCTTGTTCGGCTACGCATTTTTCTCTGACGGAATCAGCAGCCGGGCGAGACTGCGGCAATTGACGTGGTTTGACGGCCGGTCCGTTGATGCATCCGGTCAATCGCCGAGCGTCACCGAGACTCGTCATACGTACTACACGATTCTGGGTCGATCGGAGGGACTGATTTTCGATCGAGACACGCTGGCGATGCCGATGGTGCGTGACTCGATTTATGAACGTTACGTCTCGGCGGATGGGACGAATCCGGGTCCCTGTTCGATTCGACAGACGGGCGACCAGCTTCGTTTCGGCGGAGACTTTTTGCAAACGCGGATGCAGTCGCAGTTCTTGACCACCCGACCTGATTATTCCGGTCCGCCGGTGGACCTTCAGCCGACCGAGAGTGGATATAGGGTCACCAACCTGACCGGCGAGAAGATTCAGCGATTTGGCTATCGAGATGATGGTGGCGTTTGGTTGGCGGAGAATGTTCCGGTCGACGGTTCGATGGAACTTCGAGAAGTCTCGACCGATCCTTTCGGCTTGGTCGCTCAGAACACGCTTTATCCATCAGCAAACGAGTGGGTGCTAAGCATCCGCATCAGTTCACAGTTTCAACTTTCCGAAAGGACCCTCGTTGAATCCGAGTTTGATTCTTGGACGCGAGCCAAAAAGCCGGGATCGTTCTTCTGCTTGACGGAGGTACCCGAAAGCGAGTTTGCCTTACCCGACTGCCGCAAGGAAAAATGCACTCGTCTGATCGGGGGCTTCCTTAAATGAGCGAGGCTGTTGAGGAACCCTCGAATCAACAAACCCTGCCGACGCCGTGGCAGGGACCGATGATCGAGTTGCAGAATCTGACGAGGGTCTTCGGGTCGACGCGCGCCGTTGACGGAGTCTCCTTCATGGTGCCGCGTGGGAGTGTCTTTGGCTACATCGGCCCCAACGGGGCCGGCAAGACGACCAGCATGCGGATCCTTGCGACACTCGAACTTCCTTCCCATGGTGACGCCTTCATCGAAGGCCTGTCGTCGTCGAATGATCCCGATCAAGTCCGAACACGACTCGGATTTATGCCGGATGCATTCGGGACGTATGGCAACACGAACTGCGTCGAGTACCTCGATTTCTTTGCCCGCTCGAGCGGGTTGATCGGACGTGAGCGGACTCGGCGACTGCGGTGGGTGATGGATTTTACCGGTCTCTTGCCGCTCGCCGAGAAGCCCATCAACGGTTTAAGCAAGGGGATGCGTCAAAGACTGTGCCTCGGACGATCCATCCTGCATGATCCGTCGGTGTTGATTCTCGATGAACCCGCAGCGGGATTAGACCCCCGAGCGCGGATCGAGCTGCGGCAGATCATTCGCTCTCTGGCCGCCGACGGCAAAACAATTCTCATCAGCAGTCACATCCTCAGCGAACTGGCGGAGATGTGTGATCGCGTCGGAATCATCGAGCGGGGTCAGTTGCTCGCGAATGACACGGTCACCGGACTCAGGCGGCAATCCCAACAGCATAAGGATGTGTTGGTGCGACTGGATGGCGAGGTCGATGACGCGAGACAGCTTCTCGAGGGGCTCGCCTTTGTGGAGGGAATTCGTGAGGCCGAAGGCGGACTCACTTTCCGGGTCAACGGTGGTAATGCAAGGCAGATCGAAACGCTGCAGCGCCTTTGCAACGCGAGCCTTCCCGTGATGGAATTTCGAGTCGTGGATGAGAGTCTGGAGGACCTGTTCCTGAAAGTGACGTCCGGGAAAGTTCAATGAGTGAATCGGCTTCGGTAAAACCTTCAGCATCCATGGAAGAAATGGAGCTGACGCTGGGCGGAAGCGAAGGGGATTCGCAATATCCCGAGATCTCTCTTGATCCGGAGGGTGAAGGCGTTTGGGGATTGATCGATCGATGGACCGAACGTGCAACGCACTGGTTCAATCCGATCTTGATTAAGGAAGCTCGTCAGTCTCTCAAGAGTCGGCAGTTTCTGGTCACCTATTTCTGCGTTTTGGTGGCCTCCTGCGGCTGGACCATTCTGGGCGTCGTCTTCAACGCTCCGGAAATTTACTTCATTCCACGCGGCGAAGAACTCTTGGCAGGATACTTTTTGATCTTGGCCGTTTCGCTTCTAGCCTTTGTACCGCTGGTTGCCTTTCGATCACTCGCGGCGGAGTTGGACGAAGGGACTTACGAAATGTTAGCGATCACGCGGCTAACGGCTTGGCGGATCGTCGTCGGTAAGATGAACAGCGCGATTCTGCAGATGTTGATCTATGTCTCCGCGATTGTCCCCTGTCTGGCGTTCTGCTACCTACTGCGTGGCGTCAGTTTAATGGCGATCGTCGCATCGGTCACCATCGTCTTTGTCGCATCTCTTTTGGTCGTTAGCTTCGGCCTGATGCTTTCGACGATCTCGAAGGGGCGTTCGTCTCAGACGTTTCTGCTGGTGGGCTACTTGGCCTTGCTCATCTTCGTCTTCTTTCTCTGCTGCAGTTTCGTTTTCGAAGTTGTCTTCCGGGAGGAGGTCGGTGGCGAGTGGTTCGGTTTTGTTTTAAGTGTTGTCATGGCCTTTTCGTTTGTCATTCTGTTCCTCGCGGCAGCGGCGGCCAGCGTTGCACCGATCACAGAGAATCGTTCCACGCGTTTGCGGGCGATCCTGTTCGTGCAACAGGTTCTGTGGACCGTCTTGATGACGTATTTCGCGTGGACTTACGCTGAGCCGGAGATACTGAACGTCGGCATGCTAATGATGACGTTGTTCTGGATGGTGGTGGGTGTTTTCATGTGCGGCGAATCGTGGGAACTCAGCCCCCGAGTCCGCCGCGACCTGCCCAAAACTTATGCGACACGGATGCTGCTCAGTTGGTGGATGCCAGGTCCCGGTTCGGGATTCATGTTTGTGATCTCGACGGCAATCTCGGGACTGCTGATTTTTGCCTTGTTCTACGTATTCCAAATTAACTGGAGCGAGGAAAGTCCGCGGAATGTCTCAACTTGGCCCGGAATGTTCGCGTTGCTCTCGGCCGGGTATCTCTCGGGATATTTGGGGCTGACTCGCTTGATCTCTATGCCATGGTTGCGTCGGTTTGGGCCGTCATTTATCACGCCGATTGTCGTTGCCATGGGGCTAATCTTTTTGGGCACAGCCGGCCCGGCCATGATCGAAGTGCTTTTCACCGGAAGTGTTTCGCCATCGATTACGCCTTTCCATGCCGGTAACTTTTTCTGGGCATGGGGAGAGAGCTTTGGACGTCGGCTGCCGGCCGCGCTCGCGCTCTTGGTTTTCGTTGCCGGTTCGATCGTCCTGGTTCTCAACGCCGCATTCTTGCTCCGTGAGTTTCGTCAACGCCGATCAGAAACTCCCCTTCGAGTTCAGCAAAGCCGCGAAGCAAACTGAACGCGTCGGGCACGCGTGTACATGTTTTGAGTGAAGAATGGCCCATCAATCACTGGCGTGTTGATGAAAGTCGTCCATCAGCTCCGCCCTCTCTTGTCTACATGGGGATGCTAGCGATACTGACAGTATTGGAACTACATAGGCTGAGACGTGGCACAAGGGATTACGTCCCTTCGGGACTATCGGCAGACTCTTGTCCATCACCCAGTCTCGAAGGGACGGTAGCGCCATGCCGGTGGCCTTGGCCGGCCTGGGCCACCGGTTCAGTGGCTAGGGGGATAGGTAGTCCCGAAGGGAC
>JBCCOI010000472.1:0-6224 GCA_039025515.1 Planctomycetota bacterium
CGGACCGAATCATCGTGATCGAACAGGGCCGTGTCGCGGCCGAAGGAACGCATGAAACGCTCGAGGGGACAAGCCGCTTCTACGAAAGCCTGTGCGGATCCAGTTTGGCTGGGACGAGTCAGCGCGGAGCTGAATCTTCGGTTCGTGCTGCCTGAGTCCCGAACTCGGTGGCCGTCCAGGCGTCTGGGTGAGCGTTTGTGCAGGTTCCTGACGGGCGGAAGAGAATCTTTTCGACCTCTGGTGTCCGCTTGAGGGAGTTCTGAGTCCCAGCGCCGACCACCTGAATGCCGCTCAGTTCGCGTAGTCCGCAAAGTCGGTACAATCGGGCTAGATTTTCCGTGGAGTCAAACCATGGGTTTTGTCACGAGCCAGATCGTGGCGAAGCTTTCAGCGACGACTTTTGTTTTCCATGTCACAGTTGAGACTTTAGTGATGAACACCAAGCGAGTTCTCCTTTTGAGTTGCGTGGCTGTTGCCATGCTGTTTACCAACGCGCCCGCACAGGCGCATCATGATCAGTGCTGCGAGCCGGCGCCCGTCTGCTGCCCTCCGCCACCTCCACCGCCAGTCTTGGTCAAATGGTGCGTCGTTGACCCCTGCGACCCGTGTGCGAAGTACCAAGTATCGGCATGCCTGCCGGCTTGCTGTGCTTGCGAGATTCCCTGCCTTGCAGGATGGAAGAAAGGCTTTTTGGGCCGCAAGGTTCTGACGTACAAGTTTCCCGGTTGCGGAGAGTGCGTCGAAGTCGTCATCAAACGACACGGCGGCGCTTTTGTGCGCTGAGCACGTTAGAACTTCCATTTCTTCACTTTGGAGAAGTCGAAGCTGCTGTCGCCGAACCAATCGACATTGCGATGCCGGCCTGATTGGTAGCGTCTTTCTCCTGCGCGTTTTGCATGTTGTCCCATGGCCGCACCTGCGGCTTGCGCCATCGCACCAATTAAGACCTGCGTAACGGGGTGCGTCGCCACGCCGGTCACTTTTTCACCAAAGGTCGGCCCCCAGCGCTGCGCCCTGCGAACGCGGTCCCAGAGTTCGTCAACGTCACGTTCATTTTTGACTCGGTGCAGGGCATCGATCACGTCGACCGACGGCAGAAAGGTTGAACGGGCGGAGTCGAAGTTTGAAGCACGAAAGCGTTGAATGAACCGTCCCATCGCGTCCACCGAACGAGTGATCTCTTTCAGTTCATCTTCGCGTCGTTCCTCTTTCCGCTCTGATGTTTCGATACGGCTTTCCGTGCCTTGAATACGTGCAACGATTTGGTCATCGGTGATTGAAGGCGTCCTACGCGCTTCGGACGCTAGCTCGTCCGCCTTCATGCCATTCAAAAGACCTCGAAATGCCTGAATGGCCTCTTCGTAGTATTCGCAACGCGTCTCTTCCAGACCGGTAAGCTGGCTTTCCAAGTTGTTCGTTTCCAGGCGGATCTCGTCCAAAACGACCAGTCGTTGGTCGCGCTGCTCGGAAAGCTGCCTCACGCGTTGCATCGCGGCAGTGAGTCCCAGCCGGCTGACGACTAGATCCCGTTGCCGCTCAATTTCTTCCATGACGCGATCGAGTGACTGACGATCTTCCGCGATGATCTTTCGCATGCGGTCGGGCGTTTCAACAAGAAAGTCGTATCCCTGTTTCGCTTTTCGGTAGTCGATGAACTTTGCAACCCATCGATCCATCCGGCGAGTCACACCGCGTGATTTGTATTCCGATGTTCCAAAATTTCGATCGCGCAGGTATTTGAACAGCGAACTTTGTTCGTATCCGGGCAACTTGCGTGAGGCGTCTTGCTCGATTTCGTTGAGATTCGACTCGGCCCGTTCGAGAGCGGCTTCGGCAGCGGCGGCTTCACGCGAGAGGGACACGAACTTGTCGTCTTCCGTGAGCTGCTTCTCGACTTCGGCGGCGAGTGACTGTTGCTCTTGTGTCGCTTCGTCGAGCGATCGGTTGATCTCCAATAGACGGTCTTCTTCCAGAAACCGTCGATGGTTCGTTTCATCGAGCGTCTGTTTCAGGCGACGGCGTTGGTCCTCTTTCCGCATCAGCACTTCCGTCAACGTGCGGCGAACGCCGACCCAGGATTTCTCGATGGCCGGCCGAGTTAGCTCGGGAAGGTAGTACTCCGCCAAACTCACCAACGCGTCATCGCGGTCTTTGGCAAGGTCTTCTTGATCGTCGTCGAGGGCCGAGATCTTGCTGCGAATCGCCTCGGTTCGTTCCTGAAGAGCCTTGTAACCGTCCATGATTTGACGGTGCATTTCGGGGCCGGGGATTGTCATCGATCCGATTCTTCTCTCAACCAAAAAAGTACCAGCAACCACCAGCGGCGGCGGCGATGCCGGCCGCAGACCAGAGAATTCGATCCCTCCACACCCAGCAATGAGCCACGAAGCTACGAAGACCCGATGGAGGGTCTTCGAAAACGTGCTGCGTTTCGAGATATTGCGAGATGGCGGCGTCGATTTCGGCTTCGGTAACGTCGTCGCCCATCACACTGGCCGTTCGCATCAGCTTTTCGCGCAGGGCAGCACGCAGATCGTCCCGGCGAAACATCTCTTCCGCCATTTGACGCTGATCACGCATCTCGCGGGCGACGTCCATCACCCGCAGCGTTTCCTCCAAGGTGAGTTCCGGCGCGAGCTGCATCGCGACGTCGCTGGCGTTCTGTTGCGCTCTGGCCTGACTCATTTGATTTTTGCTTTAGATGGACCCATGTTCCCGATCACTTTCCCCTGGACAAACTTAACGGAGCGACGGGAGATGCACTAGCAAGCGGCCCCACGATAATGACTTGGCTCAATTGCGTCTTTGCACCTGGCGCCATAACTTGTTGGACGCAGGCCGGAACAACTGCGAGATACATTCTCCGCCCCGGATTCCCCCGTTTATGGCCTGACCAGAAACAAGCACATTTTCATCCGTCTGAGAATTTGGAAGCATGTCCAACCAAGCCCAAGCGAACGCTCCGGAGTCGAAAGTCCAGCCCCGCGATACGAGTAAGATGCGGCAGTATCTCAGCAACGCAATGGACGTGCTGCGGGATTTCGGTGTCGACAGCAAGAAGGGGGCTCCGCAAGAGCTCGTCACGCTTCTGGAGAGCGTACGACACCTGGATGAAGCAAAAGTGCTTGCCATCGCCGACGTGATCCAGCATATGGGAGCGTTCAATGCCCTCGTCCGCGAGAACGTCGAAAGCATCGAAGTCGGAAATCGCTACATGCAGATCACTCAGGAATTTGATTCGGTCCGTGAGGACAGCAAGCGGCTGATCGCGCAGCTCGACGATGGCAAGATCAGCGGAACGGAGAAGCTCTCTAATTGGTGGATGAAGATTCGTCGCGGCACGCCCAATGATCGTTTCGAGAAAATCGTCGAGATCTACTCAGATGTGGCCAAAGACACCAAAGAAGCGCTCAAGAGCGAAGAACGGATCATGGACGCCTACATCGATTTTCGTTTCGCGCTGAAGGAGGCGGAAATCCTGGCTCGCGAGCTATTCGATTCTCATGTGCCCGTCTTGGAAGAAGCGAGAAAGGGATTAAGCACCGCTCAAGAAGCCCTCGACAACTACACGGGAACCGACGAAGGCGGAAAGAGTCAACTCGAGCTCGCGCGGGATGAAGCGAGAAAGAAGTATGAAGATGAAGATGAAACTTATCAGCTGCTCAAAGACATCGCCGAGAACCTGGAGATCGGCTACGACGTCGGTGAGACATTAATCACCAAGCTGAAACAGACGCACGATGTGAAAGAACGTGTTTATCGGCGAGCGGTTACGTTCTTTACGACCAACGAACATGTTTTCACAATCCTGGGAACGGTGTACCAAAGCCAACATGGTTTACACGAAGTCACGCAGGCGACCGAAGCGATGAAGGACGGGGTCAACAAGGGACTCGAAGACGTCGCATCGCTGGGTCAGGAATTAGAGCGAGCGGCGTTAAAGGCCGGGTATGGAAGTACGATCAATCCGGAGTCGGTTCAGAAGTTGGTCGACGCGATCAGCAGCTTCCAGATCGAATCGCTGGAGATGATCACCGAGCTTCGCAAGGAGAGCGAAGAAAGTACTCGCGCGATTCGCAAGACCGTTGAAGAGGGCAAAAAGATGTATCAGGAGACGCTCGCCCGTCATGCCCGGCGGCAAATGATCTAGCCGACCGAGTTACCAAGGACGAGACGTTTCGTACTCGGTAATCTTTGATTCGAACTGCAAGGTCTGTCCGATGTCATCGAGACCTTGTAGCAGTTTTTCACGGCGGCTCGGGTCGACTTCAAAGGAACGTTCCCAACCGCCTTCATCTTTCACGATTTGCTTTTCCAGATCGATCGTCAATTGGTAGCGATCGATCTCTCCGGCACGAAGAAACAGCTCCTCGACATCGGTTTCACTCAGAGCGATCGGTAGCACGCCGTTCTTGAAGCAATTGTTGAAGAAGATATCCGCGAATGAGGGCGCGATCACGCTGCGGAAGCCGTAATCGTCAAGCGCCCAGACGGCGTGTTCGCGGCTTGATCCACTGCCAAAGTTTCTTCGCGTGAGCAGAATCGAGGCGTCGCGAACCGGCTCTTGATTCAGTTCAAACTCCGCGTTGGGTGTTTCGCCATCATCTTGGTATCGCCAGTCGTAGAAGAGAAACTGGCCGAATCCTGTGCGTTCGATCCGTTTGAGAAACTGTTTCGGAATGATCTGATCGGTATCAACGTTCGCGCGATCCATGGCGGCGACGATTCCGGTGTGTTTGGTAAAGCTTTGCATCGGTTAGCCCTTGTAATCCCATCCGCGAATGTCGACGAAGTGGCCTTCGATGGCTGCGGCTGCGGCCATGGCCGGGCTGACCAAGTGCGTGCGTCCGCCCTTGCCTTGTCGGCCTTCGAAATTGCGATTGCTGGTGCTCGCACAACGTTCGCCCGGGGAAAGCTTGTCGGGATTCATCGCCAAGCACATGCTGCAGCCCGCTTCACGCCAATCGAAGCCGGCTTCGCGAAAGATCTGATCCAGGCCTTCTTGCTCCGCGACTTGCTTGACCTGGCCACTTCCTGGAACCACCATCGCGTAAACGTCGTTGTTCACGCGATGTCCTTTGACGACCTGTGCGGCGGCGCGAAGGTCTTCGATTCGGGCGTTCGTGCAGGACCCGATAAAGACTCGATTGATTGCAACGTCTTCGATGCGAGTTCTTGGTCCGATTCCCATGTAAGACAATGCGTCGCGCGTGGTCTTCTGGTCCGTTGCGTCATCGAAGTCTGACGGATCGGGTGTCGAATCCGTGACGCTGATGACTTGGCCAGGGTTGGTTCCCCAAGTCACTTGTGGCTGGATGTTGGAGCCCTCGAAGTGGAGCGATTTGTCGTAAGTCGCGCCGGGGTCGGTGCAGAAGGTCTCCCAACATTCAACGGCGGCATCAAAGTCCTTGGGTACTTCGGGCTTGCCACGAAGGTAGTCGAATGTGGTTTGATCAGCCGCAATCATGCCCGCTCTTGCGCCCGCTTCGATGGACATGTTGCAAACGGTCATCCGTTCTTCCATGGTCAGATTCCGGACGCAGTCGCCGGTATATTCAAGCACGTAGCCGGTTCCGCCTGCGGTGCCGATCTGGCCGATCAAGTAGAGAATCATGTCCTTCGCCGTCACGCCGGGCGGCAAAGATCCGTCGACGCGAAGCTCAAACGTCTTCGGCTTGAACTGGAGCAGCGTCTGCGTCGCGAGAACGTGCTCAACTTCGCTGGTTCCGATGCCGAATGCCAGCGCGCCGAAGGCACCGTGAGTCGCGGTATGACTGTCGCCACAAACGATGGTCATCCCGGGTTGGGTGTATCCATTCTCGGGACCGATCACGTGGACGATTCCTTGGCGAACATCCCCGATGTCAAACAGCTGTACGCCGAACTCCGCGCAGTTCGATCTGAGTGTTTCGATCTGTTTTCGGCTAATCGGGTCCGCGATCGGTAGCGATCGGTCCGAGGTGGGGACGTTGTGGTCGGGAGTTGCTATGGTCCTTTCCGGCCGCCGAACAGGTCGACCGTTGATGCGAAGCCCTTCGAAAGCCTGTGGGCTAGTAACTTCGTGAACGAGATGGAGGTCGATATAAACGATCGCCGGGCCAGACTCGCCCTGATGAACAACATGAGACTCCCAGATTTTATCCAGCAGCGTCTGGGGAGAAGACGTGGGTTCAGCGATCATGGGGAAGGAGAGTTGAACGGAAAATTGGAATTTCTCATGTGCC
>JBCCOI010000473.1:0-6174 GCA_039025515.1 Planctomycetota bacterium
GCGCATGTCGCCGGTGACCGAGAAAAACGCATGAAGTGGTGGAACGAGTGGAAGCAAACGCCTGAAGGAATCATTTGGTCGAGCACCTACGCGATGTTCCAAGAGGACCGGCGCAAATCACCGTACATGACGGCAACCGTCAACAGGGACGGAACGTTTCGCTTTGATGACGTGCCTCCAGGAGAATACGTGCTGCGACTTCGCAACGATTTCGAAAAGAAGATTCCCGGGCAATTGGAATTACGCGTCCGGATTTTGGAAGACGCAGAACAGAGTGAAATCGATCTAGGAACCCTACAGCTCACGAAAGAACGTTAATTCGAAATGGTCTGCGTCTTGCCCGCTGATGTATGGTGGGGCAAACCAGCGTCATCTGCCAAGGTTCTTTTCGGACACTCGATGTAGGCCGTCATGAACGAGCCCCCATGCGACGAACATGCGGCAAGCAATTGACGTAAGCCATCATCCATCCACGCACTTCGTCGAACAACTTCAAAAAGGTGTTACAGCGTGAGGCGTTTGCGGTGAACGAGACTATTCGCCTTCTGGCAAACTCAGGGTCTCTCAGCCAGCGACACCAGCTTGCCTTGCGCATTTCGAATCGCTTTGCGTCCCGATTGGAGTCCGTCGTCGATGAGCTGCCGGGGTTTGGTGAAGTCATACCACGGGCAGTATCCAACGTCGGGGCGGATGACGAGGTCTGCTTGTGGAATCGAGTGTCGACGGCAAATTTGTTCGGCGCACTCCTCCATACGCATCACGATCTCAATGGCGGAGTGAAAGGAATCTACTCGCTTCATGTCGCTTCCGACATCAATCGCGATGGTCAATGGCTTGCCATAGCTGCGTGCAACCGAGGTCGGGAGCGAATCGACGACGCCGACATCGCATAGCAAGTGATCGTCCCAAACGACGGGCGGAAAGAACCCGGGGATCGCCGTCGAGGCCAGGATTGCTTTTCGCAGCGAACCTTCCTCGAGCACGATCTGCCGGCCGGATTTCAAGTCAATTGCGACAATGCTAAACGGGATCTTCGTCTCTTTGAGATCGATGTCGGGAATCGCCCATTCAATTGCCTCGACCAAGATTTCATTCGACAGCAGCGCGTCACTTCCGGCCAATTTCGTCAGCCGATGTCCATGGGAAATGATACGCACCACGCGATCGTACCAGCGACCGAACCACTCGAAGGCGGAGGAGGATGCGTCCGGTGAAACTCCCGACGCATCTCCCATCAGACGCTTGCACTTGTCGGAGAACATCGGCGAGCCGAGCAATTCGATCGCGTCCGCCTGCACCTGCTTGATATCCGGATTGGTCGCGACCATTCCGCCGATCAAACTGCCGATGCTGACGCCCACGATCCGCTCGGTTTGAATGCCCGACTCGCCGATCGCCTCCATGGCTCCAAGATGAGCCAATCCTCTCGCACCGCCGCCGCCGAGCGCGACGGCTGCGCGAGTCATCGGGTGTCTTCCGATCGCATCCATCTCCATCAACCTCACGAGTAAGATTGCAGGACGTGTCCAGATTCGACGCCATCAAGTTCGTCCCAGCCGTGGTCCGCAACCTGTTTTCCAAGGTCCGTGACGTTGCGGAAGTCGGCGTCCGTTGGGTGACCACCGAGCATTCTTAATTGCAGCTGACGGCAAACCACGTCGGCGGCATGACGCGTCGTTGCATCGCTGCTACGTAGGGCGTAAAGCGAAGTCACCAGAATCGTGACTGCATCTTGAATCTGCAGCGACAGCGCGGACATTCGACATTGTCGATCGGCAAGCTTTAGCTGATGCTTTCTCATCGTGTCGCTGATTCGGCGACCACTCGATCCGAGCATCGACTGTGCAAACTTTAGATGTTGTCGCAACGATCTATCGGGATGATCGGGCGCGATCGCCGACCAACACGTCTTTCGAAGTCCCCGTGTCAAATACCAGGTTCCGTAACCCCATAGCGGCTTCCGAAGCGCCCATGCGTGTTTGGGATTCAGCGGATTGGGTTGTTTGACACCCAAGTCCTGTAACGTCCTTCCGATGGGCTCGAAGTACTGTTTGCCGTGGTGTTTTACCAACGACTTGAAGAATGCCATGCCGAGCATTTCCCCTTCGCCCTCATAGATGCATGGAGCGAGGAAGTCGTGAACGTTGTCGCCGAAGAGATGACCCTCGAGGAACGAACGCCCGCCATGTGTCTTCATGAACAGCTCGATGGCTGCCTCTTTTTGAGCTTCACTTCCGAAGATCTTGGCAATGATGCACTCCATTTCACCGCGATAGCCTTGATCGAGTAACCCGGAGCACCAATGTGTCAGCGCATCGCAGGCGACAATCATGCCGGCCATGCGTCCGATTCGATGCCGAACGAGTTCACGTTTTTCGATCGACTGTCCGTAGGTGACGCGAAAGTTCGACCAAGGCAGCATCTCCGCCAGCATCCACCTCATCGCTCCGGCCGCATTGGCACACAGCGAGACGCGTCCCAGGTTCAAACCGTGGTAGGCAATCGTCAGTCCGTCACCTCGGCTCGGGACCAACCGATTTGCCACCGGGACGCGGAACCCGTCAAAGATCAGTCCGTTGTTCTGCGCACGTCGCAGTGCATAGATTCCGTACGAGTTGATTCGAAAGGTTTCGGTATCCGATTCGGGCAACTCAACGACCAAAACACTTGGGACGCCATCGATCTTGCAAACCAAGCCGATCGTCCGTCCATACGTCGCGTTGGTGATGAAGAGCTTCTCGCCATGAATGACATACTCGTCTCCATCTCGAACGGCCGTTGTACGAAGCGCCGTTAAGTCACTTCCCGCGCCGGGTTCGGTTAACGCAAAGGCTGACAAACGCGTCCCATCCGCAAGGCCGGGTAGGAACTTTGATTTCTGAGCGTCCGTCCCGAACGAACGCACGGGGTCAACGGCACCAATACAACCGTGAACACTCGCGAGCCCCGCGACGGTCGGATCGACGGTCGCCATCCGCGTAATCATCTGCGAGAACTCACGCATGCTGGCGCCAACACCGCCATACTCTCGACTGACCAACAGACCCCAGTAGCCGGCATCACCCAAGTCCGTGAAGACCTGTTGGGCGATCTTGTTTTGCGAGTCAAAAAGGTTGCCGGATCGGCGGTGTGTTCGAACGATATCAAGCGATCGATCAACCACGCGTTCCACGTCTTCGGCGGGTAGCGATCGTTGCGAATCGAAAAGACCGGTGGGGACTTCTCGGTCCCAGACCGCGCGATGCACGGGACTGTTGATCGTCTTGTACTGGGCCGCGAACAGGTCCTCGACTTGGTCGTCGGCCGTGTCGATCACTCCGGTCCTCGACGCCTCTTCGGCTGAAGCGCCACCGAGACGAAGAGCGACTTCCGCGAACGAAGGTTCTTCCGCAACGACCGGTTCTTCCGCAACACAGGAGGCTTCCGTTTCATCATCGGCGATGTCATTCGGAACGGTGCTTTCCGGCAACTCCGCCTTCTGAGGACGCAATACAACCGGAGATCGTTCCGATGTGGTCTCATTCGATGAAGTCGAAGCCACATTCGGGTCAAATTCCAAACTCATCAGACAACACTCCTCGAACGAGAAACGAATCTCCTCCCTGAGGGACACGAAAGACAGTCCACCTCGCTGTGCGAAACACTCCACACGGCAACTGCACATCAACCCGCCAGCCACGCAACAATTTCAGCCATGCACGAAGGCCAACCATGCACGAAGGCCAACCATGCACGAAGGCCTGCGTGTTGGGATCGCTAAAGCGTGCTACTTCGTCACAAAGCCGACGCCGCGGTAACCCAGTTTTTCGAGATTGAATTCAAAAGTCTCGCGACCGATTTCGTCGATCACCGAGAGCGGTCCTCCGCGGTGCGGCGCGAAACCCGTTCCCAAGACCATCGCCAAGTCGATCGCCCAAGCGTGCTCGACGACCTTCTCATCGAGGCATCGCGCAGCTTCGGCAAGCATCGGATAGATCAGAACTCGGCCGAGTTCACTCATTCCATCCTCGAGCAGATCTTGGCCAAAGTTGACAGAAGCTTGCGTCGCATCCATGTTGATGGGCAGGGACTCAGTATCCCGCGGGGCGCGTTTCTTGCCGCGATAGTCATAGAAACCCAGCCCGGTCTTCACGCCACATTGATTCTGACGAACCATCGACTCGAGTGCTCCCGCAACACGTTCGTTGGATTCGACCACGTCCGTAAGTGTTCCGGCAACGTGCAAGGCGACGTCCAGTCCGACCTGGTCGAGCAACTCGATCGGCCCCATCGGCATGCCGAACATCTTGGCTTCACGATCGATCGTTCGGGCCGGAACACCAGAGAGCAGCAACTCGGTCGCTTTCCCGAGGTAGGGAAACAGGATTCGGTTGACAATAAATCCTGGCGTGTCGGTCGTCACGACCGGGGTTTTCCCGAGCGCTTTTACGAAGGCGACCAGCCGTTCGATCGTCGCATCATCGGTCCGTTCGGCACGTACGATCTCCACAAGCTCCATGCGGTGGACCGGGTTAAAAAAGTGCAATCCCGCAAGACGCCTCGGCATTTGCAGAGCTTCTCCCATCGTGGCAACCGACAGGGCGGATGTGTTGGTGGCCAAGATCGCCGATCCCGCAGTCACTCGCTCGACTGCGGAAAGAACATGTTGCTTGACTTCCATTTTTTCGACAACCGCTTCAACGACGCAGTCCGCATCTGCAAGGATTTCATCCCCCGATGCGATCTCGATTCGATCTCGCAGCAACACCAATTCCGCGGGTGTCATGTTTTTTCGTCTCGCGTATTGCCCCAACATGGAATCCAATTTCTCACGGGCACTTGCAACCGCTGCGTCATCGATCTCTTTGACGGCCACGGAGAATCCCCGGGTCGCCGCCAGCTGGACGATTCCGGCCCCCATCGCTCCCGCGCCGACGACGCCGAGCTTGCGAATCGGATTTTGATGGATCACTCGAGCGGAATCGGGGCACCAAGTCGACAAAGATCTCGCACGTTCCCTCGCAAAGAAGAGCTCGATCAAGCTGCGACACGTCTTCGTCTGAATCAGCTCGGCAAATTCATCTCGTTCAGCCCTCAGGCCGCGTTCGACAGAGATGCAACCTGCGTCGATTGCCCTCATGGCCGAGCGCAGTGCGGGGTAGTGATCTGCGCGCCTTGCAATCTGCTTACCGGCCAAGTTCAAAATGAGCCTTCGCATGGGGGCGAACGCTTGTGCGGAAACGGACAACCGCGAAGACCGATTCGACGTCGGGATGCTCCCTGTTTCCCCGATGACATCCAGGAGACGGTCGATTTCGTCGCGCCACATCGATGGTCGCAGCGCACGATCGACCAGCCCGATTGAGAGTGCATCCGATGCGGACAGATGCTTGCCCGTCAAAATCAATTCAAGTGACTTGCACAGTCCAACCAGTCGCTGAAGCCTTGCCGTTCCTCCCCACCCCGGAATCAACCCGAGCTTGATTTCGGGTAAGCCGATCTTCGTGCTCGTATTGTCACGAGCGATTCGGTAGTCGCACGCGAGTGCCCATTCAAGTCCACCGCCCAAGCAAGGGCCATGAATCAGCACGACCGTGGGTACTGCCAGTGCCTCAATTCGTCCGAACAGTCGTTGCCCGCGCGTGAGCATTGATTCGGCTTCGTGCGGCGATTCAATCTCACGAATGACCTCGACATCTGCTCCCGCGAGGAATCCACTCTCCTTGGCGCTGCGGAAAACGACCAGTTTGATGTTATCAGCCAACTCGAGTTCGGTAACGATCTCATCCAGTTCGGTCATCACCGATTCGGTGATCACGTTCATGGGTCGTCGCGGTACGTCCAGGCTGACGGTGGCGACGCCCTTGGCATTCACATTGATGTCGAAATTCTGATAGCTCTTCGTCTTCATGTTCATGACTCCAATCGAGTTTCAACGACAACCGCGACGCCCTGTCCACCGCCGACACAGAGCGTTGCCAGACCACGTCCCCCGCCGCGTTCACGTAGCGACCGAAGCAGGGTGAGCACCATTCGGGTTCCCGTCATGCCTACGGGATGTCCTAGTGCGATCGCACCTCCATTCGGATTCAGCTTTCTCTCGTCGATCGTTCCGAGCGGTCGGTCACGATCGAGTTCCTTTCTTGCGAACTCGGTAGATTCGAAAGCTCGCTTGCAGGCGATCACCTGTGCCGC
>JBCCOI010000474.1:0-6167 GCA_039025515.1 Planctomycetota bacterium
TGGATTGCATGCTTCGCCCGTTCGATCCCCTCCCGCTCGATCTCTTGATCTGACAAATGCAGTCCAGCCGTATCACGCAAACGGACCGGCCAGCCGGCGAGTACGGTTTCGGCATCGAGTACGTCGCGTGTTGTTCCCGCCAAGTCGGTTGCGATGCTTCGATCGTAGCCAACCATGGCGTTAATCAAGCTGCTTTTCCCAACGTTTGGCCGTCCCGCCAGAACAACGTCGAACGGAATCGAAAGCCGCGTTCCGATGGCCGCAGACTCTAGAATCTCGCTGGCCGATCGCGAGACCGTGTGCATATTGTCCGGGTTCTCTTTGAGTTGCTGGACTGCTTGATCTCTCCATGCCGAAAGCGCGCCGCGAACTTGCTCCATCGCAACTCTTGCCGGTTGTTTCGCGGTGCACTCAACAAGAACCGCCTCGGCTTCCGCGATCAACCAATGATCAGCACACCCGAGGTCATCTAAGGGTTCGACTGCTCCGTGTCGAGTCATGTCTTCACGTATTCGATCCACGGCTGCAACACCTCCGTGGCAATGCACTTCGTATTGATCCTCCGCCAGCGGAACCAGGACGACCGACTCACCGATGGCGTCATCGCTTTGAGAAGCACCGGACCATTGACCGTATCGAACTTGTCCGGGTCGGATCGGCTGGTCGCTGGCAGTCCGAAAGCACTCCGACAAAATCGCGCGCGATTCGGGGCCGGCAAGACGAATCACGGCGATTGCAGCCCGGCCGGGCCCGGTGAGCACCTCGCAGGTTGTGCGTTCAGACACTTGGCCAACCCGCAAGCTCAGATGCGTCGCTGCAGCCGCAGGCGAAAGGCGGAAAGATCCGAAGATTCGATTGAGCCATCTGCATCAAAATCCAAGTCGCTTCGGTAACCAGGTTGCGATTGTGATTGACCGAACGCTGACGAAAACAATTCAAAGTCTGATCGATCGACATCCCGATCTCCATCGACATCGCCAAACAGTCTGAAGAAGTCGTCACTCGCTTGCGTTCCGAACTGGTAGTCGCCCCCCGATTGATCATCCGAGTCGCCGTCGAGCGCAAGTCCGGTTGCCAAACTGAGCACACGCGAAGCATCAATGGTCAAGCGATAGTTTCCATCGATCAGCGAACCCGACGCAGACTCCACATTAACACCGGAGAATGTAACGGTCGCACGAGTCACACCTTGCACTTCCTCCAAGTCCACGGTCGTCACAACACTTTGGGAAGTGGTTTCCGAGTCCAATCGATCGACACGAAGGGCACCTTCTTCGATGTTCACGACCTCGGTGAAATCAATGGTCAGCGATCGAACAACCGACCGTGCCAACGATTGATCTTCATTCACAGCAATCGACTCGACTTGTGGCGGCTGATAGGGCAGTCCAGGCGCAACTCCAGGCGATCCGATATCGTTTGACGCCAGAGGGGCCCCCGGTGAAGTCGCACCATCTTTGCCCAGTTCCGATCGACTCCAATTGCCACCTAGATTGTTGTCGGATTGCAAATCGGTGAGGAAAATGCTCGAGGCGTTATTGTCACTCGGCCAGGTGTTCCCATCGTCATCGAAGTTGACGACGTCGCGCTGCTGCCCATCGCCATCAAGCAACTGCAGGATCTCGCTCGATCCCGACGGGCTGTTTGCAAGACTCGCCCAGTCCACCCCAACGACGAGTGCCCCCTCGGGAACGGACCAAGCCTGTCGAAATTCGCTCGAATCCAAAAGTGAGTTGTGAATCACGGCGACTTGCCCAGCCGGCAAGACCGAGCCATCGGGAATCTCCGTCCAATTCCCGGTGTCTTCGTCGTCAAGCAGCCAGCCACTCAGATCAACCGGTGCTGACCCCACGTTTGCGATTTCGACCCATTCATTGAGTGGTTCTGCGCTGTTGGGGTTATACATGATTTCGCTGATGACAATGCTGGGAACGTCGTTGTCGTTCACGGTCACGTCAAGGAAAAACGGCGCAGCACCATCGTACTGGCTGTCCGTACTCATCACATCGTGGCGAATCAAACTGCGATGGACTCCCTCAGCAGAATCATCATCCACGGCGGTAACGACGACCGTTTGTGGAGTCAGAGCGTTTCCTGGCGTGAATGTCAGTGTCTGACTGCCCTGTCCGTTGATCTCTGTTTGCCCATCCGTGGACAGCGAAACGGTCACGTCAGCTGTTGGTACGTCTGTGAGCGTAATGCTGTAGGAATCACTTCCGCCGTCTTCGTCAACGATCGTGCCGGCATCCGTCTCCTGAATAACGAGCCCCGCTGTGCTTCCGCCCTCGATCTCATAGTCGACGACGACTGGCAAGTGATCACTTGCGGCAGCCAAAGCACTCAGAATGGCGGGCGTAAAAGCAGTCCCGGTCGTAATGTCACTGTTGAAGGTGTGTGTTCCATTGTTTCCGAAAGCACGATAACTGTCGTCGAGATACTGCAACCCTTCGTCGTCGAAAACGGCCGCGGAGCCCAATTGAAAATCAAAACGGTCATCCATTCCTCCGGGACCGTTGATGGCGGGATTCTGCGTATGGATATCGAGAAAGTTGAAGTTGTTCTTCCATTCACCGGGGCTGTCGATTGGGTCAAAGAGCTGCCCAGGGCCGGCGCCAAGAAAATTCTGGTATGCACCTTCGCTCGCACCACTAATATTGAAGTCTCCCAAGACGACGACGTCTTGATCACTCCCGAGCGCATCAATGTTGACTCGGATCGCATTCGCTTCTGCGGTCCGGCGAGCGCTATCCGTTGAGTTCGATCCTGCTTTCAAGTGTGTGGTGTAGAGGTAAAAGTCACTCCCTCCCGTCGTTCCGGAAGGCCGGAACTGTCCACGCAGAATGTGGTGGGCGAAGTCTTGCATGCCACTGGTTTCCGGAACAACCAACGTCGAGACCAAGTCGAACAGGTCACTGTCGTAGACGAACCCCGTGGCATCATCGCCGGTATCGAGCAACGTGACGGCGCGTGAATAATTTCGAGTGGGATAGAGACCTTCAAGAATCGAGTCGATCCGCGCGATCGAATTCCCGCCGTCCTGAGTGTTGTCGGTTTCTTGCAACGCAACGATTGACGGTGGGATCGCCCGGCCCCCGACTGTTTCATCGCCGATTGCCTCAAACACGGTTCGAAAGTAGGCGTCTTCGGTCGGATTGTCTGGCCCGTTCGCTGTATTCCAAGCCACGATTCGGACCGCCGAAAGACAGAGCCGACGTTCAAGCGTTTCCACAGCGGTTCGTCGCATCAACGACCGGCGCGATAGAGATCGAATAGTGTTCATACCCACAGCGTGGTCGAAGCTTTCGTCATTGAAAAGCCCAAAGAACCTGAGCGATTAGAGAGATTTTCACACGCAAAAAACGTCAGGAGAGTTTTTTCTATTTTCGCCGTCACAATTCCGCCGCCGGCGCGTATTTCGAGCAAATGCATCACCGCTCTCTCTCAACACTGTTCCCCGCTTTGGAATCGTTCGCCATGCTACGTCGCTCTGGTCTTCCTAAACGAGCCTTTCAGTCTTTGGCATCTTGCGGCTCTCGAATTCGAGGACGGTCTACCGCCAAGTCGCGGTTGCGTTCGCGTCGCGCTTTCCAACAGGCTTTGGAAGCACGACAACTTCTGGCGGCACCAACGACAACGCCAGACTTCCTGGTGCCGACGGAAGAGATGGGAATGGCAGATTCCGCAGTCATCGACGTCACGCGCTGGAGCGAAGATGCAGCGTTGAATGCGAATCCGGCTCCTGGAAACAATGACTATGCCGCACTTCAGGCCGTCATCAATGAATTCGCGGGAACGGGAAGAATTATCTACTTACCCGCGGGCGAGTACGAAATTGATCAGCCACTGATCATGCCGATCGAAGGAAGCAATCGCGCGACTGCCAACACTATTCTGCAAGGATTCAATCGCGATGAAACCACGATCAAGTTGACCGACAACCAAAACGTGGACGGAGCCGCGATCCAGTTTCAGGTCATCACGGCAGACGCGTTTCGAAACGCCGTACGCGACCTCACCATTGACGTCGGAACGGGAAACCCACTAGCGGATGGATTGAGGTTTACTGGCAACAATCAAGCCACCGTTAAGAACGTACATATTCGATCAAGCGACGCTTCGTTCGCGGGTGACGTCGGCCTTGAGCTCGGCACAGGCGAGAACGGACCGTTGCTGGTCGAAAACGTCAGCATCGATGGATTCGATGTCGGGATCCGAACCGCCGTTCAAACAGCCAGCCAGACCTTCGAAAGCATCTCGCTTAGCAACCAGCAAGTCTTCGGTTGGGTCAATGAAGCGGATCAGAATGTCTTCGTCAGGAATCTCACCAGCGTGAATGAAGTCCGTGCGATTCACAACTTCCCGTTTCGCTTTGGGGAGAACTCCGTCTTTACACTCGTCGACAGTCGATTGGAAGGAATCGGCGAAGCTACCAATGTGTCGGCCATCCTGACGGAAGAACGCTTCTATGCCGCCAATGTGGAAACGCCGGAATATCAACGACCCGTCGAGTATCGACAGTCAAACGGATTCATCGCAGGTAACCGCGACTTAGAAGGCGACTTTATCGAAGAGTATTGGAGTGAAGGTGGTGAGAATCGAAAAACGGGCGGGACGTTCGAACTGTTCGAAGGCAGCCCTGACGGAAGCTTGCGTCTTCCCACAAGAAACGCACCCGAGATTCCTTTTGACACCGACCTGTCTCGTTGGGCGAGTCCGACGAGTTATGTGACACAAAACGCGGATGGCTCTCCGAGCGGTATTGCGGGCGATGATCACGACGATTCGCTCGCAATCCAAGCCGCCATCGATAGCGGTGCCACCACCATCTATTTTCCCAACGAAGGCGTGTGGCTCATCGACGATGTCGTAACCGTTCGCGGTAATGTCGAAAGGTTGATCGGATTAGAATCGCGTTTGGCAACGATCACGGGTGACGGTCGCGTGCGGCTCAATCAAACGGCGGCCGATGCGGTCGTGATCGAACGCTTTGCAGGTTCAGGTCGTGACGCCGTCAAATTCGAACACGTCAGTTCGCAAACGATCGTCGGACGCAACATGCAGGGATTCGAATACGTTCCCGCAACCGATTCGCCCGGCGATGTCTTCTTGTTGGACGTCGTCAATGGAGGCTATGAGTTTCGCAATCAAAACGTCTGGGCCTGGCAATTGAACGTCGAAGGCCGCGCCGATGTGAACGACGATTCGCTTCCAGATCAAAAGATTCTGAACGACAATGCGAATCTATGGGTACTGGGAACAAAGATCGAGAACCAAGGAACGATCGTGCGAACCATCAACGGAGGCCGCACGGAGTTGCTGGGCGTTTACCGCAACAATAACGAGCCGAGTGATGCGGACAATCCCGCCTTCGTCAACGTTGATAGCTCGCTGTCGGTCGTCAACTTCGATGCGGCGACGGCAGCCGGCAATGCGTACGCCTTGTGGATCAGTGAAACCCGAGGAAGCGAAACGCGAACGAGTGAACGATTCGACGGAGGACACGTCTACTCGGGTTTCGCGGACTCGGTTGCTTGGGATACCAACCGTGAAGTCGTTGTCGACAATCGCGATCCGGAAGTGACTCTTACCGGGACTTGGCAAAACTCAGCCACCTTGCCCGGCGGATACCTTGATTCCGACATTGCTTACAGCGATGAACCGGGCGCCCAAGCCGCGTTCACACCTGACTTACCGATAGCCGGCGACTACGAAGTCTTCATTCGATGGATCGATGACTTCGGCGGCCAAGACCATTCCGGCCACGGAAATCAGGTACCCGTTGACGTTGTGCATGCCGGTGGGACCGCGTCGACCACCGTGAACCAACGAACCGGTGGCGGCAGATGGGTGTCACTTGGTGTCTTCGAATTTGAAGCCGGAACGGACGGCGAGGTCGTGCTTTCGACCGAAGGCACCAGCGAACGCACGATTGCCGATGGAGTGCGTTTTTCGTTTCGGGGAAACGCCGGCGATGCTCCCACGCTGACGCCGCAGTTTCCGATTCATCCGACCAGCGACGTGTTCGAGACCGGTATCTTTGCCGGCGGAACTTATGCCTTCTCTGGAGCTGACGGACTCCTTGAAAACGACATCGAATTGAACGGTCAACCGCTTTCGATAAGCGAAGTCTCACCGGGTATCGGTGGAACGATTGAAGTCGATGACAA
>JBCCOI010000475.1:0-6166 GCA_039025515.1 Planctomycetota bacterium
GGTGACAATCTGCTGCGAGATGGAGACGGAGTGAAGTCCGCTCGAGCTTTCGTTCCCGATCTCCTCGGACTGATATTGTAGCGCCGGATTGAATGACAAACCTTCTTGAATGTACCGCCCGCGTGCCGCATCGACTCGCGATCGTTGTTGTCTTATCGAAGGGTGATACTGAAGCGCGAGCGCTTCGACGTCACCCAGGCGGAGCGAGGCATCGGAGGAATCCGAGGCGTCTGAGGAATCTGAGGAACTCGAGACGAGTTGAACTTCCACACTGTCCAGCGGCTCATCAAGAGATTCCTCATTTGCAAACGATGCGGTATGGAAGTTCTGCGTGGTGGATAAGTCCGTGTGTCTCGCTGTCCCGGTTCTCGCGAAGGCTGCACGCCCCGCTGCTTGCTCAAGATGCTTCTGAGGCGAGAATGTTGCTGGCGTCGGCGTTCCTCTCGAACGGCCTGCGGACTGGCAACCGCTGAACACAACGATTGCGGCCCACGTGAAGATCGTTGGCAATCGACCGCCGGCCATGTTTGTTGACGACAAAGAGTCCTCCCGACTCGAAAACGACATGACCTCCCAACAAGCAAGACCGGGTACGTTTAAATGGAATCTTCGGCATTCCCCCGATGACGCGGTCGACAAGCGTCCGTATCCGCCGATCATTCGCTGTCGGGAAGCTGCAACGACTGGGTCGTCTCTACCGACAGCGACATCCAAGATCGACCCAACTCACTTCCAACGGGTCGGTGTCGCGCCTGCCACACCTGGTTCCCAGGCTCCGGCCTGGGAACGAGCCCGCGAAGGGGCGCGAGACGTTCGATTTGTCGACCGGCGAAGCTGCCAAGGTGATGCATCGCGAGATGAAAGCGGGATCTTTCATGACCGCCAGCGTTTCATGATAAAGTGTCGTTCCTCGGTAAAGCCGGCGAAGTGCCCGGCATGGTGGAAACAATTGAATCCGGAGCAACGACGATGACAGTGCGACCTGCTCACTTCCTGCATCCCAAACAAGGACGATGGCTCGGCTGGTTGGGACACCCGGTTCGTTATCTTGCCACAAAGGGGGAGACCGGCGGCCGGTATTGCATCTCGGCCGCTCCGGTGCAAACCGGTGGCGGTGCTCCGCCGCATCGGCATGACTTTGGCGAAGGCTTTTATGTGCTCGAGGGTCAAGTCGAATTCACCGCTGGAAATCAGAGTGCGGTTTTGTCGAAGGGCGAATTCATTCACATCGCTGGCGGGACCGCACATTTTCCCAGAGCTTTGATCGATTCTCAGTTGCTCACGATCGCCGCACCAACGGGCTTTGATCAATTCCAGATGACGGCCGGTGAAGAACTCGCCTCGGAATCGTCGCCGCTGACCAAAACCGATGACCAGATTTTAACTGACATCCATGCGATCGCCGGAAACTTTGGCATCGACATGAACCCGCCGCCTGAAGCATTGCAGGCGAAGCCCCAGATTCATGTCGCTCGACTTGACGATGGCGACATCGTTGACGCGGTTGGCGACCGGTATCGGTTTCTGGTCGAATCCGCGGAGACTGGCGGAACCTACGCCATGTGGCACGCGACAATCTCGCCCGGCGGAGGACCTCCCTTGCACACGCACTCGCGTGAGGATGAAGCGTTCTATATTTTGAATGGCGAGATTCAGTTCGAAGCCAATGGCAACAAGTGGATTGGCACGCCCGGTTCATTCGTCAACTTACCCAGCGGTAGCCGCCATCGATTCGGCAACCAAACCGATCAAGATGCGGAGGTTTTGATCCTTGTCGCCCCAGCGGGTCTTGAGGCAATGTTTCGCGAGACGGGAACGTTGCTCACCGACATCACCAGGCCAATCCGCGCGGCCGGTGCGGACGAGAAGAAACGGCTTGTCGAGATCGCTCCGGCGTACGGAATTGAACTCCATCCCCACTAAGCCATTCGGTCACTCCGGAAACAACAATGACGCAATCACCCAAACTGCTTTCGCCCGTCACCGTCGGTGATCTTGAACTGCAAAACCGTGTGGTCTTGGCACCCATGACGCGTGCCCGTGCCGGCGACAGTCGTGTTGCCAATGAACTGATGGCAACGTACTACCGCCAACGTTCGTCAGCAGGCCTGTTGATCACCGAAGCCACGACCATTTCCGAGCAAGGGAACGGCTGGGTCGGTTCGCCCGGTGTGTACACCGATGCGATGACAAACGGTTGGAAGCGGGTCACGGGCGCCGTTCACGATGCAGGTGGAACAATCTTCATGCAGCTTTGGCATTGCGGACGTGCATCCCACCCGGACTTCCACGATGGCGGGCTGCATGTCGCCCCCTCAGCCATCAAGATCGAAGGCGATCATGTCCACACTCCCGAAGGCAAAAAACCCCATGAAATCCCACGCGCGTTGGAAACTGAGGAGATCGCCGGAGTTGTCGACGATTATCGAATGGCGGCTGGTCGAGCCAAAGACGCGGGTTTCGATGGCGTTGAGATTCACAGTGCCAACGGCTACCTGCTCGACACTTTCTTGCAGTCGAAAACCAATCACCGCAACGATCCATACGGTGGCAGCATCGAAAACCGCTTTCGCATTCTCGGCGAAGTGGTCGAAGCGGTGACAAGCGTGTTCGATGCGAATCGTGTTGGAGTCCGAATCTCGCCCAACGGAGGATTCAACGACATGGGTTCGCCGGACTTCCGCGATCAATTCCTGTACGTCGCCGAACAGCTAAGCCGGCGAAACCTGGCGTATCTTCATGTCATGGACGGATTGGGATTCGGGTTTCACGAATTGGGCGAACCGTTGACGCTCGCTGACATTCGCAAAGTCTATCCCGGCACGCTGATCGGAAACGTGGGTTACGACCAGCACTCCGCTGAATCCGCCATTGCAAGTGGCAACGCCGATTTGATCGCCATCGGCCGCCCGTACATCAGCAACCCCGATTTGGTCGAGCGTTTTGCTAACGATTGGCCGCTTAACCCCGATGCCGAAATCAGCGATTGGTACAGCCCGAACGGTGCGAAAGGCTACACCGACTTTCCAACCTTCGCTGAATCGGCCAATGGAGCTGAATCGGCCAATGGATAGGACGCCTTTCACCCGTGCCGCAGGCTCGCGTCTGCCAAACAAGGTCACGCTTTCCCATCTCGCGAAGCATCCATACGACCGACCACATGAGTGATCCAGCCGACCAACTGGGCGTTTAAAAGCGATTTAGTGGTGCGTCTGTAAGCCTGCAATCCCGTTCGCTTCAGCGACAGGCTTGATATGAAAAGTCTCGACGATGATCGCATACAACGCAGGAACGATGTAGAGAGTCAAGAGCGTGGCAACGAGCAATCCGTAGATCATTAGCCAAGCCATGCCCTCCCATAGCGGCCCGCCGCCAGTTGCAAGGGGCAGCAGCCCGCCAACCGTCGTCGCCGTCGTCAAGAAAATCGGCAGCATTCTTTGTTTGCCGGCAGTGACCAAGCACTCGCGGAACTCGCGTTTGGTCAAACCAACGATGGGACCGTCGGCTGAACCGGCGTCACGAACTGAATCGCGACGTTGTTCAATTAGGATGTCCGCGAACTCAATGAAGATGATTCCAGTGTTGAGGACGATGCCGAAAAGCGAGAGAAGTCCAAGCTGCGGCATGAACCCGAGTGGGTTGTCGGTCAACCAAAGTCCAAACCAAGCCCCAATCACAGCCAGCGGTAGTGTCATTAAGATTACAAGCGTTTTGGACCATCCGTTGTATTGCAATACAAGAATCAAGATGATTGCCAGGAAGGAGATTCCGAAAGACAACGTCATCTGGCTGGCCGCGTCTTGACTCTCTTCCAGCGACCCGCCGATCTCGATTTTGTAGCCGACCGGCAACGTCGATTTGAGTGCTTGCATCTCATCTGAATTCCAGACCGCCAGGACAACGTCATTCCCCGAAATACCGTCTTCCACTTCAGCGAAAACTTCGATCGTTCGGTTTTGGTCACGCCGCTCGATTTTGCCCGGTTGCCAAGTTGGACGAACCCGGGCGATGGAGTTCAGGGGTAACTTTCCGTTTTTTCCTTCGACATAAGCGGTCTCGATACCCAGTAGATCGCCACGGTCTTCTGGCCGAAGCCGAAAGTACACAGGGACCACATGATCACCTTCACGGAAATCAGTCAACTTCAGACCGGAATAATACGCGTTGAGCGTGTCAGCTACGATTTCGTTGGTGACGCCGGATAGGTTTGCCTTCTCGGCATCGACTTCGATATCCAACTGGAAACCGTCGATGCCCCAGGAATCAGAAATATCCCAAGTGCCGGGTTGGTCGCGGAGCATCAACTTGATTTCATCTGCGATCCGTCGCATTTCGTCAACGTCGGCGAACCCATCACCCGAAACACGCAGTTCGACCGGGTTGGCAGGCGGTCCCATTTGGACTCGCTTGGTCGTTACGCGTGCACCAACGATCGGGCGGATGTCGCGATCGACGTCCCCGGCGTCAACCACGCGGCGTAGGTCGGCAATCATCGACTCGGTCCAATCACTGCTGGTGGTGCGGACCAAAATCTCCGAAGTGTTGGACGCGGGCGATAGCGGATTGACCGACAGTGACCAGCGTGCACCACCACTGGCCGTCATGCTGCGCATCGTTCGCAACCGCTCAATCGGATTCCCGTCGGCGTCAATGCTCGGACTCAGCTTCTTAAGTGTGTTCTCGACCTGCTCGACAACCTGGTTTGTCTGTTCGATGGTTGCCGTGTCCGGCAACGTGATCGTGACATAGAACTGATCTCGCTTGTCGAGCGGAAAATACTCGCTGCTAACCGGCAATTGCAAGACAGCCCCAAGCAGCATCACCGATGCGATGACGGTGACCCATTTGAATTTGAGAGCCACCATTGCCGTCCAGCCATAAAACGTCAAAAAAAGGTTTCCCCCGGATTGCTTGGCCGGAGCGTCGGTTTCGGTATTCTTCGACTTCGACGCACGACGCGAAAGACGAATTCGGATCGACTCGAAGTATTCGTTCAGCAACGGCAACGGAGCGCTGGGTCGATTCGCATCCTTGGGCGCCCGGATGATCCGAGCCGCCAAAACGACGCAAATCGTCATCGCATAGAACCAGCTCAACAGCAAGGTCGTCGAAAGTGTGACCGGCAAGCTATAGATATACTCAGCGGCTCCACCCGTCAGTGCAATTAACATCGGGAAAAAAGCAGCGACGGTCGTCAGTGTCCCACTGAGCATCGGAAATAACAGCGTATTGGCACCTTCGACGGCAGCATCCTCCGGCGACATGCCTTTATTGATGTTTGTCTGAGTTTGCGTGCAAACCTGAACCGCGTTGTCGACCAGCAATCCGAGTGCAATGATGATCGACGCCAGCGAGATTTGTTCCAACTCGACGCCGAATTGGCTGATGATCGCAATCGAGCCAATGACGACGAACGGAATGTTTGCGGCCATGACCAGTGACGTTCGCAAGCCGACAAACAAATAGACGACAACAATCACGATCAAAATTGCCGAAATGACGTTGCTGATGACTTCGTCAATCTTCGCGTTGACATTGTCGGCAAGCTTGGAAACCGGGCGCACCGTGACGTCGCGTGGAAGCGCCTGTTCAACATCGATCAGACGCTCCACACGAGCCACGGCCGCGTCGCAGATTTCGATAATGTTGCTGCCCGATTTCATCGTGATCCCCAGCATCACCGACTCGAACGTGCCACGCGGCTCGGTGAACCGGCAGATCACATGGGGTGGGTCGACAAAGTCACGTTTGACGGACAAGCCAAGGTCTTGTAACCGGACTTGGTTGAAAGTTTCACCGGTTCGGACCGACGCGACGCTGACGGATTCAATCTGACGCATGGCATCGAATTCACCACCCGGCTTAATGTTGAATTTGCCAGCCCTGGTGTCGATGTTCCCGCCCGCGGAAACAATATTGCGACTTGCAATCAAATTTTTTAATTCGGAGGTTGTGAGAGCCACCTGCGACCAATTTCCAAGCTCTGTTTCGACATAGATGGCTTCGTCTTGGACTCCATACTTTTCAACCTTCGCGACCCCGGGTAACAATCGCACCGCGTCGCGGACGGTGTCGGCATAAACCTCCAGCTCGCGTGGTGTGTAGCGATCTTGTTCTGAAATTGCATTTTCATTATCAAGCGGAGTCTGATAAACGCCCAGCAACA
>JBCCOI010000476.1:0-6164 GCA_039025515.1 Planctomycetota bacterium
TGTGGGCGTCGCTAAGTTCAACAGCACAATCGATGTGATTCGTCTGGAGAACTCCGTCCGCGAACACCTCAACCGTGTCGCGCCCCGGCGCATGGTCGTGTTCGATCCGATTAAGCTGACCATCACCAACTGGCCGGAAGGGAAGGTTGAGATGATGGAAGCGACGAACAATCCCGAGGACGAATCGGCGGGCAAGCGTGAGATTCCGTTTAGCGGTTCCTTGTTGATCGGGGCCGACGATTTTAAAGAAGAAGCACCTCGGAAGTTTTTTCGGCTAAAGAAGGGTGGCTCCGTTCGGCTTCGAAGTGGATTTATCGTCGATTGTCATGACGTTGTCAAAGATGCCGACGGTCAAATCACGGAAGTCTTGTGCACCTATGACCCGGAAACAAAGTCCGGCCAAGACACGTCGGGCCGCAAAGTGAAGGGGACCATTCATTGGGTCGACGCGGAGCGGGCGATGCAAGTCGAGGTGCGGAACTACGACCGTCTTTTCGCCGTCGAGAATCCTGACAAAACGGCTGAGGGAGAGACGTTTCTGGACCATCTCAATCCCGATTCGCTTTCGGTTGTGACCGGCTTCGCGGAGCCCGAACTTGCCGGCGCGGAAGTCGGGCAGCGATACCAATTCGAGCGACTCGGCTACTACGTCGTCGACGCCGATTCATCGGACCAACCAGTTTTCAACCGCATCGTTTCGCTCCGGGATAGTTGGGGAAAGATGGTTGCCAAGGGAAAGACGGGGTGAATCGTCGCAGCAAGTAGCCGCATCGCCCCGCTTGCCGTGGCGATCGCTTTGGGACTCTGGGACGATCGTGTAACATGCGGGCTTTCGCCGTTCGCTCCTCTTTCGTCCCCGTATGTCTGAAAGCCAAAGCATCGAGTCGGCTGCCGACGATGGTTCTTATGTCGTTGTCGCGCGACGTTACCGGCCCCGCAACTTTACGGAGTTGGTCGGGCAAGAACACGTCGGCAGGGCACTGACCAACGCGATCGAAACCGGACGTGTCGGACACGCGTATCTATTCACGGGCGCGCGGGGCGTCGGTAAGACCAGCACGGCGCGGATCTTTGCAAAAGCCCTCAATAACCCAGGTGGTCCGAGCGCCGTTTTCGATGATCAAACCGATGTCGCACAGGCGATTGATTCTGGCGAAGACATCGATGTGATTGAGATCGACGGTGCAAGCAACCGCGGCATCGATGAGATCCGTTCGTTGAGAGCTAACGTTGGCGTTCGCCCGAGTCGGTCTCGCTACAAGATCTACATCATCGACGAAGTTCACATGCTGACGCAGGCTGCCTTTAATGCGTTGCTCAAAACGCTTGAGGAACCGCCGGAGCATGTGAAGTTCATCTTCTGCACAACCGATCCGGAGAAGATGCCGATCACGGTTCTCAGCCGTTGCCAGCGGTTCGATTTTTCTCCCGTCGAAGTTCCAAAAATCGTTAATCGATTACGCGAAATCATCGAAGCCGAGAACGCGGAGGCGGACGATGTCGCGTTGGAGTTGATTGCCCGACGTGCGGCAGGGTCAATGCGAGACAGTCAGTCGTTGCTGGAGCAAGTGCTCAGCTTTAGCGACGGCCACCTGACGGCCGATCAGGTCCACGCCATGTTGGGCACCGCGGATGATGAACGATTGCACCAGCTCGCCAGCGCGATGGCTGATCGCGATGCATCGGCGGCTCTCGAGCAATTGGATGCCGCAATCGATGCCGGTGTCGACGCGGGCCGAATCGCGGAACAGCTACTCGGTTACTTTAGGGACTTGATGGCCGTCGCAGTCGGTTGTGATCCAACGCTTCAACGACACACGGCTGCATCAATGCATTCCTCCCTGCAGGAACTCGGAAACCGTTGGGGATTGCAAACGGTGTTGGCCGTGGTTGCCATGGTTGACGAGACGCTCGTTCGTATTCGCCACAGCGTCTATGGACGCGTGTTGTTGGAATCCACGCTGATTCAGATCTGCAGCCTTCCGGACCTGCAGGCGATCGCGGAACTGGCCTCAGCTGCGAAGCAAGGAGCTTCGCCGACTGCGGCGGCGCAAAAAAAAAAGCAAGTCGCTGAATCGACGCCTGCCTTAAATCATTCGTCGGTTGCGAATGTTCCTGCTGAAAGAGCGAACATTGCAAACCAGGTTGAAAGCAAGGGTGTCCAAACGCATGATGTAAACGGCCAGTCTGCAGAGTCGACAGGCCCTAAGGACACCGTTCAATCAACGGGTGGCGACGACACCCAAGAACACGAGACTGACGCAAGTCCTTCGCAAGGCGATTCGTCGATCCGCGATAGGCCTGCGAGTAATGAGCCTCCCGCCGAGCGGCCCATGCTCTCCCAAGACACCTTGCATTCGATTTTGAATTCCGCGTTGCCGAACGTTCAGCAAATCACCGGTTCGATGGTTTCGCTTGCGGAAGTCAGCGTCGCGGACGGCCGTCAGATTGAGATGAAATTTCCCGCCGAAGCTCAGATGGCGATGAAGCGAATGGACCTGCCAGAACATCGCGGTTCACTCGCCGAAGCAATTGCGGCGATCGTGGGGCATCCGGTGACGATCGCCATCAAAGCTTCAAAGAAAGTCGCGAAGTCGGCTGAGCCGCAAAATTCGAAGGCTGCGAAGCCGACCGCCAAAGAGCGGATGGAACGGCTTCGACAGATTGAAGGACATCCCTTTGTGCGGGCCTGCATCGAAACTTTCCAGGCCGAGATTATCAAAGTTGATACGCCTTGATCGACCGATGGAGTTCATGGGTCGTTTGGTTGTCACTGATGCTGGTGTTTGCGTTGTTTGAGGTGTTGTCGCGGCCGCATTGCCGCATTTTCGTCGCCTTAGGGCTCCTCGATGGCGGCCTACGTGTTGCCGCATTTTTCTGATCTCTACTCATTTTGCCGGTATCGCGCTAGGTACCAATCAGAACCGAGGGAGACCGATGATTGCAGTTCATAGTGCACATTCAAACCACCGGAAAAAGAACTCGGCTTACTCCCTTTCGTGTGCCACTCCACAAAGTCACCGGAGTGAATCCCGCTGAGTTCCAGCCGGATGGTTCCGGAAGCATCTCGTTCGACCGCGCTGACGAAGAGACTGCCGTTGGACACGTCCGGTGGTGCCAGCAGTACCAGTGTCGAAGGATTCCCGAATGGATACGCCATAAACGGACCGACGCCCGCGAGTTCGCCGTCCACGGAGGGCCAATTCGTCCGCAAGGGCTGAACGAGAGATTCGAATTCATCGATCTGGATCGCAAACTGAATCCGCTTACCCTGCCATGCGATCGACGGAAGATTGATGACCAAGCCACACCACGACGCGACGACAGCGGTCAGCATCAGCCACGCTTTCAGCGACCTCTGACGCTTGGAAGACTTGCGCAACATTCCCGCAAGCGTCAGAACGACGAAGCTGGTGATGAGCCCGACGCAAACGACAAAAATCACGCAACGAATCTGCCCCGCTTGGGCAACTGCTTCGCCGAAGGCGTCGATGGGCGACGCAATGCCGGATCGAAAATATCCGAACATCAGCTCGAACCAAGGATCACAAGCGATCCAAAGACATGCCGAAACGAGCAACAGCAAATGCACTACCCATAGGATGCGGGCACCGATTCGCCTCATCGATGGGTTCTCATCGGTCCTTGCGCCTATTCTTTGTTGGTTTCTGAAGGCTCCGGAGTCGCCGGCTTGCAGTGGCCGAGTGCCATCAACGCAAAACTCGTGGCGAGATTTTTATCGTTCTCAAACCAGCGTTGGTTATCGTTGGTCCAGGAGCCGTCGGCTTGTTGGCGGCTTGCAAGTTCGGCGATAAGGTCGGCCCGCCAATCGTGTTTGTTGCCCTTCGAATCGGTCAACGTTTCCTTTCCCGAGGCGTTTAGCGCGGCCGCAAACGTGTGGTAGTAGTAATACAAGCCTGCGGTTCCCATGCCGGGATTGTTATCGGTGTCATAGTGACTTGCGATCCATTCCAGCGCGGCAACCACACGAGGATCGTCTTTGGTCAAGCCGGCGAAGATCATGCTTTTCAAACCCGTGTAGGTCATTGAACCATAACTTCGCAAACCCCCGTTGGGCGTGAACCGTTCCTCCGACGTACTGGGATCGATCTTTGTGGTCGGTATCTCATAGTAGAAACCGCCGTCCCCAATTTTGTCGGCGAATTGTGTGTCGTTGTATTTGCTGTCGAGGTTTTGGCAACGTGAAACAAACGCGAGTGCTTTTTGAATAGCCGGGTCGTTGACGTCGGTCTCCGTCGCCTTGAGGGCTTCGATGAGGTAGCCGGTGTTCGACAGGTCAGGACGTCCCTGTGCGCCGTAGCCAACGCCGCCGGTCCACGGGTCGGAATCGCCGCCAACGTGTTGAATACCGGTCACGAAGTCCTTGGCTCGCTTCAGCAAATCGTTGTACTTCCCGTTCGCGTTGGCTTCCGCGAAACAAACCATCGCGACGCAAGTTTCATAATTCTTCAGACGCCCGTTCCCATAGATCCCACCGTCGGGCTTCACGAATCCTTCCAGGGCCTTTAGGCCCTCCGCGACCATAGGATCGTCGGGCCCACGACCATTTCGCAGCGCCGATGTGAGTGCGAGAGCGGTGACGCCGGGGCCGACTCGATCCGAGAACGTGCCGGCCGCCGATTGCCCTGATTTCGCTAGAAACTCCAGACCCTTCGACACGACCGCTCGTCGCTGGGCCTCAACCTTCGAGACGGCGTCGGCTTCCTGGGCGTCGGCTTCCTGGGCAGCGCCTGGCGCTATCCAGACGGCTGGTAAAAAAGCGAGCACAAAAATGCATCGGCGGCGGCGTAAATTCAGGCGGCGAGCCATTGAGAGTTCTCCTGGGACGGACGATTCAAGAATCGACGGATGGAATTTGACGATGCGGCTGGACTCGTCGTCCCATCCACAATTGGGTTTCTAGCTTTTGAGCACTCGTAGCAATCTTCATGCCAACAAAAAAGGGGTGCCCCGCGACCGCTCTTTCCTTAAGAACGACACTTCAATTGTAGACGCACCCGCTCCATTTCAACCGATGTCGAAGACAACTTTGAAAGCAGTTTCCCTCGCGGCGACCTGAAAAGCCTGGTCGCAATCTGAAAGTTTGAAGCGATTGGTAATCAGCCCGGAGACATCGATTCTGCCGCCGGCAAGAGCCTTTAGGGCTCGGTCAAATGGCCCGCAGCGCGAGCCGACGAGGTTGATCTCATCAATGACGAGTGAGGAAAGCGGTATCGAATAAGGCTCCGCGACCGTCGTTTTCAGGACGATCGTTCCGCGGGGTCGTACCAGTTGAATCGCCATCGGAAGGCCAGACACGGAGCCCGTGCAGTCCACGACGACGTCGAACGCACTGTCGGGAACCTCTTCGGGGTGACTCGATGCAATTTGAATCGTCTCGTACCCGCGTTTCCCAAAGCGAAGCAGTTTGCCGCCGTGTTTGCCGAAGATGGTTAAGTGATCGCTCTTCAATGCCAGTACTTGAGCGCAGAGAAAACCCAATCGCCCGTCACCGAGAATCGCGACACGATCCTTACCCGTGATCTCCACCTGTTCCACGATTTGAAATGCGGCAGCAAGTGGCTCCGTAAAGACGGCTTCGTCATCGCTGACCGAATCTGGGACGAGATGAAGGTTGCGTTGTGGAACATAAATCGTCTCAGCGAAACCACCGTCGTGACGATCAATCCCGACAACGGTTCGCGTCGGGCAATGCGTCGGTCGGCCCTGATTGCAGGTCTCACAGTCTGGGCAAGCACAGTTGATTTCGGCGACGACGCGTTGACCCGAAAACGGCCCTTCCTTCGCGGTGGCCACGAACTCATGGCCGAGGACTCCGCTGAATCCCATGTATCCGGCTGCGAGTTGTAGATCGGTCTCACAGATTCCCGCGAGCTTGACCTTCAGTCTTGTTTCGTCTTGCGTTTGCGGAACCGGGTCGGGATAGGACGGTTGATAGTTCAACTGACCATCACGTAAGACGATCGCTTTCATCCTCGGCCGCCTTCACAACAGGTTTCGCAGATCGTTCGGCAACGCGAGCACTGAAGTTTGCCGCGAATTTCGATTAGCGTTCGTCCGCGGCACACCGGACAAACGCGATGACCATCGGCACCGTTCGATGTCTCGATATCTGGAGACGTGTTATCGGAGGCTGAGCACAA
>JBCCOI010000477.1:0-6159 GCA_039025515.1 Planctomycetota bacterium
CCGTCGAGTTCATAGTCCTTGGGCAGCTCGGCACCGGCGATGGATGCGAGTGTTGGGAAGAGATCGTAGTGACGCGTCAGCCGATCTATATCGACGCCCGGCTTCGTGACTCCGGGTAGCCGCATGAACAGCGGCACGCGGGCACCACCTTCATGCTCGGAACCCTTCTTCCCGCGCATGCCAAAATTGAATGTCCCGCGGGCCGAACCGTTGTCCGTCATGAAAATCAAAAGTGTTCGTTCAGATAGCTCCCACTCCTCCAACTTCTGCATCAGCAGTCCCATATTCTCGTCGATGTTGGTGATCATACCGAAGAACTTGTCCGAAGGACTCTTGCATTTGTCGGTATAGAGTGATGAATACTTCTCATCGACGATGAAAGGCCCGTGCGGCGCGTTCGTCGGGATGTAGGCGAAGAACGGAGTCTCGCTCTTTGCGGATTCCTTGATCCATCCCAATGCTTGCCGAAAGAAGACATCGGTGCAGTACCCCGAAGTCTGTTCGAAGCGTCCGTTGTGCTTGATGACCGGATCGAAGTACGACGTACCCGGTGCATCACCCTGTGAACCAGGAAAGTTCTGCCCGATTCCGCCCGCACCGTGAATGAACACTTCATCGAATCCGCGTCGATCGGGCTGATAAGGATCTTCATCACCCAGATGCCACTTCCCGAAGATACCGGTGGTGTAGCCCGCATCCTTCAAGACTTGGGCGATCGTTACCGATGAAAGCGCCATTCGGTCGCGTTCAAGGATCGTGTGAGTGATGCCGTTCTTGAATGGAGCACGCCCAGACATTAGCGCCGAACGCGTCGGAGCGCAGGTTGCGCTAACGTGAAAATCCGTGAACCGCGTACTCTGTTTGTAAAGCTGATCAAGGTTGGGCGTCTGAAGGAACGGGTGACCATGACATGCCAAGTCGCCATAACCCTGGTCGTCTGTCATTACGAGCACAATGTTCGTCGGCGCAGCACCAAACACATAGGTTCCCCGGACAACCAATGGCGTGACTGCCAGCACCCAAGATATGACTGTCAAAACCATCTTGCCGGCAAGATCGGTCACGTTGTGAGAATTTCCGATAACGGATGCGAGAAACTTCACGTGAATTCACATAGAGTCTATCGGAATGCTTCCGTGATCAACGTGAAACGTGAGGAGCGGTTCCCAAATCTCACGCGGTCTAAAAATACTAACCAGCAAAAAACCTCCGTGTTCGCCGACGACACGAAGACGCACCTGCCATTAATGCCAAGAACACCGATCCCATGGGTTCCGGTACGGCAACCACCGACAGTGTTCCCGCCAATGGAGTCGACGAGATCTCTACCGCATCCTCATCAAAAACAAACAGGTTTGCCACGCGTATATCGTAGTTTCCGATTGCTAGTGGCGCGGCGTCGATAAACAGCCGTGCCAAAATGACATCATTCGTTGGAACCGCAATCGCTGGCTCAAGATCGAAACTTGCCGCTGCGAGGCTCCCGCTCACCAGCAATATGTCCGATGCCGCATCGTAATTTCCTTCGTTATAAAAGCCCGGCTGATCAAACTCGCCGGGGGGGTCCAGGAACTCGGCATCTTCCGCAATGAAGTCCGCCAAGATTGCTCCGGGGAAATCTCCATCGACGACGTCACTGCGGATGATCACATCGATTTCCGCAACAGCACTCCCCTCCAGAACGACGGCATCCCGAATGTCGATCGTGATGGCAGCCTTCGAATAGGAAGACACGGTTGTCGCACTCGCGAAGAGTGCTAGCAGCCTCGCAATGATCAATTTATTTCGTTGCATCATATCTGTGAGCGTCTTGAGGTTGGGTTGCAACGTTTGAAAGAATAGTCCGACGACGTAAACAGCTGGGCTCAAAATCGAACATCCTCCAAAAAGTCTTTCGTCCCCGTGAAGGTATGATCGAGACTCTTAAAGCGATCATCTTTTGATTCCAAGTCGTACGTTCTTCGATCTCCGCTATGCCCGAAACTGTTGAACGTACTCGACGCTGGAGCGGAGAGCGGAGCAACGGAACCCGCCAAGTCTTGATTCGCACGCACCAATATTGTGTCGGCGGCGTTAACTCGCCCGTCACGGTTGATGTCGAAGGGGTTGTCAGCGGCTGCAGAATTCGGCGCCAACGACTGGTTGGCACGTATCATGATGGTGTCCGCCGCGTTCACGCGAATTCGGGTCGAAGTATTTCCTGTGCCAGTGTCAGCGACGACGCTGCCGAAGTAGAAGACGTCAGGGGAATCAAGTCCGGTCTCGGGAGTTGCGGGAACCGTCGTGCGTAGCCAAGTGTTCTGGATTTGGCCGTTGCCGAATGTGACCTTCAACCGCGTCGCGCCACCCTGACCTTCTCCAGGCAACAACTCAATGTTTGGTGTCACCGAATCATCGATCTCAACGAATCCCGAAACATCGATTCCGTTCCACGTCGCAAATTCGATTTGGCCGAGCAAGTCGGCTTCAGTCGTGGTTCCGGGTAAGTCGTCTATGTCAATAATCAACCCATTTAAGCCATGGATATAATTGGTGTAGTGCTCGAAGCTTGAGTCCTGGCCGGGCAGCAATGGAGCCTTGCTGTTGTCAATGGCGGATTCCGCGTTCCCGTCATCTGAGATCTCGGACCCTGTGCTTCCTCCATAAAAGACAGCACGCTGGGCAATCACGGCTGCGACCTCGTCCGTTCGAAGTCCAAATCTAATATTGGTTTGAGGTGTTCCGTCACCAGTAACAGTCCGGACTCCGGTCGATGGTACCGTAAACTCCATGCCTTCGATCGGTATGACGCCGACCGTGGAATCGACGCCGTTTTCAAGAGGACTGACAAACCAACCATCGTCATCGGTCGCAGCCATGACCTCGCCGACGTTGGTTACTACTGTCAACGACCAATCCAATAGTGTCCCAGCGTCTTGTAGTACATTGTCTACGATTTCAAGCGTCCATGTTCCGCCAGTGGAAAGTCCATCGAACGCGGATAAAGCTTCAAACGGTTGGAAAGTACCAGTAAAAGGTGCAGAACCCGACGCGATTCCGTCAGTTGCCGCGTCATCGAAACGGGTCGCGACGAGATCGTCTCCGTTGCCCCCGTGACGATTGAAGAGCTGCACTCGCGTGGATCCATCGGGTGCGAGAAGATAAATCTGCAAATCAGAGACCCACGTGTGCTCGAGATTAAGCTCCACTTGAAGATCAGCTACGCTCCGACCCGTATCGGGAACAATGATCTCTGAAGTCACCGTTGCATTGTCAATAATTCCAACATCCGTGCCCTCGTTGAAGTCTTCGAACTCGGTTGGATCAAAGACTCCGTTGCCGTTGGTATCAAAAAACAAAGCCGTCGCGGGAAGAACCTCTTCCGTAACGCCAATGATTCCGTCACCGTCTTCATCGACGAACGTCACGTAATACGCATGATCATCTTGGGCAATTCCGAAGTGGAGATCATTGAAGGACGGTGCTGCGGTGTTCACTTCCCGGACGTAGGAAGAATCACCTGTCACGGACCATTGCTGGGGGACCTCAATCTTGACATTGTATTCGCCGTCTTCCAGATCGAAGAAACCGTAGTCCCCCTGAGAATCAGTCACAACACTCGGCTCGTCGACTCCCAACTCTAAGCTCCAGGAACGAAGGAAACCACTGGCGAAAGGACTGGAGGTTGTGATTTGTAACGTCCAAATACCGTTGGGATCGATCCCCGCGAGTGTCGAGAGTGGCTGCTGGGGTCGGTAGCTGCCTGAAAAGGGTGGCGTAGCATCCGCAATGGATACCTCGGCTCCGTCATCGAATCGAGTCCCAACGAAATCCTCCCCCGGGACTCCGACGTTATCGACCAACGTTACTGTCGTTCCATTCGGAGCGATCAGGTCAACTTTGAGCGATCCGGATGCAGTGTAGTCAATATTTAAATCGACGAAGAAATCACTCCCAATCAAGTTTTGTCCTGACACAACGAGTGTCGAAGTTGTTGGAAAAAACAAATCGATAAACTCGTCATTGTCTTGAACGAAAGCGACGGCCGAATCATGCAAATCATTTCCGTTTGTATCCAAGAAGACCTTGGTGCCGGAATGTCCATCTTCGGTGGCGTGCACCGATGCGTCTCCGTCGCGATCGACAAAGACTTTACCACCAAGCGTTGGGGTTTTTCGTCGAGCCCCGTACTGAAGACCCAACTGTGGACTGCCGTCGGGTGTAATCGACCGAAAGCCATCAGCAGGAACCGTGAACTCGAATGCTTCGTCAATCACCAAGCCGACATTGCTTGAACCTGCGACGATAGGCCAATTCGTCCACCCATCTTGGTCAACTGGAATCTGAAGGTCGTTGAAAAGTCGAAGTTCCCAACTTTCAAGAGTTCCAACATCGCCGCCAGCGGAGTCCTGCACGCTAAGCGTCCAATCGCCATTCGGGTCAATGCCCGCAAACACGCCCAGCGGGGTTTCTGGTCTAAACGTACCCGTGAAGGGTGCGCCCGCCGTACCGATAGCGAACGGCGATGAGTCATCAAAAACCATGTTGGTGAAGTTGTCGCCCCCACCGCCACGACGCTGGATCAACGTTGAAGACTGCCCGCCGGGTCCAGTGAGCGTCATCGTGACGTCGCCGGTGAAAGTGTGGGTAGCGTTGATCGCAACGCCGACGGCAGAAGGAGCAACCGCACCCGAAACACTTTGCACTGACGTGACCGTCGAGTTGTCAACAATGCTCAAATTGGGCTCGAGGGTAAAATTCTGACCGGGGTCAAACTCACCATTTCCATTGTCGTCGACAAACAGTCGAGGGTTATCGAGCAAACTATCGCCCGAACCAAAGTCCCCGTCGCCATCGTTGTCGCGGAATGTTTGAATGTAAGCGACGTCGTTTCTCGCGATTCCAAAATCGACAACCGGGAGTGAACCTGACTCCGAGATGTCAATCGACACGGAGCCAGTGGGAGAAACAGCCGACCAGACATCATCGTTCGCAAAAGTGAGTGGGTAAGACCCGTCAGATACATTGCGGAATTGGTACAAACCCGAGTTATCGACCGACGCATTTGGCTCGGCGGCACCAATGATTAAAGACCAACGATCGATGGTTCCGGGGTCACCGGTGACGGCGTCCGAGACCCGTAGATTCCAGATACCGTTGGGGTCTAAGTCGAACAGCCCGGAAAGTGGCTGTTGAGGACGAAAATCACCGGTGAATGGGGCAACGCCATCTACGATGCTTACGGCGGCCGAATCGACAAGAGTTGTGTCCGTAAAGTTGTCGCTCGATCCGCCGATTCGATTCACCAAAGTCACGGCTGTGCCATCAGGCGCTACCAATTCGATGGTCAGATCCGAGTTCCACGTGTGACTTATGTCCAAATTGACTTCGAGATGGTTGTAGTCGGAAATCCCGCTGACATTTATCGGAGACAGGACGGTTTGATTGTCAATAATGCTGACGGAACTAGTCGTCTCGAACTCTGTCCCGAGGTCGAGCACATCGTTCTCGTTGAGATCAAGGTAGACCCGCCCTCCCGGCACAAAGTCATTGCCAGCACCCTGAATACCGTCGCCCTCTCGGTCTTCAAACACGACGCCTTGTGCAACGACAACGGTTCCAACTCCTCGCAACTCTACTTCAAAGGTGGATTCGTCAGAATCAGTGGAATGGATGATCAGGGTGTCGGAAATGACACCAGAAGAAGTCGGCGTGAAAACGAGCGGAAGCGTGACCAACCCGCCCGGACCCAATGTGATTGGAGTGTTGTCGATTTCGACTGCAAAGTCACTCGAAGCCAGCGTCAATGATGTGACATCAAGATCCAGCGTTCCCTGATTCCGGATCAACAGATGGGAAGAAACCGGAACGCCAAGGTCGGTTGAACCGAAGTCAACAACTCCCGATCCGTCAACGAACTCTTCAGTGGCCGACAGAACCGAGATCTCAAGCTTTCCAATATTGGAGAGCAGCGAATGGGCATCGATCATCCCGTACCCAGAGTCGTTGTTGTGACCGTTTGCATCATGTTCCAACCCCGCAACCAGGCGGGTGTTGGCACGCATCAGATCGCGAAACTCACCGGTCGTCAGATCGATGTTTTGTTCGTCGAGTTCCGCGAGGGCAAGTGCAGCGACGCCGGTGGCGATCGGGGTGGCGGCAGACGTTCCGCCAAACCCG
>JBCCOI010000478.1:0-6153 GCA_039025515.1 Planctomycetota bacterium
AATGTAATGGCGCGCGCTCATTGGCTGCGTGCCAAAAAATTAATAATTTCCAGTTTAGCTGTAGCTCATCGCGCTCAGCTAATGGCGCGATGTGATTGGCCGAGAGTAGATATTTCGTGGCGTCCACCCCAGTGCCGCGCAGCCTATTTACAGTGCACAGATGTGTTCTGGCGGACTCCGCGCACCATCCTGACCACTCAGCCCGGTACAGGTGTAACCTCTTCGCCATTCCGCCTCCCTTACGAAAGTTTCTAACGGACTGCGCGTCATGTTGACGTGTTGGCGCGCATCCCGTCCGTCTTTTCGTAAAATGATGCCAAATTGACCACTCCTGCGCGCTTTTGCGGGCAGTTATGCCCCAACGGAAGCGAATTGGAATTAGCTCGCTTCCGTTTTCACCTATTTAACGAACGCGAGGCCAGTCCCACCGTTGAGTTGATGTCCCAAGCGCTTCGCCAAGCGCTTGATGAAGCGCTTTTGCTAGCGCTGACCACTGCTGAATTGGATTACCCTGCCGATGGGATGCGCGTCATCCCATCGCGCCGACTAGATGCTGTTGGTGTCTCTCGAAGCGTAGATGTACGCTTCGAGCTCCCTTCTGATGAACTGTGCTGCGCCCGCTGGGCTTCTTCTCATGCTGCTGCCCCGATGACGGTACGCGGTTGTCTGCGTACCCGATTTCGGTCCCACTTATTGTCGTTTCGGGTTCGATTGCATCCAGAGTGATGGCAATGGGCGCGCTGTGTTCCGACTTCGCCCGAAGGCACGTCGCGCCGCGTTATGGATACCGTTTCACGTCGTCGGTTGTGATGGCCACCGTGATTACCTATCGTCCCCCGTCTCCGACCATGAACTTCGAAGCTCTTGTGAGTGCTTCGAAGGTCATGACACGTATTCGAAACACAAGGCGAATGATGAAACAAAACCAATAGTATCCTCGATGCGGGTACGCCTCCACGGCGTACCCCGATTTCGAAACCCCTTATAGTACAGGTTCAAATGCGAAGAGTGTCTCGCATTAGATGAGACGTTTGTCGAACTACTTCGGTATACGTCTCGTCGCGTGTCCGACACTATTTCACCCGCGTGTACGGGTATGCAATGCCACTTCGTCTATCAATGAGGATCTTAATGGTGAACTTCGAAGCGACTTAGTTCGCTTCGGGGGTTACCATGAAACACGAAACCAACTCGAAGGAACTTCCAAACTTAATATTCGCTTGGCTTAGCGTGAGCCAAGCGGAGAAGGTATCCTGATGATGAAGTTCGCTTTCTTCCTCGCTCTAGTTTTGCGAGGTATGTCTCGCCTTCGATAACGTGCGAAGTATCGAGAGATGAGTTCTTCCGGTATGTTCGCACGTGGTTCCCACGTATCCTCGTAAGGTCCTGACCACCTTACGAGGAATTCCAACTTACCATCCCGCATCTTGCGGTGATCGATCAACGAGTCAACCAGCCACGATTCTCCCTCGATGTTCTTCTCGGCTAAGTCCTTGGGCGTAGCCGCTTCCGGATACTCGATGGGTGCATCGGACTTGGGTGCAGGCGCAGGTGCAACTCGGTCTGCGCTTACTCGTTCCACTACGTCTCCCCGTTGTATCACAACGGTGCGTACATCCACTCGAAGGACTTTGAACGGTCCTTCGACGTCGTGCTGCAACTTCTTTCGTTTTCCCGACCCATCCTCTGGGTCGAGGAACACGAAGCCACCAACCTTAGGCTTGTGGGTGACCTTTCGAACACGTTTATCGAAATCCTTCTTATATCGGGCTTGCGTTTTCGACAACGCAGCCCTTGCCTTAGTGAGCGTTCTCTTAAGTCGATCTGCAAAGGTCTCGTCTTTTCCGTCGATTGGTTGACGGGTTTCCACATTATGATGCGCCGTGAAGTCCGGCGGAGGTCGACTCAGAATCAAATCAAAGGGGCGAGTCTTCGTCGAACGATGAACTTGCATGTTGTATGCGTACGTCAACGCAGGAGCGTAGACGTCCCAATCTTGCGGGTTCTCGTCGACGAAGCATCTTAACATCGCCGTTAACGTTCGGTTGAAACGTTCGGCTTGACCATTCGTCTGCGGATGGTAAGTACTTGTAAAGGCATTCGAGATGCCTAGCGTCTGGCACGTTTCCCGCAGGAATTTAGAAGCGAACTGCGAGCCATTATCCGTCAGCGTTTCCTTGGGTGTGCCGTACTTGTACACCCAATGGATGCAAAACGCTAGGGCGACGACTTCAGCTGTCGTCTTCTTCAACGGAACGATTTGTGTAAGCTTCGTGAAGCGGTCAGTCATCACGAGAATGAAGCGATTCTTGGCCCTTGAAGGTGGTAGCGGTCCGAGCAAGTCCATCGCTACGGATTCCAAAGGTTGCGTCGCTGGAAATAGTTTCATCGGATTCGATTTCTTAAGCAATCGAATCCGATTCTTGGCGCAGTGTGGGCAGCTGCGCACTGTCATCATCACGTCGCTGGCCATTGATGGCCAGTAATAAGTTCTTCGAAGAGTTTCACACATTCGAGTTTGTCCAGGGTGACCGGCTAGTACTGCATGATGTGCTAAGTGACATAGCCGAGAACGAAGCGATTCGGGCACTACGATCTGCGTCAAATTTGGCTCCGAGGGATGCTTACGCCGGAGCACACCATCACTCCCCTCGAAAAATAACGGTTCCGATGAAAGACGCTTAAGGAGCGTCTGGCATGTGTCGTCGGAGCGCTGGGCTTCGAGGAACTCGTGCAACATGATCGGTGATAGAAGAGCGTCTGTGTTGCTGGAAGCGGTTCGCCGTGAGGTTTCTTCCGGCAATTCGTCTAAGTCGTCGCCTTCAAACCCGATGTTTAATGCGTCCATCATCGCTATATCAATAGCGTCCCATTCGAGGCCGAGGTCTGCAGCATCGGCCTCATCCATCTCCCTATCTGTCATGGGCGTGGCCTCTAAGGCCTTCGGTAACTCATGTTCTCCGTGCTGACTGGCACGGGGTTGAAGGTCTGCTCCTGGATCTCGAATTGCTTTCTCGAGTTGGCTGTTTTGTCTCGGAGTTCGACTCTTTCGACGTGTTGTAACGTTGATTGTTGTGTCGAACTCCGGAAGTTCATCATCGATGGGGGATATCTCTCCATCTGACTCGCTATGGATTGAAATGAGGCGCGAGATCGCGTCGGGTACTTGATGCTTACGTCCGGGTCGATGGATGATCTCATAGTCGTAGGTGGCTAGTCGCTGACACCAACGAGCTAATCGACCGGTTGGGTCTTTCAGCGACAACAACCACTTCAGTGCTGCATGATCTGTTCGAACGAGGAAGTGTTGTCCGTCGATATATGGGCGAAGCGTTTGGATCGCCCAAACGACGGACAGGCATTCTCGTTCTGTCGCGGAGTAATTCCGCTCTGCTTTCGTCAATGATCGTGACCAGTATCCGATGGTGGCCCACGATTTCGGGTCGTCATCATCCTGCTGTTGAAGAAGAACGGCACCCACTTGGTACGCAGAAGCGTCGGTATCTATCATGAAAGGTCGGTCTGCTCGCGGTAGCGCGAGGACCGGGGGCTTCGTCAAGTCTTCTTTAAGCGCTTCAAAAGATTGAAGTTGCGCTTCCGACGGATTGTCCCAGTCCAGGTCGGCGTCCTTTGTCAACATCTGATGGAGGGGGTTCGCGACTTTTGCGAACCCTTTTACAAAGCGTCGGTAAACATTACATGCACCGAGAAACGAACGGAGTTGCGTAAGGTCTTTCGGAAATTCAGCGTTCCGAATACCTTGTGTTGCGTCCCTCGCAATGGCTAACTTTCGCGGAAGGATGACGTGACCAAGATACGTCACTTTCCGCTGGAAGAACTCGCATTTCTTCAACTTGAGCGAGATCCCGGCAGCCTTCAACATAGTGAGGACCTCGTCGACGTGGTTGATGTGATCATCGATGGACTTCGAGAAGATGATCACGTCATCGAGGTATACCAAACACGTCTTCCAACGCACCCTACTTAGAATGATATCGAGTGCCCTTTGGAATGACGCCGGTGCATTGCGTAATCCAAATGGCATTCGTATGAATCGATACGCTCCTCGATGCGAAGTGAAGGTTGTCTTATCGCGATCTTCGGGCGCGATTGGCATTTGCCAATAACCACAATTCGCGTCGAGGGTTGTAAATACTTCTGCCTCTCCGAGGCTATCAATGCAATCGTCCATCCTTGGAAGTGGATAGGTATCCGGAATTGTAACTGCGTTAAGTCTTCGGTAATCGACGCAGAAGCGAAGAGTTCCATCTTTCTTCGGGGCGAGGACTATTGGACTCGCCCATTCACTCATTGCAGGTTCAATCACCCCGGTCGCGAGTTGTTTTTGGATATGTTCTTCCAAGATCTCTCGCGACTTGGGTCCAGCGCGATATGGTTGTTGATGAATGGGTCTCGTACCGGGCTTCAATGCAATACGATGAACGGTCGCCTTAATCGTACCCAAATGGCCATCCCACATATCCGAATGCTTCGACAACATATCGAGGATTCGCTGCTTCAGCGAATCATCCTCGATGTGTGATAAGTCGACCTTTGACTTCCAATCTTCCGATGACTTGTCCGAAGGCTTCTCCTTGTCTCGAACAGGAGGGGGTTCCGGACCTTCAACTGTTTCCACATCGGCCTCAGAATCCGACGTCCCTTCACTACTTGGATTGTATGGCGTCTCCTTCTTACGCTTGCACCCGGGGGTTGTCAATGCCAATGATTCTGCGATGTAGTGGACTCCTTCGCCGTGGAGTTGCACGAGTAACTCGTGTTGTTGTACGGCGTAGGCGATCACCGTATTTCGTGGCAGCTTCTGCTCTTGCGTCGTGAAGTTCGACAGGAGGATGTTGAACGGGAGATCACGACGCACTTCATGAATCCCATTCGCTACTCGTACTCCATTCCTTGTATGTAGCGAGTTCTTTGGCTCGATGTGAATCACTCCATCGACGCCCGTTGTAACCGTGACCGAAGCCTGATGCATCGCGGGTATGGTGATGGCCTTAGCGAGCCTGATGCGTGTTCGCTGAGGTGGCAATTCTTCTTTAGCCGGCACGTTTTCGTTGAACGTTACCCGCTTCGGCTTGGTATCGTCTTCCACGACTTGTGCTACTTCGTCATCTCCTTTGCGAGTGGGACGATGACCGAGGATCGGTATCGTACCTCGCAACATATCTACCAAACCATCGATGCATCGAATTGCACGTACAAAGCGATTGAGGAACATAGTTCCAAGCAGGACATCGCATGCCAACTGTTCGATCACGAAAAACTTAGCTAGATAGGTGACATCTCCGAGCCGGACTCGGAGAGCGATCGCACCTAGAATCTTTAAAGCTCTTCCGCTTGCATCCCCAAGGCGTGGTACCTTGGCGTCTTTGATCAAGCGAGACTTCCAACCAGCCGGGAGGATACCGGATCGGACCAGGTTGTAGCCAGCCCCGGTATCCATAATCGGCTCCGTATTCAACATTACGTCTCGGGAAAGACCGATACTTCCCGAGACGGTATAATAGGCGCTCGAAAGGATCTTCGAGTCAAACTCCTTGGCTTCTTCTCCATTCTTGATTGCGAATGTGGGAGATCTCCCCTTCGTAGAAACTACGAAGGCTCCTCCGTCGCAGTTGGGATTCCACCAATCACCCGCCTTAAGGCGGTGCTTACGAGTTCGACACATATCTCCACGGCGTCTTCGAACAAAACCCGAGCGACGACCTGAACCCATGGACAGTTCCCAATCGTCTTTCGTATTAGGCACGGGACTTAGAGGTTTGGACAACGATTCGTTTACTGTTCGACAAACCTCGACGTTCCGTGCTCGACCTTTACGTTTAAGGATCGACACTACCGGTCGAGTTGGTATCGACCCTAGTCGTTTTCCGAATCATCGGACGCATTATACCCGGCTACGCTATCCTCCCATGTTGTCGAAGGGGGTTGTGTCCCTTCTTCCGGTTGTCCCTCTGGGATTTTATAAATTCCGTGCGTCTTCCATCGCGATTACCACTTGCACTTCCTTGTCGCAGTGCCGACTGCCTTGCTAATGGTTTGGGACCCGGATCGGATGCTTTTCCGGCGCGATGATCAGCTCGCGTCTGGAACCAATCGGCCATCCTGGGATTCGATGCGACATGGTAACGATAG
>JBCCOI010000479.1:0-6137 GCA_039025515.1 Planctomycetota bacterium
CAAGTATCTTTCGGGGTACGGCTCCGACTCATCGACACCGCGTTGATGTTCGCCACCAAACGTGACACTGGGGCTGCTGGTGAAAACGAGCGTGCGAATCTTGCTCCGCTTGCAAGCGTCGATCACGTTGAGTGTCGCCTGTGTGTTAATTCGATAAAAAGACTCGTACGGCCCCCAAACACCTGCAACAGCCGCTGTGTGAATGACGGCGTCCACCGACTGAATTGCTTCACGCGTAAAGTCGACATCCGATAAATCGCCACGCCGGTATTCGACGCCTTTCTCGGCAAGAGTCGGATACTCACCGCGCGAAACCCCAACCACCTGGTCACCGCGAGCGAGCAATTGGTCGGTGATCTCGCCACCGAGAAAACCGGCCGGACCGGTAACCAGAACACGCATCGACTTCTCTTACCCGTTGAGCTGCTCGACCATCGTCGTTTTTGCCGCTTCCAGAGCAGCCGGCAACTCGGCAGGGTTTTTTCCGCCCGCTTGTGCCATGTCCGGGCGGCCGCCGCCGCCGCCGCCGACACGCTTCGCCGCTTCGCCGACCCATTGACCGGCCTTCAGCCCACGTTCGACCAAGGAATTGCTCAGCCCGCCAACGAGGATGACTTTTTCACCCTGAATCGTGCCAAGCAAAACGGCCGATCCGCCGCTGGACTTCTTGCGGATTTGATCGATCCAGCCCCGCATGACATTCGGATTCGCGCCCGGAACCTCGGCGACAACGACCAAGTCGCCACCGACTGCTTGTCCCTGAGCAATCAAATCATCGGCGGAGATTTTGCCTCCCGCGGTCGCCTGCTTGAGCTGGTTGATCAAACCGGATCGATCGGCCAGCAACGATTCGATTCGAGTTAGAACATCGTCCTGGGAAACGTTGAGGCGTCTCGCGATTTCGCGTACCGCGCTACGACTGCCCGCGTAATCATTGACGGACGTTTTCGGGCAATCTTCCGTCACCTTGAATTTGGTTTCATGTTCGGTCGCTTTGCCGCTGGTGAGTTCTTTCTTCAACGCGCGAACTTCGGTCGCCAACTGCTCGGTCGCACCAACCGCTTGTTCAGGTTGGGCAGACAGCTTGCCCGCAATCTCCGACAACAGAGACTCGGTTTGCTGCCGGTGGTCTTCCGCTCGCTTTCCGGTTAACGCGATGATGCGTCGTGTTCCTGCAGAAACGCTCTCCTCCGTCAGCAGCTCGAACGTCTTAACGTTGCCGGTCCGTTGCACGTGCGTCCCGGCGCAAAGCTCTTTGCTGAAATCGCCGATCGAAACCATGCGGACCGGATCCGGATACTTTTCGCCAAACAACATCATCGCGCCCGCCGCGCGTGCTTCGGACAACGGTACCGTCTTCCAAACGACTTCGCTGTCTTCGTTGATTCGACCGGCAACTTCCGTCTCGATTTTCGCGAGCACCTCGTCCGAAATCGGTTTTTGGTTCGTGAAGTCGAATCGCAAGCGATCTTCTTCGACCTTGCTTCCCTGCTGCTGCGCGTGATCTCCGACGTTGGTGTGCAATGCGTGATGGAGCAGGTGGGTGGCCGAGTGTGCTCTGGCGAGCGAGTCCCGCCTTGCCGCATCGACGGTGGCCTCGCAGTCGCTTCCCTCACGGATTTCACCTCGAGTCAGCTTGCCATGATGCACGATCAAACCACCGTGTTTTTGAGTGTCGCTCACAACGAACTCGAAGTCTTCCGAAGCGATCGTGCCGATGTCGCCGATTTGGCCGCCCGACTCGCCGTAAAACGGTGACTGATCAAGCACCAACCGAAACTCATTCTCGCCGGGGTGATCGATATGGCTTAGCAGTTGACCTTCGTCGCCCTTCGTCTTGCCATCACCGGTGATGATTCCCTTCACGACCGCGTTTGCTTGCACACGGTCGTAGCCCAAAAATGGAGTTTCTCGCAGTGCTTCCTTGAGCGTTTCAAGCGGCCCTGTTTGGAACAATTCCACTTGGCCGGCACCGCTTGCGATGGCGTGCTGATTCATCGCGTCTCGGTAACCCGACCAGTCGAACGTAAAGTTCTTTTCGGCGGCCAAGGTCTGCAATAGCTCTGGCGGCACACCGTAGGTCGTATTCAACTCGGCCGCTTCCTCGCCGGGCACCATCACCGCGGATTCGTCTCGCATCTGTTCGAAGAGCGATCCGATGCGTTTCATTCCGCCATCAATGGTTGCAAAGAAGGCTTTCTCCTCCGATTCAATGACATCGGCAACTCGCTTCGCCGTCTCCGCAAGCTCCGGATAAGGCGTCGCATTGGCGTCGGCAACGGCGGGCACAAGCTTGTAGAGAAACGGCTCACGAAGATCCATTTGATAGCCGTCGAGGACGGCGCGCCGGATGAGTCGCTTGACGACATACTTTGCGTCTTTGGGGCCGGGATAGACATTCTCATGGATCGCAAAAGTGCACGCGCGTGCGTGATCGGTAATGCGTCTCAGTCGCCGCCCGTTGTCACTGTCCATTTCGTAGTGCACACCGACCACATCGGCGGCCGCATCAACGATCGGCTTGAGCGAATCGATATGAAAATTGGTTGTCACACCCTGCAACACACTTGCGGTCCGTTCCAGCCCCATGCCGGTATCGATGTTTTGACTTGGCAGCGGCTTGAGATTGTCCGGTGGTTCTCCGACGCGATTGAACTGCGTAAAGACGAGGTTCCAAATTTCGACATCGCTGCCGTCTTCGAGATGGTAGTAGATCTCACTGCACGGTCCGCAAACTCCATCGGGACCCTCGCTTGGTGCCGATGCGGGCCAAAAATTCTCATCTTCGTCCATGCGTACGATGCGATCGTCTGGCAAACCGATCGAGTCACGCCAAATCCCGTACGCTTCGTCGTCATCTTTGTAAACGGTGACCGAAAGCCGAGTCGGGTCGATCTGAAGCCAGCTCTTCGACGTAAGGAACTCCCAAGCCCACGCGATCGCTTCTTTCTTGAAGTAATCGCCGAAAGAAAAATTCCCCAGCATCTCAAAGAACGTGTGGTGAAACGCCGTCCGCCCGACGTTGTCGATGTCACCGGTCCGCAAACACTTTTGGCAGGTCGTGGCTCTCGTGAAGTCGAGTTTCACCTTCCCCAAGAAGTGGTCTTTAAATTGGTTCATCCCGGCCGGCGTGAACAGCACGGATGGATCCCAAGTCGGCACCAGAACGTCGCTCGCTTTCCGTACACAGCCTTTGGACTCGAAGAATTCGAGGTACTTCTCGCGGAGTTCGTCGGTTTTCATGGATGGTCAAGTTTCCGGGTGACAAAGCTGTCGAGTCTTCGCCCCGGATCATATCGCAACCGGTGCTTTTCTCGAAGACGGAGTCGCCGTGTAAGTCAATCACGCCATCAAGCGGTCAACAGGAACAGCCCATGATGAAACGGGCAAAGCGACAACAATTTGAAGATCCGTAGGCCGCCATCGAGGAGCCCAAAGGCGACGAAAATGCGGCATCTCGCGGCGGAAACCCTGAAATTGGCACATCGTTCGGGTAACCCAACGCATTACGTTAATCTCGCGACGTTATTTCGCGATGCCGGTGAACGTCGTTTCGCGTAGGACGGTGACTTTGATCTCGCCCGGGTAAAGCAGTTCTTGCTCGAACGCTTTGGCGATTTCATGACAGACGACGGCGGCTTGCTCGTCGGTCGTGGTTTCGCTGTCGACGATCACGCGAAGTTCTCGCCCGGCACTGATCGCATATGCTTCGCGCACGCCGTCAAACCGCTTGGCGATCGACTCCAGTTCCTCCATTCGCTTGATGTATCGCTCGAGCGATTCTCGTCTCGCACCCGGACGACTCGCACTGCAAGCATCAGCGGTTGCGACGATCATCGTATAAGGGTGTTCGATCACGATTTCGTCGTGGTGACCGAGCGCAGCGTGAACGACCTCTGCGGTTTCGCCGTTGCGGCGCAAGAGATCCGCACCGATTTTGGGGTGTCCACCTTCCAACTCGTGGTCCGCGGCTTTGCCGATGTCATGCAGCAATCCACACCGACGCGCCAAATCACCATCAAACCCCAACATCTCGGCGATCATCCCCGAGAGAAACGCAACCTCGACGCTGTGGCGTAGCACGTTTTGGCTGTATGACGTGCGGAAGTGCAAGCGGCCCAGCATCTGCGCGAGTCGGTCGGGAAGTGGTTGAAGGTTGACTTCATCCGCAGCTTCGCGGCCTTTCTGTAGGATCAAGTCATCGATGTCCGCTCGAGTTTGCTCGACAACCTCCTCGATCTTCGATGGATGGATTCGTCCGTCCGCGATCAAGGCGGTCAAAGAACGCTTGGCGACCTCACGGCGGACAGGATCGAAACCGCTGACAATCACGACGCCCGGCGTGTCATCAATGATGACGTCGATTCCAGTCGCCTTCTCGAAAGCTCGGATGTTCCGACCATCGCGTCCGATGATTCGTCCCTTCATATCATCCGTAGGAACATCGACCGTGCTGGTGGTTGAATCGGCAGTAAACGCCGAGGCGTAACGCTGGATCGCGGTCAGCAGAATCCGTCGACTCTCCTCGCGGACGGATTCCGTGGTTTCCTTCTTGGCTTTCAGTAAAACGCGGCCACGTTCCTGTGCGATCTCTTCGCGAAGCGATGCCATCAACTGCTCGGACGCTTCGTCGCGACTCATGCCCGAAACCGCTTCGAGAATCTTCTTCTGTTGAAACTCCATGCTGGCGAGTTCTTCGCGTTTGTCGGTCAAGTCCTTGAGGCCCTGATCCAAGCGACTTTGGCTACTTTCCAAACCACGCTGATGTTTTCGAAGGTCGGACTCTTGCTGATCGAGCTGCTCGCTTCGTCGATCGAGTTTTTCTTCGCGTTTGAGCTGGAGCCTTCGCGACTCCTTCAGTTCGTCCTCGACCCGGCCCTTGATCTCGAGCGACTCTTCCTTCGCTTCCAAGAGAATCTGGGTCTTGAGTGACTCCGCTTCACGGTTCGCCTCATTCATCAATTTGTCGGCGCGCTCCGCCAAACGAATCTTGTAGACCGTCGTTTTCCAACGCTGGTAGCCCATCATCAAGACCGCACCGGCGAGCACGCCCGCCAGCGAATAAACAAAGAAGTTCTGGTCGATTGGCGAAATCGAGAAGGCGGCGGCGTGAAGCAACGACTGAATGTGGGATCGTGGAAAAGAGACGGACCGGCGAAAACCGGGGTGCCGCAGTCAGGCCGTGGAGCATTCAACGGTGGAACCTAGAATACTACCAAGTTTCGCTTTTGAGGTGTGCCCGCCCTCCACTGCCCCGCCCTTCCGTTTGACGACGGGCTAGAGCATCAAGGCCACCAAAGGGGCGTGGAACTGGACAGCCGAACGAGAATCGCAAATGCTGTCCGCAGGGCGTGATCTTTTGATGAGCATTGTGACGAGACCAACTGCGGAGCGGATGATTTTTGCCGGATGCATGAGCAAGCGATGAGCGAATCAGCGACGACTCAGCGGCATCCGTCCTGGCTGCAACTGAAGCAGCAGCTTGAGGCATCCTGGCCGAGCAAGAACCGACGATCAGTTGGGGTGGTCGTGGGCTGTAGCGGCGGAGCGGACAGCATCGCCCTGCTCCGCTGCTTGGCCGAAATCAGAAACCAAGTCGGTGGAGAGGGGTTCTTGGTCGCTGCTCACTTCAATCATCGCTTACGCGGCGAAGCGTCCGATGGTGACGAAAGATTCGTCAGTGACGCCGCGAGCGTATTGAATGTGTCGTTTGTTTCAGAGTCAAACCAAAGCGGCGGCGGAGCATTCGATGAGGCAACGCTTCGAAATCAACGCTACGCATTCTTTCGAAATACTCTGCAGCGAACGGGCGCACGTTACCTCGCACTCGCGCATTCGGCCGACGACAACGTCGAAACCGTACTGCACCATTTCATGCGAGGCACCGGACCCGCCGGCTTAACCGGGATGTCTGCGTTTCGAGAGTTCGGTCCCGGCGACGAGAGCGACTTCATCATCGCGCGGCCGCTTCTGCGATGCCGGCGGGAACTGATTCGTGCGGCGCTTCGAGAACGCGAACAATCGTGGCGAGAGGACGCGTCGAACACAGACGATCGGTACAGCCGCAATTGGATACGCCGGCAGCTACTGCCGCTGATCGAGTCACGTTACCCGGTGGCGATCGAATCGATCACGCG
>JBCCOI010000480.1:0-6120 GCA_039025515.1 Planctomycetota bacterium
ACCACCTCCTTCGATTCAACGTAGGGTCCATCGGACACGAGGCCATCAGAGTTGACAAGTTTTCCTCCCGGTTGCAGCCCATCTCCACCCTCGAATTGGGCACTTTGTGAAGCAGCGCTCTGCATCCAATCGCCCCAGACGCTCATCAACTCCTGAATCTCTTCGGGTGTCGGGGCAACGGATTCGGCTTCTTCGGAATTCCGGTAAATGAACAAGAATTTTCTCATCGTTTCGGTCTCACTTCTGCTGAAATTGATTGAACGCACCCACTGTGCAAAGGGACGACGAACGATGTCGGCGAGAAAAGACAGACGCGCCGAAGTTTTTCAAAATAATTTCGGCACCGGAGGCCGGCCACAGATATTTGTAGCAGAGGTCTGTGACCTCGAAGCACCATCATTTTCCGAGTTCGACCATGTTCAAAGAATCAGCCCCCCTCACTCTCAGAGAACCTTGACTTGAGGATCAAAAGCCAAGTCTCTCAGAAGAGATCGGGGGGCTGTGTTCGCGTTTTGAAGTTGCTCTTATCGTAACCCGACGCGTAAGCGATTCAAAATCGATCTTGATTCGTGTCTCGCTGACGCATGGTTGTGAAAAACCGATGCCTGAAGCAAAAGTGCAACTTTAAAACATGCGAGTCGGATTATTCAAGATTTAAGTTTCTCGCGGAATCTGGCCGTACTTGGCGTGGCATGAAGCGACGGGTTGGTATCTGCGACGCGGGTTGTAAGACAGCTTCCTTCGCCTTCGCGATACGTTTCTTCGCGATCTTCGCAGGGACGCGTGCTATCAATAACTCTTCATGCTTGGTCGGATCAACGCCGACGGAGCGGTACTGCTCCACCAGCTTAGCCGGAACGCGAGCGACCAGCATTGGCAGGTATTGCTCTATCTTTAATCCGCTCTTCCGGTATTGATCAATCGTGCCAGCCGACACGCCTGCGGATACAAGTGACGACATCGCAGAGTTCGACAGACCCATCGACTGCAAGCTTTTCAAGTACTCAACGGAGCTGTCAAAACCTCTCTCTGAATGACAGAAACAGTAGAAAAGCACAGCGTCATCCACAAAGCGGACCCCGGCATCTCGGAGGCGGCTACCGAATTCAACGTTACCTGAGAATCGAAACCTTCCTGAAGGGGCGTGCGACAATCCCTCAACACTCAAGCTCAGTCGTCCGGGCCCTCGTTCGATGGTCGCCAAACGCTTGGTGGTTAGAGCAGCTCTGGTGAAGTTCACACCGTCCTTTTTCTCCACCAGTGATTGACTGACGGGCGTTTTGGCTCCCCGGAGCTTGTGGATGAGCACATATTTGTCTGCATGGTCTTGCTGATGCACACTCCAAGTTCCACTGATGCGTAGCCTGGGAGAGAAGTCCACCATTGACGTTAAAGCGCCCACCTTGATTGTCAATGTTCCCGCAAAGGCCTTTGCACCATCGATGATCGCTTCAAAACTCAGCATCGATATCCTTTCACCGCGGTCTGTCGACTCGAAAGAATCGTGACAGTCCTCTTCTGTCACACATGCGTCTTGCTCATCGTACTCGCATTCCTGTGCAGCCGTTTGGTCTTCTTTGGCCTTGAACTTCTCCTTCATCATGGTGAACCGCGGATCGTCATGCAGGTTGCGTAGGTCTTCGTCCTTGACGAACTTCATAAACGTGATGTGGTCGCAAAGTCCCGCTTCGATGGACGCCTCCAAATTACGGAAAGCGGGTTCTTTGTTGTCGTCGATCGCGTAAATGCAAGCGATGTTGTACTTCGCAAGCGTTGCGTATTTCTCGGAATCCTCAACCTCACGGAAAAGCTGATATGCCCGATGGTGACGGCCAGAGGTCAACAACGCGAAGGCGCGATAAAACTTGGCACCCTCGTCGTTCGGGTGGTTTCTGTACAGTTTCTCGGTGATTCGATTCAACCCGTCATACTGCTCTTGTGTAATTCTCGCTTCGACCTCCGCAACCTGTTCACTGACATATTGCATGTCTTCAACCGCCTCGATTGGTGGTGGAACCAAAGCCTGCGGTGCGTTTGGCCTTTGACTCCAATTGAAAGCACCAAGCATCAATGCAACCAGGATTAGAGCACCGTAACCAAGGGACTTTCGCGTCAAAAATCTGGACTGTTCAGGAATGACCACGGGAGACTTTGTCAGGTGTGGTTGATGCAAGTGGGCTAGTTGCCGCTCCAGCACAACATGGAGCTCGGTCGCCGTCTGGAATCTATCTTCCGGAGACTTCCGCAGCATCAACGTGATGATGTCTTCCAGTGTTTTTGAGACCTGTGCACCCGCCGTTCGCACCGGTTTGGGTTCTTCGTTTTGAATGCGCGTTAGCACGCTCAGCGGAGAGTCGGCACGAAATGGAAGTCGACCGGTACTGAGGAAGTAAATCAGACTTCCAAAACTGAACAGGTCGCTGCGCTGATCAGGCCGCTCGCCGCGAGCTTGTTCCGGGGACATATAATTCGGCGTTCCCGTTAGCCAACCGGTGCGAGTGAGGGATGCATCATCCTCACAACGCGCGAGCCCGAAGTCAGTGATCAAGACGCGGTTGACTTCGGGCTCCACCAAGATGTTGGCGGGCTTGATATCGCGGTGCACCAGTCCTTGCGAATGAGCAGCCGAGAGCCCGGCGGCAATTTGCAAGGAGATGCGAACGATTTCAATTTCGGGAAGCGGACCACTTTCTTCCACAAGCGCCTGTAGCGATGGACCGGCGACGTATGGCATCACGATGTAGGGCGTCTTTCCTTCATTGTTGACGCCATGCACGGCGATCACGTTGGGATGCAAAACACCAGCAGCCGCACGTGCCTCCTGGGCGAAGCGTCTTCTCGCGATCCCGTTGCTGGCGAGATGTGGCGCGAGAATCTTTATCGCGAGCGGTCGATTGAGATCAAAGTCATGGGCTTTCAGAACGATGCCCATCCCGCCGCTGCCGACGACTTTTTCGATATCATATTTGCCAATGCTTCCCAGCATTTCGGGATGCGTTGGTGGATCAAGAAGCGTTTCAATTGGATAAGCGAGCGTGGAAGTTGCTTCGGCCTCCTGAAATTCAACTTGCGGTTGATCGGCGGTTTCGGATTCTGCGTGTCTCACGGCAGTCGCCTCGGAGCGAAGAATTGACGTCAGGTTCGCTGAGGCAACAAAGTCGCCAGATGCTTCTGCGTCTCGCAAGAGCTCCGGGGCTCTTCGCCAAAAATCGTAATTCGCGGAGAGCGTTTCCAGCGCGCTTCGACACCGATTGCATTCATGCAACTGTCGGCCCAGTTCGATCACCCTTGCGTCGTCGCAGTCGCCGTGGATCAGCTTTCGGATGTCCGCTTCGTCCAAATGCCGACATTGTTCACACGCTTGCAATCGGCGTCCCAGTTCGATCACGCTTGCTTCATCACGATCATCGTGAATCAGCTCTCGTAGTTCCGCTTCGCCCAACTGTTCATTCGAAAGCATGGCATTCAATCTCCTGGTGGATGGACCGAAGTCTCATTCATTCGCTCTTGAATCAGCTTCGATAGTCTCGACATGATCCGCGAACGGGCCACGTAAACGGCTCCGCATTCCATGCCCAGCTCCTCCGCAACACGTTCAATCGGATCTCCTTCCACGGTTGATTTCCAAAACGCCATCCAGTTCGCCGGCTTAAAAGATCCGCGAATCTTCTCCGCGGCCCAATAAAACAACTGCTTTTCATATTCCGCGTGGAATTCACTGGAAGCTGTAGCTTCGGAACTTGTAATTTCCGGGCCAATGTCTTCCACATCCGACCACACCACCTCTGGCTTACGTCTTCGTAAAAAATCAATCGTCTGGTTACGCGTCAGTCGATAAAGCCACCCTCGGAAAGTGCACTTTTCGTGCTCGGGGTCCCAGGACTCGATCGATTTTGCGACAACCGACAGAACGTCTTGAGTGATCTCGGCAGCGTCAGCGTGCTGAAGCCCGCGTCGCTGGACAAACCGCTGAACAACTGGCTGATAAATCTGAACAAATTCGGACCAGGCATCGTGATCTCGACGATCTGAAAGCTTGAAAATCAAGCTCAACCGGGTTTCCGGATTCGCGTCAAAACTCATTCAACTCCCTGCTCTGTTACTCTCAACGAGACAAGGCCGAAAACCTTGCGCTCTCGATTCGCAAATTTTTCGTTTTTCTTGCCTTGAAAAGGTTGCCATCTGTAAGGTGACCAGTGTCCGGTGGGGGATCGCTATGAACTGAAAGTGCGTTGTCGAAGTCTGCGTTCGACTTCCATCGTCAAGAGCGATAGCTCCGACTGTGATCGAACATCCGTTTCGTCTGATTCGCTCGCGCCGTAGCGATGCTGAACAAACGTGCGAGTCAACGAATCGATCGCGGGTAAATCAGCATCGATGCGTGAGAGAAACTCGTAGGGAGTCTCGTGATATTGTCGCTCAATTCCCAACCGCTCGAGCTGCTCGAGCATCGTTCGATAGAAATCCAACTGCGGTATTGCTGCAGCGATTGTCTCCGTGCCCGCATTCGCCTCGGGACCAAACGAAATCCCCACCAATCGCGATCCGAACCACATCGTCAACAGCATGGCCATAAAGAGCAAGACAAAAAGCACGATCGCGTCTCGGTCCAAGCGGAAACTACCGGCGGAGGTTTCGGTTCCAAACGTGCTCTTCATTCGATTCTTAAGACGCGTAAAAAATCCTTCGTATGAATCTTGGACGGCGTCCAATTGAGTAGCCCGCCCAAGACCTTCCGTTTGTTTCTTTTGATCCATCTCGACGACGTAGTCGTCCCACAGATGATTCGCGAGGTTGATCAGCCCGCTTACACCGGCGGCGTTGCCGTCATCCTCGGCGCTGGCCGATGGCGTCGGGTCTAGACGCATCCAATACCTCTTCGCCAGACTTTGTCCCGCCGGAACAATCGCCGGCGGAAGCTCCCCCGCTTCGATCAGTGCTTCCACCCAAGCATGCGCGTGTGACTGCCGCGCGATGTGGTACTTTCCGATCGGATTGTATTCCTCCGTTCGGTAACCCACGACAACCCGCGAAGGGATGCCAACACTGCGCAACATCAACGCAAGCGAAGACGCGAAGTACTGGCAATGACCTCGTCGATCAACGGCCATGAACTGTTCGATCGGATCCAGGTTTGGGATCGGTGTTGAGTTGAGATTGAGTGTGTACTGAAAATCAGCGTCGTTTGCCAAATACCGCTCCATCGCGAGCGCGACGCTTGCTCGCGTTCGATTCGCGTCGGGAATCGAATCGGTTATCTCTTCAGCCTTGCGCACGATCGTCGGAATTCTCTTCCGATCGCACTGCAGTACAGCTCTGAGATAGCGCCGGTTCTGCAACTGTTGCTCTCGTAACTGAGGCGTTAAATCGAGGATGGATGAGGTATCACTGAGCCGCTTGAAGGGTGGATCGCCGATCAACGGCGTTTGTTTTTTGTCGGCAAACGCAGCAGTTCCGAATGAATACTCAATTCTGGGATGCGGAGGCTCCTTGTCGCGGCGTTGCAACGTCCACCGATTGACCACATGCATCAGAGCATCTTCGTTGCTGTCTTCTACGCCGATTCGGTGGTAGGGTGCGATCGAAAAGAGTGATGGACGATTCATGGTTTCGCACGTGATTCTGACGTTCACATCGTCAAGTCGTGCGGCGAATTCACTATCAGAAATACGGGCGCGGTCCGGCAGAAGACTGCTCTTGTTCATCGCCTCGGGTGGCTGAGCAACCCAAGTTGCCGTCGGACGTGAATCTTGGAAATCAACCTCGTAGGTCTCCAAAGTCTTGCCACGCAAATAAAGGCTGCCGCGTGCCCGATAGGGCTTTCCCGTCCGGGCGTTTGTCAACTCAACTTTCAACGCAATCATAGAATTCTGCGAGAGCCTTCCGAGTTGATCGAGCCGAATGCGGTCATCGAAACCGACCATCGCATTGCCGCTGCCGACGGCTCGTGAAGCTTCCACTCTGCGAGGCAGTACGTAGAAGAATGCTCCCGCGATCAGCAGTACCGCAGGGAGCAGCGACAGCATCGCGTACTTCCTCGCAGAGTGGAAGCTTCACGAGCCGTCGGCAGCGGCAATGCGATGGTCGGTTTCGATGACCGCATTCGGCTCGATCAACTCG
>JBCCOI010000481.1:0-6116 GCA_039025515.1 Planctomycetota bacterium
CCGATGCTCGATACTCGAGTGATGAATCTCGAGATATTCTTATCGCGTATGCATCACTACAAAATCACATCACGATCCAATCCGTTTTTGACCAACTAGATGCGTCATCACGGTCTTTGAAGATCGTCCCGCTGCAGCGTCTTCGAGCCACCTACGTTGCCGATTCGATTCAAAAACTGATGGGTGGATCCGACGACCGGTCCAGCCGGAAGCGGCGGGAGACATCGAAATGGCGGGGTTTTCGCGTTGAACCAGACGAGCCAAGCCATCGTCTGTTCCTTTTCGCGACCGACGAGGAGATGCGTCAAGTCGACCAATTGATGATCCAGATCGGTGAACGGTCCGCTCCCGGTGAACGTCGCGTACGGTTCGTGAACACGAGAACTGAGAATTTCACGGAGGTGCTTGGTCGCGTCGAGTCGGCGTGGCGAGGGATGAGAGCCAATCCGCTGCACATACTTCTTCCCGGCCACCGCCAGAATGGTTCCGTTCCAACAAGTTCATCCGAGTCCATGCCGAGCGAGAACGAATCCGTACGCCTAGAAACACGGAAGACGCTCGCACGGACGATTTCAACTCGCTTCGATGATGAAAGCCATCCAAGTGGATCACCCGTTACGATTGGTCAGGGGAGCAACGGTGAATTGGTCCTGCGCTCTGAGGATTTTGCTGCTCTAGATCAGCTTGAATCACTGTTTCGTGACCTCGTGCCGGATGCAAATCCGTACAAGGTCTACCAACTGTTGCATGAAAGTCCTTCTGTCATGCAGCAAACGATAGAGGAGATTCTGTCTGCGGGCAGCATGGAGCTTACTACGCCGCTGAGGTTTGTTAGCAATACCAATTCCAAGTCGCTTATGGTTTTTGGTGCGAGTCCGTCTGAATTGAAACGCATCGATGCGATCATTGCCTCGTACGACCAGCCTTTGCAAATCGCGCCCGAACAGGAACGCAAACCTCAGTTTTTTCATCTGAAGTACGCCAAGGCGGAGTCGGTCGTCACTGTCATTAAGGACGTCTATCGAGACCTCCTTAGCCCGGACGATGAGGTGCGTCGGAAGCAGGAATCGGGACGTAGCGAAAAGAGAAATGCGGTTCAGGCACCGACACCCGAATCGTCAACATTCGTAAATGACGGACGACCGAAGTACAAAGGGATCCTCTCCGTGGGCAAATTTGTCGATACCAACACGGTGGTTGTGTCGTCACCTCAATATTTGACTCGTGAGATATCAGAGATTGTCAAAGGCCTGGATCGCCCCGAAGCAGGTACGGTGTTTCGGATCATGAAACTTGATGGATCAGTCTCAACTTCGTCCATAACAGCCCAGTTGCAAACACTGTTTACATCAGACGTTCCGGACAGGTCGAGCATCAATCGAACGTATCAAGCCACAGGCAGCCTAAGCGGTTCCATACAAAGAGATCGTGATTGAGAAAGTCCGCCTCATCAAACAGTCGGAAGCCAACGTCAAGAATCCAAACGGCGGGCCTGATGAAACGCTATCTTTTCTTGAGCATCGAAAAGCTCTCGCCAGCGTTATCATAAGGAAAAAAGACATGCAGAATTGGGAATACAAATTTCTATCGACGGCAGACCTCGAGAAGCGAGGTTTTCTCTTGAAGCGTGTCGAACCGGCCGAGGTTGAGAAGTACTTGAACTCGTTGGGTCGCGAAGGATGGGAGATCATCAACTTGGATTTTATCGACACGACGGCGTTCATCGACTTTCGCGGAATCGCCAAACGCCCGGTCGATTAGAGAATTGTCATAACGTCATCGGATTCATGAATACGTAACGCTCCGTCAGACGAAAACGCCGTCATGCAGAGTATGACCTACACGAATTGGATTTCACTCACACCCGTTCTTTAACAGGGTTACAATTCTCAGTCAGTATTCCCCACCAATCCCCCTGCCAGGATTCATTCGATGCGCGTATCCGCCTCCCGTTCAGATCGGCGATCCTTCCTCAAGACCACCGGGGCCGTCGCCGCTGGTGGTTCAGTTGCCTACTTTCCTTGGACCGAGAAAGCTTTTGCAAACCGGTCGAAGAATGATCGGCCATTGATCGGTGGGATCGGGCTGGGTGGAATGGGAATGGGCGACTGCCGCGGTCACGCGAGATTCGGCGACATCGTTGCGGTTGCCGATGTCGATCAAAAACACGCCGATCGAGCAAAAGCCGATGAGCAAATTGGTAAGGGTAAAGCAGACGTTTACGCCGACTACCGCGAACTACTTGACCGCAAAGATATTGATGTCGTCAGCATCGCAACGCCCGATCATTGGCACGTAAAAATTGCAGTGGAAGCGTTGATGGCTGGGAAGCATGTCTTTTGCCAAAAGCCGCTAACCCTGACTTTGGAGGAAAACCAACTGATTCGGAATGCCTGCAAGCGTTACCCTGATCAAGTCTTCTTCGTCGGCACGCAACAACGCAGCAGCCAAGACAAGTTCCTGCGTGCTGTCAACATGGTGCAAAAAGGAATACTCGGCGACATCACGAAAATCACCGTCGGTATCAACGGCGGTTCGGTCGGAGGACCGTTCAAAAAGTCTGATCCACCGAAGAATCTGAATTGGGATGTGTGGCTCGGCCAAGCGCCAATGGTTGACTACATCCGGCAGCGATGCCACGGCTCGTTCCGCTGGTGGTATGAGTATTCCGGCGGAAAGTTTACCGACTGGGGAGCCCATCACGTGGACATCGCGACGTGGGCCATCGGTGAAGACAAACAGGGTATGGGGCCGATTGAATTTGACGGAACCGACGCCGATCATCCCGTCGACTTCGAGAACGGTTATCCAACCGTCGATGATGCGTACAACACGGCTCACGACTACGCAGTGATCTGCAAATTCGCCAGTGGCATCGAAATGAACGTCACCAGTCGGGGTGACAATGGAATCCTGTTCGAAGGAACGAAGGGACGCATTTTCGTTAGCCGCGGCAAGATCACCGGCCTTCCGATCGAAGAGAACTGGGACAAAGACGCCTACGACGACTCAGACCGAATACGGCTCTACAAGGACAAGCCCGCTGAAGGCCACAAGAACAACTTCTATCGGTGTATCGCCGAAGGCGGCTTACCGGTCTCCGATGTTTACTCTCATGTCCAGTCGATGAACACGTGCCACTTGGCCGCCATCGCCGCAAGACTCGGACGGTCCATCAAGTGGGACGCCAAAGCGGAAGCCATCGTCGGTGATGAGCAAGCCGCCGAGTTCTTCGCACGCAAACCACGTGACGGCTACGAGATCGCTCGCGTCTAAGTACGCGCGATGCACACTCTTCACTGGCGTCGCATTCATGCTCCGTGACTGTTGTTCGCACTCAGTCGCGAGCAGATCGACGACGTCTTGGGCGGAATCGAGTTGTCGCTGCGCAGGCGGTCAACAGCAGGATTGGGATCGAGCTTGGCTCCGGAATGACAGTGAGGCTTCCGATGAACTCGATATTATCGATCTCCATCTCACCGTTTCCGTTTCGATCGAAGTCGTTTAGGATCACCTCGATGAATGATTGGTTGTTCAACGTGGATGAAAGTCCGATCAAGCCGCTATCGGCGAATTGATTGTCGGGGTCCGGCGTGTTGTAGTCTTGGAAAGCAAGGTCGATGTTGTTTTGATCCGCGTCTCGAAACCATTCTCCCGAGCCCCCGACCCTATAGTAGAGGTCAAAGGTATCCGGTAGGTCGCCCGGAGTGGCTTCGATATCAAAGCGGAGCCTCAAGTCGTCAAAACCGGTTGTATCCATCGTGAAATACAACAGCGCATCATTTCCGAAGTCGATCTGCTCGGTCGTCGATGAATCCACGCGAAGCGTAAAGTCAGTCACGCCGCCAATGTCGAAGGTGTCACCCCCTCCGCGAAGGTCGTCCCACTTGATTGTACGACTCGGTGCGTACGTCAATCCGCTGGTGGGCGACGTGTAGGAGACAAATCCGCCACCTCCGTTGCTGTCGAATTCATCCGCATTCCCCAAGAAGGCCTGAAGCATCGCGTTGCCGCCGATCGTGCCGTCAACTTCCGCAGCAAAGTCGTACTTGTTCGCGTCATCAGGGAATGAGTAGTTGTCGGCGAAGTGCCAAAACGCGACGACTTCGTCAGCAAAGCTTGATCCGGAGTTCGCAAGCGTTAGCAAACTGCCCATCAGGGCGACCAAAAGAGGTTTTCGTGTCATCGACATTTTCTCAGTACAAGATCAAGCAAAGGAGTAGATGAGCGGGCGCGAATCAAATTCGGTAGTTTGTTCGAAAGGTGACGAAGTCCATCGCATTGATTCCACCATCTCCTTGGAAATCCAGAGCAGCGTCATAGTCATCGTCACCGATAAATGATCCGAATGCGGATCGGAAAACGGTGAAGTCCAGAAGGTTCACATTTCCGTCTCCGTCACTGTCACCATACTTGCGGAAGAATCGATCAGCGACATCTTCGCCAAAAAGGAACTCGTTTTCGGTTCCGGCTCCACCAATCTGGGCAACCAATGCGCCCGCCGCGATGGAGAGTCGATAGTCGCCGTCGGCTAGTGTGTTGGGTAACCGGGGACGCTCGACAATTCCGATGCCGCTACCGAAGGTCAGGCGAACGCGGGTTCCTGGACCGTGGGGTTCCGCGACGACATTGATCGCCGTGACGGGCAGATCGTCCGCATCGACCAGCGTAAACGCCGATGCGTCCGGTGTGGCGATCGGTACGGAAACATCGAACTGAATCTCGGTGAGCTCGGATCGCGTCTCGAGTCCCCGATTGACGACAAGATCGCGAATGACCGGAACAAGTCGACTGACGCCGGGCGTTGGTTCCACGCCACGCCACGCCTCGGGTTGGTTTCCGCCAATCTCAACTTCAGCTCGTTGCAGCGAATCCCCGAGGCCATCTACGCTAAAGGGCCAAGGAGCTCGATCGTCATAGTGCACCTCGTCGATCAGCACGCGAGGCGTGACAGTTGGCTCGTCAACGGGAGCATCGTCGGGAGCTCGTAGCCGAACAACGCCTTCGCTGTTGCTGAGCGATGGTGTGAGCGGACCCGCGAGGTCAACGTCCGCCGATATGCCGTATTGGTTTCGAAATGCGGCCAATCGGACTGAGTTGGTTTGTAAAGCTGGATCAAAGGTGACCAACAGAATCGACTCACCTGCGTCGAGTGTCGTGTCACTCACGAACGTAAATTCTGATTCTCCTCGCAGTTGATACTGCATGAGGTCGATCGACTCATCCGATCGATTGGAAATCTCGACATACTCTAAATCAGACTCCGTGATCGTGGAATCGATCGCGAGAGTCGCGACGGTCGGCGGCAATGGGTGGTAGTGAACCTCAGAGATGTAGAGGTCGGGCACTCGGTAATCACCATTCGGTCCGCCAAGTGATCTTTCAGCAAGTGGCAAAAATCGAGAGCCGGGTGTGGGGATGCGGCCGACGCTGACACCGTTGTAAGTCGCATCGAAGGTTGCAAAGTCGGCGAGTCCCGAAATCAAACCACCGCTCGCAACGGTCAACCAAACTGTTTCACCCTGTGAGCCAGATAACGCAAAGTGATTCGGCTGTGGGTCATTTGGCGTCGGGTTGAAGTCGCTTTCGTCAAACACTACGAAGCCACCGGCGGGCAGCATCGTGCCGCTAGGGATCTCATATTTTGCCAGCGCATCATCATCGTCACTCAGAAACCAGCCGCCGATGTCAATTGTCTGTGCGGTGGGGTTGTGAAGCTCGATCGCATCAACGAGCGGTGCGTCCGTGTGCGCCAGAATTTCCGTAATCACGACGCCAGGCAATCCCGGGTCGGCAGCACCGGGCGTTCCATCAATCGTTCCCGAGGATCGCCAAGAATATGACTTATGCTCCGAACCGCGCGGGGCGCCCTCCGGGTCCACCGAAACCAGCGTACCGCCGGGACCGTCCGCCCAAACACTCCACGGATCACTGTCGGAGTAGTCGAGATCGACGATGGTCTGTCCGGATGCGTCGTCGATCTTGATCTGTTCGCCGCTGTTGCGAAGGCCACCTGCGTACTCGCCCAGAATCATCTCGGCGGGCACGTTCGGGTAGGTCGCCTGAAACGCAGCGATGTCGCGGACGAATAGCCCGTACTGTCCGGGGCCAAGCTC
>JBCCOI010000482.1:0-6103 GCA_039025515.1 Planctomycetota bacterium
ATCGTTCTGAGGGCTCTTATTCTTGTAGCGGAGTGGGGGCAAGACAGTCGCTGCACCTGGATGCGACCCCTGCAGTGGAAGCTCAGGCTGTGAAGCGCACTGAGCACCTGCCTCTCCTCAGCACAGCCACGCGAGGAATGGACGCGGCTTTCAGACTTGTTGCGAAGCTTATGTGAACTGCCAGGTGATTTTCGGATACGACTCTCCAGCATCGAAACCACCGAAGTCACGAAGGACTTGATCAGCGTGATGCGGGATTTTCCGGATCGTGTCGTGCCGCACTTGCATCTTTGCCTGCAAGCGGGAAGCGATTCGGTGCTGCGGAGGATGCGTAGACGTTGGGGAACAAAGAGGTTCCTCGATCGCTGTCGTTTACTTCGCGAGTCGCTTCGAAGTCCTGCATTCACGACGGACATCATCGCAGGTTTCCCCGGTGAAACCGACGAGGAATTCGAAGAGACACTCGCGACGTGCCGCGAAGCCGGCTTTTCAAAGATCCATGCCTTTCCTTTCAGTGCCCGCCGTGGGACACCGGCCGCCGAGATGCCGAACCAGATCCCCGGTGACGTCAAAAGCGAACGCGTTGCGAGACTCGGCAAATTGGAAGGGGAACTCAGGCACAGCTATTTCAAAGAGCTGATCGGACAAACGGTCGAAGTTCTCGTCGAATCGTCGAGGACGTTGGTGAGCGGAATAGGCTCAACTGGGAAGCAACCACAACTGTTACGCGGAACAACGTGTCGATACGCCCCCGCGGAATGGATGAATGACCCCGGTGACAACATCAAGACGGGCGACTTAGTGCGTGGCCAAGTTGTCGCCGCGGACTCGACGAAAGTGGCCTTGGAGAAACTTTGAAACTTCCCCTTTCCAAAGGAAAAGAGATGAGTCAGTCAGTTTCCAGGAGCGTTGTTTCGTTAACCACAGCTCTTTTTCTCGTCGCGTGCTTCTCTCCACCCCACGCGAACGCGAACGACGGTGAAGTCGTGGCGTTTGACGGTTTTGATGATTCACTGGCGTTGCCGTGGAAGCCGGTGCGTGAGATGAAGAGAGCCGTTTCACTCACAACAAAACCCGGACATCTCACCATCACGACGGCGGCCGGGACGATCGGCGGAAGCCCGGCGAACCGTCGTTACCCGCTCTCGCAAAACCTTTACCTCCTCGATAATCCGGTCGAAGACTCTGAGGACTTCGTTGTAACGACGTGTGTCACAGACTTTCGCCCGACCGAGAAATGGCAGCAGGCGGGAATTCTGATTTATAACGATGATGATCATTATCTAAAGACGGATATGGAGTGGACCGGAAACTTGGCCGAGTTCAAGTTCATTCGTGAATGGGAACAGAAGCGTTTGGTCGCTACCGATCAAGAGGCGCCGAAGTCAGACCGCGTTTGGATCCGAGTCATCAAACGTGGCAAAGTGTACGAGCGGCTTTACAGCGGCGATGGAATTCACTTCGAGTCAGGCGGTGAACTTCCTTGGGGCGAAGGATCACCCGTAAGGATCGGCCTGATCGCACAAAACGGGGGAACGGACGCGGCACCGAATCAAGCTTCTTTTCATTTCTTCGAAGTTAGACGGCTTACGGATGCAGAACGCAACGACTCACGTCGACTGATGCGGCAGAAGCTCATCGGGAAATGGCAGGTGACGGAGTGCCGATGCGACGGAATCGAGCTGGAGCAACCCTCGATCACTCAGTTCGAATTCACTGAAACGAATTTGACGTTCGCCGACAGCGGAATTGGGCGTAAAGTTGAATATCAGCTTGACCATCGTTTCGACCCCTATCGCTTCACGATGTCTTACCCCGAGAGCTATTCGACGACGCGCTCGAAAGGTATCTATCAATTCGATCTCAATAGCGGTGTGCTGACCATTTGTTTGACGCTTGCCAAAGACCAAGAAGCTCCACCGGAGTTCAAAACGACTGCTCAGGATGGGCGATTGCTTTTGAAGTTGCGCCGCGATGACTGATTGCCTTCAATTCCTCATCGAATTGAGCCTAATGGCGCATGCCGTGCTTGTTCACCATGGATTGCTGGTGTATCGACTTCAGCCGGATTATGAGAAATCGCGGCCGGCTGAAGCCGGTACACCAGCATGCGTAGTATGTGTTAGATGCAGTCTCAGAATCTCATTTATTTTTCAGCGGTAGCCGCGGTTGGTCCTAAAAATCGGGGCTATCGCCCATCGGCTCAGGCAGCACGAATCCCCAAATTCAAGAGTTGACACTTCGCTCAAATGTCAGAAAAGTATGAATTGGTACGCGACGTCATTCGCGAGCGTCAGACCGTGAAAGTCCTGGCGGATGTGGATCAGCCGTTGCGTACTCCCGAGTCGGTGTTGGAGCGGGGAAATGCCGTTGTTCTTGAGAGTATCCGAGAATCCGGTTGGGCACCGTTTCATTATCCTCGGAATTTGGATGGTATTGTGGAGCCTTGGAGGGCTCACGTTCTTTGGCAGTCTCAGTCTCAAACAGTTGCCAGATGGTTGCGCGATGAATTGCAGGATGATTCAAAATTGCCGCAGTTGTTGGCCGGATGCTCTGCGGTGGTGCTGGTCACTTGGCTGCCTGAGGATGCAGCATCGAGTCCGGTCCCTGAGAAAGTCACGCATCGAAACCATGAACATCTCGCTGCTGCCGCATCGATGACGCAGAACTTGCTATTGTTGCTAACAGCGGCCGGATTTGGCACGTATTGGTCGAGCGGTGGTAATCTGACAAAGTTACCGGCGAAGACCAAAGTCGGAATGAATGAGGATGAATCACTTTTGGGTGCGATCTTCGTCGACTATGGCTCCGGCGAGGGAATCATCGGCAAGAAGCCCGGAGCTCATCGCGACAAGAGATCGTCAGAGTGGATTCGTGAAGTGACACAAGATTCGCTTTGAACCTTCGCATCGTGAACGAGCATGCGTGCGCTGTGTGACTTCCTAGGTCGCCCGCAGGATAAGGCCAGCGGACAGGCACCATCGCTTGAGGATTACTTCCTCCTGGGGTGTCCTGAGACGGTTGCATTTCCCACGTACTTGCACAATTCTTCTGTGCGACGGCAATACCTCGACTGTCCTTCATGACCGCATCACTCAGAAACTTTGCGTTGGACCGTTTGAGCTGATCCAGCCGATCGGCGAACTCTTGCCAAACCGTTTCGTTGGTCTTGTGCGAACCGAAGAATGTCTGTGCGAGTCGGTAGGCGTTTGAAGCCGCGGCGGCGTTGAAGTCCCGAGGTTTTGCGCGCCGGAGAAAGAGCTCAACGACGTGCTTTTCAATCTTCTTCCTCGGACGATCCATCGATTGCTCGCGGTTTGACTGCTCGCGGTTTGACTGCTCGCGAAGTTCAACTTCGCGAGCCAGCAATCGCTTGTGCTTGTTCGCGTCGACGCCTAAGCCATTCTGCTTACACCAGCGACAATAACTCTGCCAATCTTCCATCTCGAGACGGCGAATGTGCCGGCGCATCTTTGGCGGAAGTTCGGAGAGTTCTTCAAAAGAATCGTTCGTTGCGTTCTCTGAATCGGTTCGGAAGTGCTTGGCGGTCCTTCCAGCCAAGCAAGCTGAGTGTTTTTGGTTGCGTCATCTGGAAGACTGGACCCCGGAGGAGATCGGGCGGTCGCTCGATCTTTCCCCCGGGCATGTTCGTGTCCTTGTTCATCGGTCCATTCTGCATCTTCGTAAGAATTTGCCTTCTGCGGTCTTATCCTCTTTCCAGATTGAGTGCAACTGATGAATAAAGAACAGTCGCCATCGGATGAGCATTTGATCCGTGAAGTTCGTCGCGCGTTTGACAGCCACGCAATTCCTCCTTGCCCCCTCCGACCGTTCGAGGGCACTTCGGATGTCGAAGATCAAGTAGTCTCAATGATGCCCCACTCAATGCGGGAACCGAGACCGCAAAAGACCGTAATTCTCTCTCGCCTTCCAACAGTTTTGGCGGCCATTGCAGCGGCGTGTATTGCGATCGTAGCCTTCGATGTGTCCGACAATCGTGGACGGGCAATGAGAAGTGGCCAACGATCGGTGGAGATATCTACGGACGATGAACGTTTGCATTCGGAGAATCCGCCAACGAAAAGCAGAACCGCAGACCGTATCGACGAACAGGGACTTCAGATCGTCACAGGGCCTCAGGCAACCGAATCGCCACGTAGAAATCAAGTCCGATCCGTCGCGGACAACAATGAGCCGGCTCCACGAATGGGTGATCTTTCAAGTGAGACTGAAAAAGCGGGAATCGGCGTGCTTGCGTTAGTTCGTCAAACGAATGAGTTCTTGGAAGGCAGAGTTGATCAACCAGATTTATTGATTGATTTGCTTCAAGAGAAACTTTCGCTTGACCGTGAAGCTCTCGTTTCGGAGATCGAGTCATTTTGTAAAGTCTCGAAACTTTCTGTGGAAACAACGCCTTGGAGAATTGCGTGGCTTGATGGGGCTCCGGTTCGTGCCAAGAAATTCTATTACCGTATGAGAATGCCACAGTCGGCCGTTGCCTTTGGTAGGAGCGTTGACGCGGTACTCGGTGATGAATTGTTTGATCCGGTGCTGGATGCAATTCGGGATGCCCCGGAAGGACCAAGAGCTGATCTGCGAAAGGATCTGTTTCCTAAGATCCAGGGGGAGCTAATGGTGCAGATTTTCGATGAACGGGAATACTCTCCAAATTCCCTGCTGATTGCGTTCAAGCTGCGGGACGTTTCAACTGTCGTCGGACTCGTTAGTCAGCTCGCATCGTCTGAGCCCCCGAACGAGCGTTTCATCTTCAATGGCATCGATCTTTTGGGTGGGCGGGGGAAGTTTATGTTGTGTGTCGCAAGTGACTTCCTGCTGTTCGGTGGGCAACGCAATCTAGAAGAGGCGATCATGCGTCTTCAATCGAGAGAGTGAACGCTCAGCTGGATTCGTCTGAAAAACCAATCTTGAACCTGATTTTGAACGACGCCAACCGTTCTTTTCTTGGCTTGGGGCCGGAAACCGGCTAAGTTACAGCTTAAGGGAGCGAGCGCCCACGCAAGTTCTTGCGTCGTCACTTCGGGATCCCCTGCCCGCCTCATGCTCCGCCGCGATTCAGCGTCCACCGCAACACGAGATCAGCCACACACATGCTCGATCATCGATCCCACCGCGAGAACTCGAACCTGCCAGGCACACACAGTTACTGCGGCGTTGCCCTCCAAATCCTGTCATGTTGGCTTTTCTTTTGCTGCCCGACGCACGCTGCGGAACGCATTGACTTTGCAGCACAGGTGGCTCCGATCTTTGAGTCGAGGTGCGTTGAATGCCATCAGCGTGATGAAGATAACGGTGGCCTTCAGCTAGAAAGTAACGCTGCACTCGATGCGGCAACCGACTCGGGCAAGAAAGCCATCTTCGCTGGTAAACCGGACCAAAGCGAGTTGCTTCGGCGCGTGATCGCATCCGATGAAGACATTCGCATGCCACCCGATGGTGAGCGACTTTCGCCCGAGCAGGTCTCGCTGCTGCGATCATGGATTGAACAAGGTGCCCGGTGGCCCTCGACCGCTTCCAGCGAAGAGGACCATCACTCAGGGGAGAAACACTGGTCCTTTTTTCCCGTCGATGAACCCGCTTTGCCAGAGATCCCTGCGTCGAGTCGGCCGTTGTCTCCGATTGATTACTTTGCTCAAGCCAAGCGGGATTCTGAGGGAATTCAAACTGTCGGTGAAGCATCGGCTCAACAACTCATTCGTCGCGCGACGTACGGGTTGACCGGCCTGCCGCCGACGCCGAAGCAGGTTGAGACGTTCGAGGCGAGTGTTGAACGTTCGGGACTTGAACTGTCTTTCAGCGAACTGGTTGATGACTTGCTCGAACGCCCCGCCTACGGTGAACGCTGGGGGCGACACTGGATGGATTGGGTTCGCTACGCGGATACAGCCGGCTGCAACTCGGACTTTCCGATCCCCCAAGCATATCTCTATCGAAATTACATTATTGATGCGTTCAATGATGATCTGCCGTACGACCAGTTTCTCACCGAGCAAATCGCGGGTGACTTGATGGCGTCGGATTCGGATGCCGAGCGAAAACGCCGAATCATCGCTACCGGTTATCTTGCGATGGCACGTCGGTTTGG
>JBCCOI010000483.1:0-6081 GCA_039025515.1 Planctomycetota bacterium
GCTGACCCGAATGAGTGCATAATCATTGGAGACTCCTTCATTTGTGATGATTTGCCTCCAGCTTTCATGACTGAACGACACCTTCGGTCAACCATTGCCGGCCAAACCGGCAGCCGTGTGCCCGCTTTTTCAAGGGTCAATAGACAAACGAGCAATTCTCGCAGGTACCATTGACCGCTGGATCCGTTTCCATACTGGAGCATGTGGCTGATTTCGCGATAGCCACTGCCAGCTTCAAAATCGGGCTCAACCGAACAACCCCCCGTCGGATGGGCCGTTTTAAGTTGCGTTTTCTTTTTCCGTTAGCCGGCCGAACGATGTTGCATCCACTTTCACGACCGCTTAAGTCTGCCAGGGTACTGGCTGCCGTGGTGCTGAGCGTTTGTGTGGCACTTTCAATTTGCAATCGGGCGGATGCACAAGCAGTCGTTCCGCCGCAGATTCAGCTGATCAATTCTGCGGTTGAGCAAGGTTGGCGCGACTACGAAATTTCTCCCGCCAGGGAAGCTGACGACGCGATTTGGTGTCGGCGGGTGTATCTCGATGTGATCGGCCGGATTCCAACGTTGGATGAGATGCAATCGTTCCTGGCTGAGCGCTCGAGTGATAAGCGTGCAAAGCTGGTCGACACACTGCTGCATGATGATCAGTACACGGAAGAATATGCCAACCATTGGGCGACCGTCTGGTCGAATATCTTGATCGGTCGAACGGCCGGGAATGACCGTCGTGACTTAACTAGTCGCGACGGCATGATGAAGTACTTGCGTGACTCGTTTGCGAAGGACAAGCCCTACGATCAGTTCGTCTACGAACTGGTCACCGCGGAAGGCACAACCAAGCCTGGAACTCCTGGCTTCAACGGGGCCGTGAACTATCTGGCGGGCAAGGTCGATCCGCAAGAGAAAATGATTCAGGCCGCGAGCAGCGTCTCGCGTGTTTTCCTAGGACAACAGGTTCAGTGCACGCAGTGCCACAATCATCCATTCAATGATTGGAAGCAGCAGAAGTTTTGGGAGTTCAATTCGTTCTTTCGACAGACGCGTGCGCTGAGGCGATTCGTCGACGGGACTCGTGACGTCGAACATGCGGAACTCGTCAGCGAAGACTATGCAGGTGAAGCAAATGACCCCGAAGACGCATTGGTCTTCTATGAGATGCGAAATGGCTTGACGCGTGTTGCCTACCCCGTTTTTACCGATGGAACTGAAATTGATCGCAGTGGCTTCGTCAGCGAAGTCAACCGACGGCAAGAGCTCGGTCAGTTAATGCTCAATAGCCGGGAATTGGATTTGATGGCGATCAACCGCTATTGGTCATTCTTTTTCGGGCACGGGTTCACGCGGCCGCTGGATGACATGGGCCCGCATAACCCTCCGACGCATCCCGAACTCTTGGACGCAATGGCCGATGCGTTTCGCGGAAACAGCTACAACATCAAAGACTTGATTGCTTGGATCACGCTTAGCCGGCCCTACTCGCTTACATCCGAACTGACTTCACGAAACGAAGTTGATGATCCTTCAATCGGAGAGACGCCAAAGTTTTCGCGTTTCTATCTGCGACAAATGAGTGCCGAGCAGCTTTATCAATCATTGGTTGCCGCTTCCGGTGCTGCGTCCAGCGGGACGTACGAACAGCAGGAAGCGAAACGACGCGAATGGCTTCGCCAATTTGTGGTCGCGTTCGGCACCGACGAAGGCGATGAAGCCACGACGTTTGATGGATCGATTCCCCAGGCCTTGATGCTGTTCAACGGAGAGCTGACACGAGCGGCGACGAGCACGAAGACTGGGAGCTTTCTCGATCGGCTGATGGAGTCAGGCAAAACGACGCGTGATCGATTGACTCGCATCTACATGGCGGGGCTCGCCAGGCGTCCCACCAATCGCGAAGTTCGGATCGCGGCCGACTTGTACCGCGCCCGTGAGGGAAAGGAAGTCGAAATGCTTCAAGATGTCTGGTGGGCGATCTTGAACAGTAACGAATTCATCATGCAGCACTAGAAACCACTCGCCGCTTTTCTCAATCCACTTATCAAATTCCGTAGGATAGAACCATGGTCTCAACTTGGAAAACGCCACAGGGGATGACCCGACGACACTTCATGAACCACTTGGCCGGTTCGTCCGCCGCGTTCTCCGCTGCTTTGACATTCGGTGGCGCGATTCGGGCAAACGCCGACGAGATGCGGAAGAACCAAAAGTCGGCGATCATGTTGTGGATGGGCGGAGGGCCACCGACGATCGACCTCTGGGACCTCAAACCGGGTGCACCCACCGGCGGGCCCTTTCGGCCGATCTCGACGACCGGCGACATGCAGATTTGCGAACACCTTCCGATGGTTGCAAAGCAAATGCACAACCTTTCGGTCGTGCGAAGCATGTCGACTCGAGAAGCCGACCACAACCGCGGCCGTTACTACATGCACACCGGCTTTGTCCCAAATCCCAATATCGAGCATCCGAGTTACGGTTCGGTGATTTCACACGAACTGATTAGCCAACGACCCGAGTTGGAAATCCCACCTTTCGTTTCAATTGGCGGCGCGAGTGCCGGTCCCGGCTTTCTTGGAATGGCTTGGGCACCCTTCGCCGTGACCAGCAGCGGTCGCATCCGTAATTTGGAAATGAAGCTCGAAGAATCACGACTTCATCAGCGAATGATGGCCCTTCGGGAAATCGAGTCAGGCTTCGCGAAGCGTACCGGTGATGTTCCAGCCATCGAGCACGGCAAAGTGCTGGACAAGACCTACAACTTGATGACCAGTTCGCAAATGGATGCGTTTCGGGTTGAGCAAGAAGACGACAAAGTTAAAGAGCGGTACGGGACGAACGGATTCGGACAGGGATGTTTGCTCGCACGGCGGTTGGTCGAAGCCGGAGTTCCATTTGTCGAGGTCGATCTCGGCGGCTGGGATTTGCACAACAACGTTCACCAAACGCTGGAGGATACGAAGCTGCCGCAATTGGATCGCGCGATGAGTGCACTGGTCGAAGACCTGGAGCAACGTGGCAAGCTGCAGGACACAGCAATTATTTGGATGGGCGAGTTCGGTCGGACGCCGCGAATCAATCAGAATGCCGGACGTGATCACTGGGCGAGGTCTTGGTCTTGCGTGGTTGGCGGAGCCGGAATCCAGGGCGGGCTTGCCATCGGTGAAACCAGCAGCGACGGAACCGCGGTCGAGTCCGAACCGTTTACGAGCGAAGACCTGATGGCGACCGTTTGCCAAGGCTTGGGAATTGACTTGGGCACGACGTTCATGAGCAAGAATCGCCGACCGATGAAGATCGCCAACGGGGGAAAAATCATCAGCGATTTGGTGGCATAGAATCAGTGGATGACCTTTCCGCTCGCGAAGCGCAACCCAATTACTCGACCGGAGCAAATCCGTTTGCGATGAACCGGTCCGAGGAAACGCTGCGCAGCGACAAGACGGGAGAGGCGACTTCTGCTTCCAACCCTCCGGTAGATCCGGAAGAAACGCCGGAAGATCAAAACGTATCAAGCTCGGCTTCGCCGACCGAGGCAAACGGCGAGGTCCGTCAACTCGACCCCACCGAATTGATCCAGGCCCACCAAAAGGGAATCTGGCGATATTTGCGAATGCTGGGGTGCGACGAAGCGACAGCGGACGATTTAACGCAAGAGACGTTCCTGCGTGTGCTTCGTCAGTCCGATTTCGTACAACACAACGAGAATGCGACGGCGGGTTACCTGCGGCGAACCGCATACAACCTGCTGGTTTCGCGACATCGAAAATTTGGCCGGGTGCAGACCATCGCTGAACCCGAGCTTTTGGATGAGACATGGGATCGATGGGCCGGGAAGGATCTCTCCGGTGATGCGGCAGTCGAAGCGCTGAAAGACTGCTTTCAACGATTGACCGATCGGGCACAAATAGCATTACGAATGCGATTCGATTCGAGCGCCAGCCGCGTCCAAATCGGTGAAGCACTCGGCATCACGGATCATGGGGCGAGAAACCTCATGCAGCGTGCAAAACAACAACTCAGAAACTGCGTCGAAGAAAAGTTGCAACTCGTCAACGAATCATGAACAAGTCAGTCAGTCAGTCGAGCAACGACACTCAGCCTCAGGATTTCGATCCTGTCGTCGACGCGTTGCTGGCTGAATTCATCCCCAGCGATGAAGCCAGAAGGAAAACGCCACCAGACCTGTCTGCCGAAATCCTCTTGAAGCTGAAGCGTGGCGCAAGCACTCAACTGCATCGGCCCGCCGTCTCCGCGTCGACATCGCGTCGCAGACGTTCTTCACGAGCGGCAAAGTTGGTTTCCGTGCTGGTCGCCGTCGCGGCCGCATTCGCGGGAATGGTCTGGTTGGGCGGAATACCAGATCAAAACGGTACCACTCAGGCGTCGCGAGACACTCCTTCTGATGGCCTCGGTGGGGGCGATGATACTTCACTGGCTGACAGATCCGACTCGGCAACCGATTATCTGATCGACGAAGCCGACGCGTTTGCAAACGAAGATCGCGTGATGACGGAGCGGCCACGCGGAATTCGACTCGCGACCGATTCTGCCGAACAGAGTGAGCCTTTGCCGAATTCCGTTGCACCGGCAGTTGCGCCCAAGGTGAAGGTGCCGTCGGAAGTTCCTTCGATCGAGTCTTTCGTCAAAACAACCTCCAAGACGGCGGAGGAGTACTGGAAGTCACTCGAATTGCAGCCGACCCCAACGGCACGAAACGAGCAGGTTGCATCACGTCTGAAACAACGTTTGGGAATCACGCTAACTTCGGAAATGATTTCCAACCCGCAGCAGCTTCGCGACGCTCTTGCTCAGCCGGTTTACGCTTCGGAAATCGCAAAGCAATTCATGGTCGCGGGGCTTGGCGGCCGAGCAAGCTCGGTTCAGTCTCCGCAGGGAGAAGGCCTCGTCCGCGAACTCTCGCGTTCGGTTTCTGGACAGAAAGACTTCGATGAAACTCTTGTGTCACTGATCGATGGGACAAGTCAGCATTCTTCACAGTGGTATGAGTCTCTGAGTGCGGGCGGAAGTGAGCAACTTGCGGGTCGTCTTGCCAGCCTGACGATGAACACCGATCTCCGATGTGTACGCTGTCATGATTCGATGGTCGGTCGCTCAGGAACACAAGATGATCACTGGTCTTTCGTTGCACTTCTCGAAACACACGTACGCCGCGACGGGGCTCGATGGACGGTTTCTGAGGATGAACTCGAAGACGTGCAAACGTTCTATGAGCTTCCCGACGGACGGCAGCGGCTCGCGACACCGGGCATAGCGAGCTCCTTTTTCAAAGTCGATGACGAATACGATTCGGAAAGTGGTCCGCTTGATGATTTAGGTATCTGGGCCCGCTCGTTGCGAGGTAGCCGAAAGCTAGCAGACGGATTGGTCGAGACACTTTGGACAATGGTCCATGGCCGTAAATTGTTGCCATCTCCCGTTGACCCGTTCGCTCCACCACGTGACGAGTCACTCAGCAAGCTGCATCGGCAGCTTGCCGAGGATCTGCGAGCCTCTGGGTTCGATGTGGCCCGCACGCTTGCGGCAATCATTAGTTCGCCGATGGCTCGTCGAACCGTGCCGGAGGCACTCCGCGGGCGCAGCTCGATTGCGGCCAATCGAGAAACACGACGACAGGCTATTGAGTTGGCCGGTGCCTATGCTGCCGCGTTCAGTCCGTTGCAGTCGACGCGGCGGCAACGACTGGACATAGCCCTTCGCCGGTTGGGTGGACGTTTGGGAGATCGCCCCCCGGCAACGATCCTGGCACAGCCACTGACGTCTGCAAATTCGATGTCGCCGTCGCGGATGATACAGCAGCCGCTGACGTTTGAAGAACGACTCGAAAGCGACTTCCCAACTGATGAAGCAGATTTACCTGTCTCATGGCTACAATCGATCGATAGCTTTGAGGATCAAGTAGATCACCTTGTCTACATGACGAGTGGAAGCCGAGTCACCGAGGACGTTCGCGAACTGGCGGAATCATTGCGACAAGCCGGTTCTCAAGAAGCCGCTCTTCACCGTCTTTGGTGGATTCTACGGAACTGATGCTGTTGGCTGCTTGCACCTCCGCCGATTTCTA
>JBCCOI010000484.1:0-6070 GCA_039025515.1 Planctomycetota bacterium
AAAGAAACAGGCAAGGTCGGTCTTTCGTATCGCGATATGCTCGAAAATCCTTGGGATGCGGCCGAAGCAGAATTCGCGATCGGCACGGTGCATCGCGGGACCGTCTCACGGATCGCTTCGTTCGGCGCCTTTGTTCGGCTCGCCGCAGGTATCGAGGGACTCGTTCACGTCAGTGAACTCGCTCACCATCGCGTGTCAAAGATCGACGCGTTTGTCAGCGAAGGCCAGGAGGTCGAAGTCAAAGTTCTATCCTTCGATCGAGCTAGCCAAAAGATCAGCCTGTCGATGAAGGCGGCACAAAAAATTGCGGACGACTCGAAGCCGGTGAAAGAAGAAGTCGAAGAGCCGCAACGTGAGGTGGCCGTCAAGCCCGCACACGAAGGTCCGTTGCGTGGCGGCAACAATCGCGAAACGGGCGGCGAGCAATTTGGCTTGCGCTGGTAAATCCACCCGCTACCATTTCAGCTTCCACGTTGACGCGTCGCGCGTCACGTCATACCAACCAACAAACGCGTCTTTCGCGTCCGCTTCCGAAAGCTCGATGCCGCCATCGGAAGCAAGCTCGTGAATGAAACGACCGAGCATTTCGCTGCTGCCGATTTCCCAACGAATGAGCTCGTCCTTTCCGGCCTCCGCGAAATGGTCCACCGCCAACTCCAGAACGACGCGGCAGACCCCCTCCGGCGTGACGTGTCCGCCCGATCGAAGCCTTCGATCTTTCAACGCGACTCGAATCGCAAGCCGCACAAACTCGATTCGTTCGGGATTGTCGGTTTCGAAGGCGGGATTGTAATTGAGTTTGATGTCGATGACTCCGGGTGGACGCCGATCGATCGGACGGAGCCGATCTGCGACAACGATTGATCCCGTGAAGACCCGCGATGACGCATCAGTCTTTGGGCGAGCCGATCTTGCGCTTCAACTTTTCAATGTCTTTCTTCACCGAGGCGAGCTGCCGTTCGAGGTCCTCCAACGTCGCCCGTTCTTTTGCAACGACTTCGGCCGGAGCTCGTGAAACGAAATTCTCGTTGCCAAGCTTCGCCTGCTTCCCCGCAATCTGCTTCGTCACTTGAGTCTCAATCTTCTCCAGTCGCTGAAGTTCGGCTTCAAGATCGATAAACTGTTCCAGGTCGACGTGAACTTCGACATTGATCGATGGAATTGCGAGCGGAGCGTCGGTCTCAAATGGCTTTGCATCCGGTCCGATCTCGGTTAACTCTGCACCAGCCAAAGCAAGGAAGTAGGCTCGCATCGGCTCGAGCAACGCTTTGGTTGCTTCCTCGCACACGATGGCCAACGGAACCGTCTCTTTCGGTGCGATGCTTTGGCTTGCGCGAATCCTGCGGATGGCCCCTACCACCGCCTGGAACTCTGCAAACTGGCGTTCGATCGTTTCGTCAAAATGCTCTTTATGCGATGACGGCCAATCCGCCTTCATCAGGAACGCTTGTGCAGCTTTTGGAGTCAGCCCGCGACTGGGCGCCAGCTCGCCGAGGTACGACCAAATGGACTCCGTCACGAATGGCATGATCGGATGCAACAAGCGAAGCAGCGTATCGAGGCCGTGTGCGATCACGTTCTGGGTAGAGTTTCTTGACGATTCATCCGCCAGTCTTGGCTTGGCGATCTCGACATAGAAGCTGCAGAACTCGTCCCATGCAAAGTCGTAAAGGACTCGTGCCACCTCGGCAAACTTAAAGCGATCGAGTCCTTGCGTGACTTGCTCCGTTACCGTTGCGAGCCGGCTAAGCAACCAACGATCCTCAACGGGAAGCGAACTCACTTCGATGGGAGCAGGCTGATAGCCTTCCATGTTCATCAAGACAAATCTCGCAGCGTTCCAAAGCTTGTTGACGAAGTTCCGGCTCGTCTCAAACTTTTCGCTCACCACCGGGGCTTTGGCGTGACTGCGATCCTCGTCGGTTTCCGCCCATTGGGTCGAGAAAACTTTGTCGCAGGCCGGACAAGGAACGACGGTCGCCAATCGATTCTTTTTCGTTTGATCGATCAGCTTGTCACAATGCGGACACTCGTATTGCACCGGCATTCGAACGTCTTGCGTTTCGGTCGCGAGCTGCGCGAGACCGTAGCGAAGTGCATCAGGGCCAAACTTATCGATGATGTCAATCGGATCGACACCGTTCCCCTTACTCTTGCTCATCCGTTCGCCGCTTCCATCCAGAATCGTCGGATGGATAAAGACTTCGTCGAACGGGATTTCGTCAAGATTATTGAGCCCCATCAACACCATCCGCGCCACCCAAAGTGTGATGATGTCGCGCGACGTACAGAGCGTCGATGTTCGATAAAAGTACTTGAGTTCCTCGGTATGTTCAGGCCATCCGAGCGTGCTGTGTGGCCAGAGTGCCGAAGAGAACCAAGTATCGAGCACGTCGGGGTCTTGCTCAAAACCGAGAGCCGAGACGGAAGCTTCAAGCTGCTCGTTCTCGCGATTCAGACACACGAAGACCGTGTAGCTTGTGTCCTCCGCTCCGTCAGACTTTTCTTCTTGAGTGACAACGGAGAGCTGATCGGAAGCTGCGAGAGCTGACACTTCTTTCTCCGCTTTCTCCGCAACGGATTGGGTCTCAAAGTCCGCCGACCAAATCGGAATCCTGTGGCCCCACCAAAGCTGGCGACTGACGGGCCAATCGCGTTTCTCGCCCAGCCAATCCAAGTAGCCCTTGCGGTAACGCTCGGGAAAGATCCGAACGCGTTCATCGCTGACGGCATCCATCGCCGACTGAGCAAGCTGGTCCATTTTGACGAACCACTGATCGGCCAGGTATGGCTCGATCGGCGTTTTGCTGCGGTCCGACATCGGCATCTCGATGTCCCGATCTTCGACCTCACCGAGCAAGCCCAGCTCATCCAGATCCGCGACGACTTTCTCACGAGCTTGTCGGATCGTAAGACCCTCGTACGCCTTCACAGTGCCGTTAAGCGTTCCATCGGGATTAAGAATATTGACCATCGGAAGCGACTGACGCATCCCGACTTCGTAATCGTTCGGATCGTGTGCCGGCGTGATTTTCACGCATCCCGAGCCGAGTTCGGGTTTCGCCCACTGATCGGCAACGAGTTCGATTTCGCGATCGGCAAGCGGCAGATTCAATTTCCGCCCATCAGTTGCCATATCACGCAGTTTCTGGAGCATGGGCAACATCGTTTGCCGGCGTTCCGCGAGCGACTCGAGCTGCGTCTCGATGGCTGGTCGCTCTTTGGACGCCGCCGCATCCAGCTTGGTCCTCAAATCCTTTTCGACGCGATCAAGAGCAGCCGCGGGATCCGGGTGAACGGCCACTGCCGTATCGCCCAGCATCGTTTCGGGACGCGTCGTCGCAATTTCGACAAACGCGGGTTCGCCGGGCTTTGGATCGATCACCGGATAGCGGAAGTGGTAGAAGTGACCCTTCTTCGTCACGTTCTCGACTTCGTCGTTGCTGACGGCGGTCTGCAAAAACGTGTCCCAATTGACGAGACGCTTGCCGCGGTAGATCAAGCGTTTGCGGAAAAGATCAAAGAAGGTCGCTCGGACAGCCGCCGCGCACATCGGATCCAGAGTGAATCGCGTCCGGCGCCAATCGCAGCTGCATCCCATACGTTTCAGCTGGCTCAAGATACGAGCTTCGTATTGGTCTTTCCATGACCAAATCCGTTCGACCAACGCTTTACGCCCGATATCGTGGCGGGTCAGGTTTTCTTGCTCTTTGAGTTTACGCTCGACGACCGCTTGCGTCGCGATACCCGCGTGATCGGTTCCGGGCATCCACAACGCCTCGAAGCCTTGCATCCGTTTGGTTCGGATCAGGATATCTTGCAGGGTGTTATTCAGTCCATGACCGAGGTGCAACGCACCGGTCACGTTTGGCGGCGGGATAACGATCGTGTATGGCTTCTTACCCGGCGAAATCTCTGCATGGTTGCATCCCGCATCCTCCCATTTCGCAGCGATCTCTTTGGAAGCACTCGCGTGTTCGAATCGAATCGGAATCATATTCATGTTGCCGGTGTCACGTTTTCCTTGTGCAGTTTGTATTCGACCGAATCGATCAATGCTTGAAAGCTTGCTTCGATGATGTTGTCGCTCACGCCGATCGTGCCCCAAGTTTCATCATGATCCCCACTTTCAATGTTGACGCGAGTTCCCGCAGCCGTGCCAGCCCCGTTGTCGACGACGCGGACCTTGTAATCGATCAGATGCATGTCGCGCAGTTGCGGGTAGAACGGCAGCAGCGTCTGCCGGAGGGCGGAGTCAAGTGCGTTGACCGGTCCATGTCCTTCTGCCGCGTTGAAGCAGTCTTGGTCACCGACGCGAATCTTCATGATTGCCTCGGCATAAACATCCTTTTCGTCTGCGCTGGTTTCTCCCGCCACGACTCGGTACTTGATCGGACTAAAGTGTGGCTGAAATGAGCCGACGACCCGCTTGATGAGTAAGTCGAACGAACCGCCGGCATTTTCGAACTGAAACCCTTGGTTCTCCAGACGCACGACCTCCGCCAACACTTTGTCCTGGACTTCGCGATTGTCTTCGATCTGGTGCCGCGTAGAAACCGCGACGATGTTGCTGCGTCCGGAGAGCTCGCTCACCAGAATGCGTCGCTCGTTGCCGACGAGCGCCGGGTCAATGTGCTCGTACGTCGAAGCTGCTTTGTTGATCGCGTGGACGTGCATGCCACCTTTGTGGGCGAAGGCACTTTGACCGACGAAAGGTTGCCCGCCACGCCACTGCAAGTTTGCGGTTTCGTAAACAAACCGACTCAGTTCCGTTAGGTGCGAAAGGTCACTTCCATCCAGCACCGTGTAGCCGGGCTTCTTGATCGCCAGATTAGCCATCACTGAGATAAGATCGGCGTTGCCACAACGTTCACCAATCCCGTTGATCGTCCCCTGGACTTGCGTCGCACCAACATCCACCGCGGCGAGCGAGTTGGCGATCGCCAAATCGCTATCGTTGTGGCAATGGATTCCAAAGGACACATCAGGAAAGTCGGAAAGCGATTCCATCGCAGATTTGGTCACTCCCGCGATTTGCTCGGGCAACGATCCTCCATTCGTGTCACAGAGCGCCATGACCGTGGCGCCGCCTTCCGCCGCCGCCCGAAGCGTTTGCAGCGCATACTCGGGATTGGCGTGATATCCGTCAAAGAAGTGCTCGGCATCGTAGATGACTTCCGCGTGTCCGGCGAGAAACTGCACGCTTTCGCCGATCATCGCCAAGTTCTCTTCCAGCGATACACGCAGCACTTCCGTGGCGTGATAGTCCCAGGTTTTTCCGACGACGGTGATGACCGGAGTTTCAGCGGCAACCAAAGCCCTCATCCCCGGATCGTCCTTGGCCTCGATGCTCCGTCTGCGAGTCATTCCGAAGGCACACACTTTTGTCTTGCCCAGGTCATGCTTTCGAATCTCCTGAAAGAACGAAACGTCCTTTTCGTTACTCAGCGGATAACCGCCTTCGATGAAGTCGATGCCAATTTCGGAAAGTCGTAGTGCGATCTGAAGCTTGTCGTGGAGCGAGAAACTCACCCCCTCGCCCTGCGATCCGTCGCGCAGCGTCGTGTCGTAGATGGCGATCGGTTTGGCTGACATAGGATGCTCGATTAACGAAAAAACCCCCGAAGCAGTGAGCTACGGGGGTTGGCTGAGTTCCGAAGATCATAACGATCCGCGCCCTGCCGCTCATCGAAGTCGGCGGGTCGCAAGAAAGTCCCCCGCGTCATCGCTGGCAATCAAAGCCAGAGACGCGGCAAATAATTACGGTGGTTTGAGGCACTGGCCCTGCCCATCCTCGGAGATTGCAAAGTTTTGCAGAGGATACGATCGGAGCGGACCAGCGTCAATCACCGGAGCAAACTGAAGTTGCAGCCGAGTCGGACGCGACGAGTGATTCGTTCACTCATGAATTTCCCCAACCCGATGCGTCAGTTTTGAAGTTGCGCTTTTTGGACCTTGGTTCATGTGGCGACTCGGTATTCTTGCGGTATCGAAGCTGCGAGTAAACGTTGCAACTTTTTCAGCCCTCCGGAACTTTCTGTCCTTTTTTGGATGTACTCCAGTTGCTTGC
>JBCCOI010000485.1:0-6030 GCA_039025515.1 Planctomycetota bacterium
ACCATTGGTGCCGACTTCTCCTCAACAATCCACGAGATCTCGGCGGTGGGGAACCGATCTCGGATCGCACAGGCGACCGGCAACGTAAGGATCGTGTCCCCGATTGCGCTCATGCGGCTAATCAGCACCTTGGGCGCCGCCGGAAGCTCCAATTCATGCGGAAAGCTTGGGTCGACGACCGCCGACGTGCGGTCTCGTTTCCGAAAGGAGGATTTGGGCGTTTTCTTCTTGGCGGATTGCCGAACGAACGACTGAGCAAGTTTGCCGGTAGACATGGTCGCGTTCCTTCGCGTCTGGTGAAGATAAGAAGACGGTCGGTTCCCCCGCACCCGGGCACGGTAGCGATTTGACCGGAACGTCGCCAGAGCGATGAAAACTCGAAGCGGGTGAAAGGTGAATCGCCGATTTTACCAAGCGGTTGACTTCCCAACTAAGCTAGGCGTGATTCCTCACCTCTTTCGCAGAAGAGACAGATGCATTCAACCCTCGGTTTTTCCCGGATTCGATGTTTTTGCCCGATCATACTCTTGGCGGGTGCTCTCATTCATGCGGACGTTGATGCCCAAGACGTCTCGCTGAGATCGCTCGAGCACTCGGATTATGACATCTGGAACACGATGTCGAGCTCACAGATCTCTCGCGACGGAAAATGGGTCGCGTATGGCGTTCAGAACGGTGCGATCGATGGCGAAGTAACGCTTCATTTGCACGATTTGAAGTCATCGCGTGAGTACGTCGTTGAACGAGGAACGTCCGTGAGCTTCACGTGGGATAGCCAGTTCGTTCTTTATCGATTGACGCCAGCCAAGAAGACGCTGAAAGAACTGCGAAAGAAGAAGACGTCTGCGAGCGATCTTCCTAAGTCACAGCTTCAAATCCTTGAACTGAAAACGGGCGATGTGATCACCGTCGATCGAATCCGATCGTTCCAGACTCCGGAGAAGAACGGTGATTGGGTGGCTTGTCTCGTGGAGAAATCCGACGCACACGATGCCATGGAGAAGAGCAAAGCTTCGAGTTCTGAGTCCTATGAAGTGACGAGCGAAGGTCTTCGTCGTCCCGCAAAAAAACTGAAGCTAAAGTCCCGCGAGACGCTGGCTCAGGAACGAGGCGAAATCGAGAAGCCCGAACCGAAGGAAGAGCCGGCGTCAGAGACCGAACAGAAAGAAGATGACGACGGGGAAGAAGAAAAGAAAAAGAAGGCTGCTGGGACACCGCTGATGCTGATCGATCTGCAAACCGGGTTTTCTCGAACCTTTCCGGCCGTCGTTGATTACGAGCTCTCGAGCGATGGCAAATCTCTTGCGATGGCGACTTCGGTCGAACTTGAGGATGATTCGGAACGCGACGAAGGTCCAGGCGATGCATCTGATCATCCCGGCGACGGCGTTCACATCTTGCAGCTCGATTCCGGAAAGTTGACCACGGTCGCGAGCGGAGTCGGTGAGTATAAGAGCTTGATATTTAGCGAAGACGGAAAACACGTCGCCTTTCTCACCAGCAAAGACGACTTCGATGCCAAGTCACCGTCTTGGTCGCTTTATCACTGTGCGGTCGGACAAAAAGATGCCAAGCAAATCGCGAAGGAAGGTGATGACGGAATCACGTACGGATGGTGGGTCGCGCCAAACGCTCGCCCGCGATTTTCCGACGACGGACGCAGGCTCTATTTCGATACCGCGCCGATTCCAGAGAAGGTGTCCAAAGAACGAGCTTCGAAGGATGGAAACAAGGGTGATGACAGCGACGACGAGAAAGCCAAACTCGACATTTGGCATTGGCAGGATCCGCAACTGCAGCCGCAGCAACTCCTGCAGGCCGAGCGGGAACGGAATCGCACCTATCGCGCCGCTTACAATCTCAGGTCGAAAAAGATTGTGCAAATTGCGACACGCGAAGTGCCGAATGTGGATATCGATGTCGAATCACCCGCCAAGATTGCCGTCGCGAACTCAAACGTAAACTACCGAAAAACGCTCTCGTGGGATGTTCCCGGATTTCAGGACATTTGGCTGGTCGATCTGGATACCGGCGAGCATACGATGGTGCTGGAGAAGGTGAAGTGGACGGCTTCGCTGTCTCCCGAAGGACGGTTTATCGTTTGGTTCGATGCCGAACAAAAGAAGTGGTTCTCCCTTTCGACGAAAGATCCTGAATCAGAACCGGTAGAAATAAGCAAAGGCATCAAGTACCCGCTTCAAGACGAACTTCACGATGTACCCAGCCTTCCGCGGCCCTACCGTCCCGCAGGCTGGTTGGTCGGTGATCAGGGGTTTGTACTTTCGGATCGATATGATCTGTGGAAGGTTGATCTAACAGGAGAAGCGGCTCCGGAGTGTTTAACGAAATCGTTCGGACGTGGGAATGAAATTCGATTCCAGTACTTGCGGTTGGATGTTGAGGAACGGGCCATCGATCCGGCGAAGCCGATGATGCTCTCCGCATTCGATCTCAAGACCAAGGCGAGCGGCTTCTACTTGCTGGGTGGCGAAGGCAACGACGACGAGGATGCAGAGAAGAAACTCGCGCCACTGATCATGCTTGACGAATCTTTAACAGGACTTCGAAAGGCGCAAGATGCCGATGAGTTGATTTTCTCGCGCAGTACGTTCCGAATGTGCCCCGATCTCTGGTCCAGTACCACAGATTTCAAGAGTATTCGACGCGTTAGCGACATGAACCCGCAACAGGAAAACTACTCCTGGGGCGACGCCGAGTTGGTTCACTGGAACGCCACTGACGGTCAGGCCCTAGACGGTATCCTGATCAAGCCGGACGGATTTGATCCATCAAAGAAGTACCCGATGATGGTCTATTTCTACGAGAGAAACTCAGACAACCTGCATCGTTACTACCCACCGGCCGCCGGACGATCTATCATTTGTCACAGCTTCTATGTGAGTCGCGGATATCTCGTTTTCATTCCTGATATTCCGTACAAAACAGGTGAACCCGGTCCGAGTGCCGCAAACTCGATTCTTCCCGGTGTGGAGCATTTGGTCGAAATGGGATTTGTCGGTAAAGACAAGATCGGCATGCAGGGTCACAGCTGGGGCGGCTACCAGACGGCTTACTTGGTGACGCAAACGGATCTGTTTGCCTGCGCCGAATCGGGCGCACCGGTGAGTAACATGACAAGTGCTTACGGCGGCATTCGATGGGGGAGCGGACTGAGCCGGATGTTCCAGTACGAGCGGACGCAAAGCAGGATCGGGGAGGATTTATGGACGGCACGGGATCGTTACATCGCAAACTCACCGTTGTTCTTTGCGGACAAGATCAACACACCGCTGTTGATTCTTCACAACGATGAAGACGGTGCCGTTCCCTGGTACCAGGGCATCGAGCTTTTCGTCGCACTCCGCCGATTGGAAAAGCCCGCTTGGATGCTGAACTACAACGGAGATCCGCACTGGGTGATGGGTGAATACAACCGCCGCGATTTTGCGACGCGTATGCAACAGTTTTTTGATCACTATTTGATGGACGCACCTGAGCCCGAGTGGATGGCCGTTGGTGTACCGGCCGTCGACAAAGGCAAGAAGTTTGGACTCGAATTGCTCGAGCCCGAAGCCGAGTCAGCGAGTCCAAATGTATTACCAGTCGAAGATCAATAGCGTCGCCAGGAATCCGTAAGGAACAATCAATGACTAACTGGCGTGTTCTTGTAAATCGCCCATCTGCTCCGCCCAATGGAAACGTGTCAAAATCGATCGGACGGATCCGATCGGCGGCAATCGCCGCTTCCTAAGCGTCTTCATCGTCATCGTCGTTGCCGAATAGATCGATGGCGATTCCGCCGGAGTCAAACATCTTGAAGTCTGTTAGCCTACCGTTGAAATGGTATTCCAATCGGTCTGCGTCGTCTCGTGACTTCCGTGTACTCGCGGCAATCACGAGGGCATTTTCGTTGCCCTGGAGTCCGCCGTCGTAGGCATTCTGATCCACCAACACGCCGTCCAGGAACAGCCTCATACCCCCATCGCCGAACTCGAATCGAAGTGCATAGTCGGTACCTGATGCGATCAGATTTGAGTAAACGTAATACGATTCCGAATCGCTCTGAAGCCGGATTTCGATGCGTCCGTCGATCATGCTGGCTGTGATGTGGCCGCCTGAGTCAAAACCGGAATTGTCCTTTGAAAACAACGTCTGACGTTGACTCGCATCGGAGGTGTTGAACGTCAGCTCAAAGGCGCCGTTGGCAAGCTCTTGCTCCTCCTGATGGCTGACTTCGACAAATTGATCCACACCGTTGAAAAAGTTCGTCTCCCCTGCACCAAATTCGTAGGGAATAACGGATTCACTGAATAGCAATCGGCCGTTTCCATCAGCGATTCGCAAATCTGTCATTCGGCCGGTGAAGAAATCTCGCAGGTTGTTGTTCGTTCCTTGATCACTTCGAACTTTACTCGCTCCGATCACGATGTCCTCGAAATTCGTGGTTGTGCCCGTTGCGTCTGCCAGGCCACCGCTGTAGGCATTCGAGTCAACGAGGTTCCCATTGAGAACGAGTTGCATTCCGTTTGGACCGAAGCGGAAGACGACGTCGTAGTCGCGCCCGGCACTGATGTTTCCGCTTCGAACATAGTAGGACATTTCATCGCTCTGAAGCCTGACTTCGACTCGGCGGTTTCGAAGACGGATCGTTAAATGGCCTCCGTTTCCAAAACCAATGTGGTCCTTCGAAAACAGCGTTCCGCTGGTCTGATCGGCGCGGAATGAGAAGGCAATCTCCCCCGCCTCAAGCAATTCCACGTCTTCGTGCGGAATGATCGAGAAGTTTCGACTTCTTTGATTGAATGCTCGCGTCCGTGCGACGGTTTCAATGGCTTCGTCAAAGGACGCAGGGTTACCAGCTTCATCCGTCGCGTCGCTCGCCGAGGCTGATGAAAGAGTGTAGAGCCCGGCATCGTTCGTTATGGATTTCAATCCGCTTAGATAAAACTCCGTGGCATCGACCATCTCCAGCACAGTCTCCGACGTTGTCAGCTGCTCCCCATTTCTGGCAACGACAATGTCTTCCAAGCCTAAACCGAACACCGCTTCATCAAACTGAATGCCGATTTTCTCGAACTCCAGTCCTCCTCCTGGAGGAGTGAACGAAGCGGTCGGGTTTGTCGCGTCGATCTGAATCATCACAGCCGGCGTGGACGCAGAAGTCATCTCGCCGGGGGACGTGCGGACGGCCGTGATCTCGTAGGCCCCGTCGATGAGGATGGATTCGCCGTCGGTCGTCACGTTCGTGCTTGAGCCGCTGGCGACCGATGATCCGATCGCAATTCCGTTGGCAAAGACGGTGACGACGTCGTCCGCCTCCGTTCCGTCAACAACGAATTGAAGCGTCTGCCCCGCGTCCGCATTGCTGAGCCGCGTGATGCCGTCTTGATCACTGCGACCGGTGTCGGAAGTCGTGGAGAGAGATACGGAAGACGGAGCATCTGAAATAGCCGATCCGTAGACGGAAACGTGTGCCAGACCAACGTTCCCTGATGCACCATGGCTCTCCAGAATCTGCAATTTCAAATAGCGTGCTTCGATGCCATCGAGTTCAAACTTTTCACCCGTGTAGTCATCGCTTCCCGGTCCCTCTTCCAACTCGATTGTCTTCACGCGGACGAAGTCTTCATTGTCGTCTGAAACAAAGACATTGACCAACTTGGCACCTCGCTCGGTTGCGAAACGATAGTTGTAGTTCCAGATCCTGATCGATCCGAGGTCGTGTTGCTTCCCAAGGTCGTAGGTAATCGAAGGCGTCGAATCGCCATCGGCGGACTCCCAGTTTCCGCTTCGTTGGCGTGAATCATGGACATTGCTTCCCGAAAAGAATCCGCTTCCAAGTGTGCGTGGTGCACTGCTGCTCGCGTCTCGCTCGCTGCTCGCGGACGCGACGCTGATCGTTCCGATGAGCGAGGACTTCGCAGACTTCACCAGTGTTCCGCGAAACTCCAGATCACTCAGTCCTGACGAAACGTTTGATCCGTGATTCGAAACCGCCTCGATGCGAACATACCTCGCCTGCACTCCATC
>JBCCOI010000486.1:0-6018 GCA_039025515.1 Planctomycetota bacterium
CACCAAGAGCAAGGGCGAGCTCAAGTTCGACTCATCGGGCAACATCACGTCACGCAGTGACCTCAACAAAAACACGACGGAATACACGTACACTTCCGGCAACCTCACCAAGATCACGCGACAGGACGGTCGCGAGATCACCCTGGCATACTCTTCGGGGCAACTCTCGACGATCACCGATTGGGCCGGACGTGTGACAACACTCACGCACAATGGCAGCGACCAGATCACGCGAATCACCACGCCCGATCCCGACGCGGCGGGGCCGCTTGCCGCTGCCGAGACGGATTTCACCTACGACTCCGGCAATCAGATGATCAAGACGATCGTCGATCCGCGAGACAACACGACCACGTTCAACTACGACGCGTTCGATCGCCTTAGTTCAGTCGTGCATCCCGGTAGCGATACCTATACCTACGCGCCCCAGGTCGTTCAGGGAATGGTCGCCAGCGGTGGCGGAACAAGCGGTTCTCCGGCAAGCCTTCCCGCAGCGACGCCGCGTGGTTCCGTCACCGATCCGCTCTCCAATACCGTCTACGTTCAGTTCGACCCGCTTGGCTTTGAGCTCGAAGTCGAAGATGCGCTTGGTAACGTCACCACGTGGGAACGCAACGACGCCGGGTATCCGACGAAACTGACCGCTCCCGATCCTGATGGGGCGGGTCCGCTAGCAAGCCCCGTTACCGAGTTCGAATACGACGACGCCAATAACCTGACGAAGGTGACTTATCCCGATTTAACCACGAAGACTTGGGAGTATGACACCGATTGGAACCGGCCGACCAAATTCACCGACGCGGACGGAAACGTCACCAACTACACAGTGGATTCGTCGGGCAATTTCACGCAAGTCGAACGCATCATCGGCGCGAAAGACGACGCGTTTAACGGCGAGACGGATGACATCGTGACCTCGATGACGTACACGTCCAATCCGACCGCCGTCGACCAACTACCCGGCGGCATGATCTTGACCATGACGGACCCACGAGGCAACGTCACCGATGTCGATTACGGTACGAACAACCTCTTAACCAGCTTTGGCCAAATCACGGTGATCACGTTCGCCGACGGCACCGGCGACGAAGCAGACGTTTCCTACACCTATGACAGCGATTACCTGCTCGCGACCGAGGTGGATGAACTCAGCAATACGACTTCTTACACGTACGATGATCTTGGGCGTTTGACGGAGATCACATATCCCGACCCCGACGGCTTGGCTCCCGCCGGTCCGCTTGACGCGCCCATCGAGTCCTTTGCCTATGACGTGATGAACCAGCTTACCGAGTTCACCGACGCGCTCGGCAATGTCACCAGTTACACCTACGACTCTCGCAGCCGCCTAGCGACGACGACGCTTCCCGATCCCGACGGGGTTGGCAGCCAAACCGCCTCCGTGACGACACTTGCCTACGACGCGGCGGGCCGCCTGAGCACGATCACCGATGCGCTGGGATACGTGACCACGTATGGCTATGACGCAGCGGGTCGCCAAACATCCGTCACGTTGCCCGATCCCGACGGTGCGGGTTCGCAAACAAGTCCCGTGACCAGCTACGCGTACGACAACATGGGTCGGTTGACTTCCGTCACCGATCCTCTGTCACGCGTGACAACGTTCGAGTATGACGTGATGTCGCGGCAAACGTCGATGACGCTGCCCGACCCCGATGGAGCCGGTCCGGCAACCGCTCCTGAGTGGTCGTCCACCTACACGTCGGGCGGTCAACTCGCCACGACCACGGACCCGCTGGGGAACGTGACCACATTGACGTACGACGACGCAAACCGGCTAATTCAAGAAACGTTTGCCGACCCCGATGGCGCCGGCTCGCTCTCCGCTCCAGAGGTGGACTACGAGTACGACACGGCGGGGAACTTGGTGGCCGTGACCAGCGCGATCGGCGCGGTAACGTCCTTCACCTACGACGCCAGGAACCGTCGGACTCAAACGACGCTTCCCGATCCGGACGGCGCGGGCTCGCTGGCCGCACCGACGCTCTCGTGGGTCTACGATGACGCGGGACGCGTAACCTCGGCGACGGACTCGCTTGGGTCGGTCACCACCCCCGCCTACGACAACTTGGGCCGTTTGACGGGGCGAACGCTTCCCGACCCCGACGGAACCGGCCCGCAGCAAGCCGCTTTCGAAAGTTTCGAATACAACGCGGCCGGATGGATGACGAAGTCGACGGATCCACTCTCCAACGTCACCGACTACGCGTATGACAATCTCGGACGGGCGACCGAAGTCCAGTTGCCGGATCCCGATGGAGCGGGTTCGCTCGGAAGGCCGACGACAACCTACGCGTACGACAAACTGGGACGACGTACCTCGCTGACTGATTCGGAAAGCAACGTGACCTCGTGGGCCTACGATGGAATCGGACGCATGACCAGCGAGACCGATCCGCTCAGCGAAGTGACCAGTTACACGTATGACGCCGCGAGTCGACTGACGGAAATGACCGACCGACGCGGGCTGGGGACGGAGTTCAACTATGACGACCTCGACCGTTTGACCAGCGAAGTCTGGAAAGACGGGGCGACGACGGTCCGGACGCTCACATTCGCTTACGACGCGATCGGCAACTTGACGTCGGCGAGTGATCCCTCGGCGAGCTACTCCTACACGTACGACAATCTCCACCGGGCGACGCAAACGGAGATCGATTTTGGGACGGGAATCGACGAGTTCCGGTTGACATCGGTGTTCGATGCATCTAGCCGACGAACGTCTTTGGGTTTAGAAGTCGACTCGGGTTCCGGCTGGACGGACGATCTACTCAACACTTACACGTTCGATGATCTTGGACGCGTCACCTCTCTGACGCAAGACGATCAAGTCGGCGGCGCGACCGTTCAGGAGAAGCGCGTCGACTTCACGTACACTATCGACGGACGATTCGATTCGATCACGCGTTACAAGGCGGTGGTCGGTGGTACATCCAACGAAGTCGCCACGACCGACTACGTGCGTGACGATCTGGGGCGCATCACGTCGCTGGAACACACGCATTCGTCGACGTCGATTGCGGATTACGACTTCACCTACGATCGGCACAACCGCATCATACAGATCGCTGCGACGTCTTCGGTGGGACTGTCGGGGACCACCGACTTCACCTACGACACGACGGGACAGCTCACCGAGGCGGATCATACCCACATCTCCGACGAAGCCTACTCGTACGACGAAAACGGCAATCGAACCAACACCGGCTACACGACCGGAACCGATAACCGGATGACCAGCGATGGCGTGTTCAACTACACCTACGACGACAACGGGAACCGAATCACAAGAACACGGATCAGCACGGACCCCGCCGACGACAAGACGACGGAATATGACTGGGATCACCGCAACCGCTTGACCGCGATCCGTGAGAAGAACAACTCCGGAACGATCACCAACGAGATCGCGTACGAGTACGACATTTACAATCGCCGAGTCAGCAAGTCGGTCGACGATGATGGAGCCGGATCAGCAGCGGCAGAAGTCACTCGCTTCGTTTACGACGGCGGAGACATTCTAGCCGTCACCGACTCCGGCGGTGACATCACGCATCGCATGCTTCACGGCCCCGCCGTCGATCAGATCCTCGCGATCGAAGATGACGCGACGAGCGAAGTGTTATGGTCATTGACCGACCACCTGGGCAGCGTACGAGACATCGTCGACAGCGATGGCAACGTCGAGAATCACATCGTCTATGACTCTTACGGCAACGTGGTAAGCGAGACAGATGCCGCCGTCGACTTCCTTTACGGCTTCACCGGCCGAGAACGAGGTGAAGAATCAGGTCTCAACTACCACCGAGCCAGGTACTACGACACCGCGACAGGCCGCTGGCTAAGCAACGACCCCATCGGCTTCGCCGCAGGCGATACCAACGTGAGTCGCTATGTTCAAAACAATCCAGTGAGCTTCAAAGATTCAAGTGGTCTAGTACTTGAGCAAGGTGAAGCCAATCCAGATCCTGTGGGTAGCAGCGACAGAATGTGGACTCACGACCCGCGTAATCCTCCAGAATTCAGCCCTACAGAAACAGTTCGCGTAAAACCATCGTTTCCCCCATTGATCACGTCAGGAGTTGGAGCTGGTACAATCGACGTCGGTGATGTACCCGATAATGAGGCTGTCATTAACAACTTTGGCAACGGAGAGAATCCTGCCATTGTTGATTTCTCGACGGACCCAAGGTTTGACGATCACAATGCTGAAGACGAAGTGCCGCCAAGGCCCAATACATCACTATTGCCTGATGACTCAGTGACCCACGTCACTCAAAGATCATCACCGGTAAAACCAATTACAGTCGCTGAATTCGAGCGGATCATACGTCCTGGAGGAACCGTCACAATCACTTTTGGGGAAGGAGCTACATCAGTAATTGACGAAGCTCTATCGCAACTTGAAGAAAACCCCGCGTTCACGGACGTTATCGACTGGGGTGTTGTCATTCAATACCCGCTCGATAATGGGGAACTTGGCCCAGCGTTGCAGGTACGCGTAATCCAAGCCAGAAGAACCAATCGATGAGGACAAGAAAGTGCAACTCCGAAGTTTCATAGTTGTGTTAGTTTCGCAATTGCTATTTCCAGCAATTGTTTGCGATGACACATCTGCCAAGAAGAGTCAATCTTGGCCAATTCTCAACAAACTCGCAAACGCTCGGATATCCAAAGAGGAGTTAGCGTTCATAACATGGTATATCCCAAAGTTTGATTCGGTAGACGCAAATCTTAGAGAGCTCGTTGTTGACAGCAGAGGAATAAGGCGTGTCGTTGCCAGAGTGGTCGCCGGGGAACCTTTGACGGAAATCTATTTCCTAGAGCAACAACGGCTACCTGGCAGATGGGCGGCACACATCGCTGCGGTCGGCGTCAGAGATAGCGCCGTTGCGTTTATAGAGGAAGAGGTTGCGCCATCTTCAAATGGGTTGATTAGCTTTTCAGTCGAAGGTGACCTTCTTAAAGTCAAGTCAAAGACCAATTGGATTGAGCGAGTCAACGAATTTTCGTATCGCGTTCGTAAAGATGGCCTTCAGGTGGAAAGCAGCGAAATCCGCCTGCCAGCATCGGGGGAGCAAATTGAGCCGATTGCAACAAAGCTGAAGCCCATTCCGCGAGAAGCAGCTAGGTTCATCGTCGAAATGCATGCAGAGAAAAAAAGCCCCAGGTAGAATGAGCTGATGAAGCTGTACTGGTTCAGCGTGAAGTGGAGTCGCCGGGATCCCTGTTATTCCAAAAAGTAGAACGAACGCTGGCTCACTTGACCGGCGAGACAGCTCTGTAGCACATCATCCTGAGCTTGTTAAAATGTTAAAAGGTGCCAGCCACTTTATGTTTGACGGCTGTGGTTTGGTTTGTTAGGTTTCTGGCGTCACGCAACTCGAAGGTTGAAGGTTGAAAGGGGTTGAAAGGTGCCAGCCACCTAATGTTTGACGGCTGTCGTTTAGCCTGTTAGGTTTAGGCGTCACACAACTCGTTTGAGGGACTCCCATGCCGCGACCGCAACGTGCTGAACAGTTTGATCCTGCCGAAGTCTGTGTCGTTCACGTCGTCCAGAGATGCGTCAGACGCGCGTTTCTGGCCGGTGTGGACTACGAAACGGGTAACGACTATTCGTTCCGCAAAGAATGGATTCGTCGACGCATGGAAGCGCTCGCATCCGTGTTCGCAGTGGATGTTCTCTCGTACGCGATCATGAGCAACCACCTGCATCAGATCTTGCGCAACCGCCCTGACGTTGCAAAACAATGGTCCGATGAGGAAGTTGCAATTCGTTGGCTTCGTGTTTTCCCGGGTAGAAGGCTTGAGGAACACCTCGCAGAGCCGACCGAGAACGACGTGAAGACGCTTTGCCGAGATAAGGAGAGGCTGGCGGAGATCCGAAAGCGGATCTCTGACATCTCCTGGTTTATGCGTGCGCTCGCCGAGCCGATTGCTCGAATGGCCAACAAGCAAGACGAGTGCACCGGTCGTTTCTGGGAAGGACGTTTCAAG